>USCL01000150.1 GCA_900553145.1 uncultured Desulfovibrio sp.
CTTGTTTAAGCTTGTCCAGATAACCTTCCAGTAAGCCACACTTTATGCCGTAAAAAAGTGCGATTCTCTCTGGAAAAAGGACTTTATCACAGTGAGAGTTGCAGGGGCACGAGAGTACATCAAAGAGACATAGGCAAGGCATATTGATAACGCCCCCTATGAACTTGACCTGCACATGTCATGTTCCGTAGGGTACTATTTAAAGAAATAGATTGGCTTGAAAGGATATACCTTATGTGTGAAAAAATCAGATGCTCTTGGGCAGGGGATCTCCCCATACACATTGATTATCACGACAATGAGTGGGGACGGCCTGTACATGACGACAACAAGCTGTTTGAAATGCTGATTTTAGAGGGGATGCAGGCCGGGCTTAACTGGATCACAGTACTCAAAAAAAGAGAGGCGTTCAGGAAAGCATTTGATGGATTTGATCCGGGCAAGGTGGCCCTTTACGGTGAAGCAAAAATACAGGAACTGCTGGCAAACGAAGGAATCATCAGAAACCGCCTCAAAGTGAACGCCGCTGTGACAAATGGCAAAGCCTTTCTGGAAGTACAAAAAAAGCACGGAAGTTTTGATAACTTCATATGGGCATATGTGAATCATACTCCGATTAGAAACCATTGGAAGAAGATGGAGGAGATACCAGCAACAACACCACTCTCAGATCAAATCAGCAACGATTTGAAAAAAATGGGATTTAAATTTGTTGGTTCCACGATCATCTATGCATTCATGCAAGCTACAGGCATGGTGAATGACCATGTGACGGATTGCTTTGTTTATCAGAAGGTGAAGGCGTAGCTTCGTATCCGCTGTTGCGCAATTGAAATAACAAAGAGGGTGCCCTGTGCGGCATCCTCTTTGTGTTGCAAGCCTCCCACACGGCCACAGGTGGCGGCAATGTTCTTTTGCGACGCTTCGGTGTCCGAAGGCTGCAAAGCCCGCGCCAGTCTCAAGCCGTGCTAGGCGATATGGCTCGCCTCAGCGCGTAATTTGTCGAGATAGTCGGCCCACGCCTGCATCATTTCCACACGCTTCGACCAATATTGAGCCCTGTTGTATACAGCGCGCACGGAATTCTTATCCACATGGGCAAGCTGGATCTCAATCACATCGGAGTCCCATCCCTGTTCATTGAGCAACGTGGATGCCATAGCCCGGAATCCGTGCGCGCACATATCGTCCTTCTCGTACCCCATCAGCCGTAACGCCGTAAGGACACCAACCTGTGAGATGGGTCTGCTCACGCGTACCGACGGAAAAATCCATTGCTGCGAGAAGTTCAACGCACGCAGGGTATCAAGGATTTCCATGCATTACCTTGACAGCGGCACCCGGTGCTCCTTGCGCATCTTCATCTTTTCCGCCGGGATCTTCCAAATCCGCTTTTCAAAATCTATCTCTGACCACTCAGCCTTGCGCACTTCTCCGGGACGGCAAAACGTCAGGGCTGACCACTTCAATGCCATCCGCATGACAATGCCGCCAGCGTACAGATCGATATTCGCCATGAGCCGACCGACTTCTTTGGGTTCAGTCAGCGCAGCCCTAGGTTTTACCATGCGTGCGGTGAGTGCGCCCCTCAAATCCCTGCACGGATCAGACGTGCAGTATCCACATGTCACGCCATACCGAAAAATCAGGGAACAAACTCCCAACACCCGGTATGCCGTGTTTGTCTTACCCTCTCCTTCTATCCTTCTCACAAAATCGAGCACGGTCTTGGGCTGGATGTCTTTAATGTCCAACGTCCCGATTTGCGGATACACGAATCGCCGGAGCCGGGCATCGAGCGCATCCTTATAATGTTCCGACCATTTCGGAGCCTGACGAAGCATCCATTCGTCCCCCACTGACGCGAACGTCCTCACATCGGTCTGTTCGCGCTCTGCCTTCTTGTTCGCAGACGGATCGATTCCCCGTGTGAGGTGTTGTTTCGCCTCAATCAAAAGCAGACGTGCCGACTTCAGGCTCACCGTGGGATATTCCCCGATGGTGAGCCGTTTTTCCTTTCCGCCAAAACGGTACTTGAAACGCCACACCTTTGTCCCTGTCTTGAGGACTTCTATATAAAGCCCGTTTCCGTCAAAGACCTTATATGACTTCTCTTGTGGGCGCAGACCCTTAATCGCTGCATCTGTCAGGGGCATAGGAGGCATCCTTTTCTTTACCCATGCCCCCTGTATAGGGGCATGGCGATAATCATATCTCCATACTGCCCCCAGCAATGCCCCCATCTTTCCCTTTATGCCAATGACCCTGATGACGCCATTGACAATATCGAAGGAATAAAAATAAATAAGTCCAGCAGGTTTTATACGCTGCTGGACTTCTTTGACGACAGGTTACTTGCCGAAAGAGCACTTCGGATATGTGCAGATTTTGCAGCCGAGGCAATACCCGCCTTCCCCGATGCGGGCCAGCTCAGCGTGGGTGAGTTCGCGTCTGGCAAGCAGGCGGGGAAGCACCAGATCAAGGAACGTCGTCTTGTAGTACAGGGCGCACGCCGGCACGCCGAGCACCTGCATCCCCTCAGGGTGGGCGGGATCCCCGGGAATCCGGCCCATCAGGCTCATGGTCCCCGGCAGCACCGGCACGCCATGCAGCACGTCGGCCAATCCGGCTTCGAGCAGGGCGCGGCGGGTCATGTCGTCGGGATCGACCGACAGGCCGCCCGTGGTCACGAGCAGATCGGCCCCGGCCTCGCGGATTTCCCGCATTCCTTCAGCGATGCGCGCAACGTCGTCCGGGGCGATGACCGAACGCACCACTTCACAGTGGAACTGGTGCGCCTTGGCCGTGATGACCGGGATGAACTTGTCCTCAATGATGCCCTGAAAAACTTCCGTCCCCGTAACAAGGATACCCACCTTGGCCCTGCGCAGCGGCAAAACCTCGAAAAGCGGCCTTTCCCCAAGCGCGGAGAGCGCCTCCCCAAGGCGGCTACGGGAAATATACAACGGTATCGCCCGTGTCCCGGCAAGCCGCGCCCCTTCTCCCACCACCGCGGCGTCCTGACGCGAGGCCACCATGATCTCCGGCAGCATGTTGAAGCGGAACATCCGGTCGGCGTCCACGCAGAACAATCCCTCGCGCTCCGCGATGAAATCGATTTTCCCTTCGTGCGGGGGCAGCTTGTAGGTCACGCCGGGACCGGCCATGCGGCGGGCGAAGGCTTCCGCGGCTTCGTTCTCGTGCACGAGATCCCCGGCGTCAGGCGCGTCCTCGACCACGGCGACATGAAAACGCCCCATTTGCTGGAGGCGGCAAATGTCGCCTACGGAAATGCGCTGCCCGGCCTTGAATTCCGGCCCCTTGAACGCGCCCGGCTCGATGCGGGTCATGTCGTGGGCCGCCGTTTTGCCCACAGCCTCCTCGACGGGCACAACCCGCGTCGGCGGCGCCTTCAGCACCCGGCTGGCGGTGACGTAAGGGGCCTCCCCCTGACAGCCCCGGCAGACCGGGCCGTCCTCTTTGGGGTACGCTTCGCCGCACATGGGGCACAGCCCGATGGCGCTCATATGCGTGTGCCCAAGGAAACGGCGCTTCATGGTCACGGGCTCCGCCTTGCAGATGCCGTCCCCGGCTTCCTCAATCTCGCGGAGCAGGCGGGCTTCATCCTGATCCTTTTTGGGCTTTTCCTTGAGGAACCAGCCCCGGATTTCAGGGAAGGCGTCCAGTTTGGCGGGGTCCACGCTCACGCGCACGCCCTCGCCCGTATGCTTGTCGAACAGCGACACCGCATACCGGCCAAGGTTGTGCACCTTCATCCAGTTGTTCCCCGCACTGCACAACGTCAGCAACTGCACGGCGTCGGGCAGGCACTTGCGCGTCTCCACCACCGCCTCGAACAATGTCCCCTCGGGGATGCGCGCCTTCGCCATTTCCACCATGTAGCCGCCGATGAGCAGGCCCGGCGCCGCATAGCCGTGAAAGTTTTCCGCAAGCTGCTTGAATTCCGCAAATGTATACGATCCGATATTCATGACGACAACGCTCTCCTGTGAGACATGATCCGAAAAGGTTCTGTAATCGGAGGTTATAAGGGATTCCCGGGAATCTGTCACTGAGAGTATGCCCCGAATCAACCCCAAGACATGCATTATGGTGCATACTCCCCCTCTCGCCCTTTTAACCGAAACGCCATATGATCAGCCCTTATCTCGCAATACTGGAATCGGATCTTCGTCCATGCTTTTTTCTGCCTTGGGGAGCCGTAGTCCAGAAACGGTCAGGGCGGCGTCAAGAGAAAAATCCGTCTGCCAGTCGGAATCAGCCGTAGACGTGGCCACCATGTGAAGCTTCTGAATTGTGTCATGCCTTCATCAAGTGCTTGGGCAACCGCGTTCAAGCTGTTTTGCACGGCCACGGCTGCCTTTTCTTCCGTCTGTTCGGGCGCGGACAAGCTGGCGGAACCCATCGGATGCAGTGTGGCTATGACTTCTGGGGCTGCTCCGGCTGGCCGGAATGTAACGGCAAGAGCGAATAATCAAAACTACCCGCATAGCAATGTGCGGGTAGTTTTGATTTTGAGGCAAAAAGAAACTCGCCGTATCACTTATATCTTGCGGTCAGGCCAAACAAGGGGATGTACCTCGGCAGGGCCGCGTTCAACCGTGCGCATGTAGCTCCGTCTTCGTAGCAATATTTAGGTACCTAAACATTGCTATTGACAACACGGGAGAGTTGGCAGACGATCCAAGTTGTTAGGTACCTAACTATATACTCATGAAGTAGCACACCCGCAGGAAAATGCAATGTCACATGCTGTACGTCCCGAACAATTGTTGGTTCTTTTTCATCAGGCCGCTCACCTTGCCATGCGTGAGCTTTATCGCAACGGCTCCCACACGCAAGGGCGAATCCTTGGGATTCTTGCTGAACAGGGTAACCTGGGGCAAAAGGCCCTACGCGGACACTTGGGTATACGCGCTCCTTCATTGAGTGAATTATTGGGGAAATTGGACAAAAACGGCTTTATCGTTCGTCGCTGCAACAGCACCGACAAGCGAAGCATTGTCATAGAGATCACGGACAAGGGACGTGCCGCCGCCAGCGAAGCTCAAACTGAACTGCAAAACAGTATTGCCGGATTATTTGCAGTTTTGGATGAAACCGAACAGGTAAATTTGGCTGCTCTGTTAAGCAAACTCATCACATCGTGGTCGGCAAGTACAGCCAAAACCACCGAATCCCCATGTGCGGATCCTATGAAGGACGTGCGGCGGGAGGAGTGATTCTTATGAAATTCTTATGGGAAAAATACTTTGCAAGCTCTGTGGACTGGTCGTCACCGCATATCCGGCAGCGTTACGCCTTCTTGTGCGGAACGGCAGGCATAGTATTGAATCTTCTCTTGGGTGCGGGAAAATGGTTTGCTGGTATAGCCAGCGGGTCAGCGGCGATTACGGCGGACGCCTGCAACAATATTGCCGATGCGGTCACCGCTTTGGCCTCGCTGGGAGGCTTCTGGATCGCCGGATTAGGAGCAGGGGAGCGGCATCCTTTCGGGCATGGGCGCATAGAGTGGCTTATGGGCCTGTTTTCTGCCCTGGCTGTCATGGTCATGGGGTGGAATATGGCCGTTTCCTCCTGGAACAGCATTTCCTCCCCTGTGGCAATCACACTGCAAGTGCCTGTCATCGCCGTCTTGCTGGCATCCATTGCCATAAAGTCAGTGATGTTTTTCTATAATCGGGCCATTGGAAAAAAAATAGATTCCCTGGCTTTACGTTCCGCATCTATTGACAGTTTGAGCGATGTCATGGCCACGGGCTGCGTTCTTTTTGCAGCACTTATTTCCTGGTGCACGCCCTATAATGTGGATGGCTGGTGCGGGGTGCTGGTGTCCGCCCTGATCATGTACGCCGGGTTTAAGGCCGCATCGGAAACCCTTGAGCGTATTGTGGGGCAAGCTCCGAACCCGGAATTTATTCAGCAAGTGAGTGACTATGTTTTGACCTGCCCGCAGATAACGGCCATACGCGAGCTTCTTGTCCATGATTACGGATTTGGGCGGAAAATACTGTCGTTTCATGTGGAGGCCCGCTGGGAAGACAATGCGGATGCCGTTTACGACGCCATAAGTGACATCTCGTATGCACTCCAGGCAAAATTTGGTGCGGCGGGAACAATTCAGTTGGATTTCGCCATATCGAACCCGGCCATTACAGAACCGGCCTTGCGAGCAGTAACGGAGGCAGCCCAAACGGTTGAGCCGGGTGCGGAAATCCATAATTTTCGAATACTGCGCAACAGCTCCTATAACACTGTGCAGGTTGATATAGCTCTTTCTCCCAAGCGATTATTTGTGGCTGGAGAGGCCATCAGGCTTGCGGTGGAAGAAGCTGTTCAGGGGTTGGGCGAAGGGTATCGAGCCATAGTCGGCACCTCGTTGCAAAAGCGGTCTGTCATGACTCGCAACAAGCATCAATAAAAGTCAACATGGTATAAAAAATTATGCATCAAACCATACGACGGCCGGCCTGCGCACCCAAAAAACTTCGCCCCCGTTCCAGGAGGAACAAGGGGCGAAGGTCAAGCTTTGCAGGTTCAGATGGACTGGAAAACCCAAACGACCCTGCCGATGAGCCGTCCGGCTTCGGCGAGCGGGATGGACATGGAGGGATGGAGCGGATTGTCCGTACGGAGCAAAAGCGTGTCGCTGTCGCAGAACACCCTCTTGATGACGACGCCTTCAAAAGGCACGGACACCGCGAAGATGCTGCCGCTGGAAGGCCGGACGCAGGCCGTGTCGACCCCCACAAAGGCCCCTTGGCGCACGGTGGGCGAAAAACTGTCGCCCGTTATGCGCAGGATGCGGAGCTCCTTCCCGGCGTACGGCTCGGGGAGCATGATCGTCCCGGTGGGTTCCCATACGCCGCCCTGCACGCGATCGGAGTCGTAATACGGCAGGGAAATGCCCCGTCCAAGCGGCGTGGCGGCGGGTTCCGGCTCCAGATAACGCCCGTCCTCGGTGCGGAGAAAAATAGGCCCTTTGCCCTGTTTGAGCCAGTCGGGGTTCACCCCGCGCATTTCAAACAGGACGAGAAACCAGCCGGGAGGCACTGTTCCCCGCTTTTTGGATTCGGAAATGGTCGATTGCTTGATACCAAGCACGTCCGCCAATTCCTGTTGCGTGCTCGTACCGGTTACGCTCTGAAACCTGCGGAAAATTTCGTCAAAGGAACTGGAGTCCATTATAGGATGCCTCATAATGCGCAGGAGCGAACCAACGCCCTGATAACCTGGTTGGAGTCTCATTTTTGTATGTTTTAGAATACATCTTTTTGTCAAGTCTGGGCTAGATCTCCCGGCATGGAAGATCTACCGGGATTGAAAAGCGCTATCGCTACCGTGCTCCGGCGCGTCCGAAGGGAGGCCAGGCTATCGCAACAAAAACTTGCTGATTTCGCTGGTCTCTCTCGCATTCACATTGCTCAGCTTGAGGGGCGCCGGCAAAACGCCACCCTCAACGTCCTGCTGCTCATAGCAATGGCGCTGAACCTGGACGGGCTCTCTTTTCTCAGGATGATTCATGAGGAAATGCTGCGGAGCGGGCACGGACGCCGCAAGAATGTCCGGCGGAAACCGGAAAGGCAGGACGAGCCGCATCAGGAAGCCCTCCCCAAAGAAACGGGAAAGTAATCTCCCCCGCCCCCGGAATGAATATCCGGCATGGGCCACCCGGATCTCGCCAAGGCAAAAACAGCCGGATGCTGTCAATCAGGCATTCTCTGAAGCGGGCAGCCACTGAACCCAGATCGACCGGGAACGCGGGCCGTCGCCTTCGTACAGATAGACGCTCTGCCATGTGCCGAGGCGCAGCTCGCCGTCCTCCACAATCACGAACAGGGACGGCCCCATAAGGCTCGCCTTGATGTGCGCGTCGCTGTTGCCTTCCATGTGCCGCCACTCGCCCCTGTGCGGTATGGTGCGGCTGAAAAAGGCGGTCATGTCTCGGCGCACATCGGGATCGGCTCCTTCATTGATCGTCAGGCCGCAGGTCGTATGCGGGCAAAACAACGCCGCCACGCCATGCCTCCAGCCCTTTTCCCGGATCACGGCGTAAAGGCGCTCCGTGATGTCCACCATCTCCTCCCGGTTCCGGGTGGCTACCGTGCATATCTCCATAGGAAAACCCCTCTTGGTCCGCCTTGTACAGGTATCGAGGCTTCAATGCAAGTGAACAGCTATGAATGCTCAGGCGGATACGTTGCACATAACATGATAGAATACTTTACCCAACTTGCAAACCGCCTGCCATTCTTGGCTTCCTCTGGACATTGGTTATCAACACGCGTTATCCTTCCCGCCAGTGAACAGACTTCGCCCGGGGAAACGTATGGATCAAAAAGAATGGAAGGGATTGCGTACCTATGCCTTGTACTGCATCATGGCGGCCGCCCTGCTCGCCGTGGTCTTCCTATTCTATTTCAACAGGACGAAGCTGAACATCCAGGAGCAAGCCGAAGCGCAGCTCACCGAGGTGACGCGCCAGTACGCCAATGCCATCAAAACGGACATGCGCGGCAATATCCAGGCCGTCGAGGCGCTGGCCCATGTCTTCGGGGAACTCGGGCAAGACAAGCCTGAAACGATCATCCCGCTGATCACGAATATCGCCGGCACCCTCGGCCTCAAGCGCATGGGGCTCGTCACCCTCGACGGCATCGCCCACACGACGGACGGCCCGACCTTCGACGCCCGGGACCGCCTCTATTTCGAGAGGGCGCTCACGGGCCACCCCACCGTCGCCACCCTGCTCGTGGACAAGACCGACAACAGCCACATCAACGTCTACATCTCCCCCATCGTCCATGAAGGCAAAGTCCTCGGCGCCCTTTTCGCAACGGTACGAACCGATGCCTTCATCATGTCCATCGACGACCGCCTGTTCAACGGCAAAGGGCAGGTGCTCGTCTCCGACAACCAAGGGCATATCCTGTTCCGGGGAAACGGCCCGATCCAGCTCGACCGCTATAACGATATCACGGACCTGATCCCCTCAAGCGCCCCCATACCTCACGGGCAGGGAATACCGGACTCGTTCGGCGGAGGGGGTCTGTTCTCCTACGACGGC
>USCL01000151.1 GCA_900553145.1 uncultured Desulfovibrio sp.
CGCGGGATTCCGCAATGTCTGGCTGGACACGCGCATATTGCTTCGCCAAGGGGAACAGGACGATGCAGGTAAAAAACGCTAGAAATAACAGCCTGTTCCATTGGCTGGAGAAAAAACTGTGGCGGAGCGGCGTGCAGGATCCCACGATCCGGGAAATCCTGTGCTGGCAGATCAGCGTCATCGGGCTGTCCTTGCTCTTGGGCGCGGCGGTCTGGCCGTTCCATCCGGCGGGGGCGTGGATTTTCTGGTTCGGCTTCGGGGCGCTGCTTTCCGCATGGAATTTTTTCGCCTTGATAAAATTTGTTCCTAAAGTGATCACGGCAGGTTGGAGCAAAAGCAGTCTCTTTGCCCTTCTCCTTCGCACGAACATGAGACTTTTATTTACCGGAATTTTGTTGTACGTAGTTCTGGTATGGTTTAAGGGCCCTATCTCCGCAGTGCTGTTGGGGCTTGCCGTGCTTCTCGTCGGCATGACCGCGGGAGGCCTCAAAAAGGCGTTGAAAAAAACGGCCTGACAGGCTACAGAGAGCCACCTCAACACAAGTATTTCGTTTTTCAACGGCTTTCCCATAAAGCCGACTACCGATTCCGGTCGGCATGAAGACGGGCGTGTTCGTCGCACTCGGGGACGCCTCTTTTCGGACGCATTGTACGCGTAAATGACATTTGAAGGAGCGCACACATGGCAGGCGGACTTCCTGAGCCGATTCTCATCTCCGAACTGGTTCATCTGGATCACATCACCATCGCTGGGCAGACGGTGGAATTCAGGCACGTCTTCTATACATGGATGGCCATGCTCATCCTTTTCACCGTCGGCTGGCTCGTGCGCCGCAACATTTCGCTGATTCCGGGCAAGATGCAGAACATCTTCGAGTCGATCATAGGCGGGCTGGAAGATTTCACAGTCACCAATATGGGCGAAGACGGACGCAAGGTCTTCCCCGTGCTCGGCGGGCTGTTCCTGTTCATCGCCGTGCAGAACATCCTCGGCCTCATCCCCGCCTGCGACGCCCCGACCGCCAACATCAACACCAACATCGGCATGGCCCTGTTCGTGTTCCTCTACTACAACTATCAGGGGATCAAACGCTGGCGCGGGCACTACATCCATCACTTCATGGGCCCCATGCTGCCGCTGGCGCCGTTCATGATGATCCTTGAATTCATTTCGCACCTCGCCCGCCCGCTGTCGCTGACGCTCCGTCTTTTCGGCAACATCCGCGGCGAAGAAATCGTGCTCCTGCTCTTCTTCCTCATGGCTCCGCTCGTGAGCACGCTGCCCATCTACTTCCTGTTCCTGCTCGCCAAGGTATTGCAGGCCTTCATCTTCTATATGCTGGCCCTCATCTACCTCAAGGGTGCTATGGAACCGGCCCACTAAAGGGCCACTCCTCTCGGGGGAAATGGTCTTCTGACCAACACAATACAACCGCTCAAGGAGCAACATACATGCGCAAGATTCTTGTGACCCTGCTCAGCACCGTGGCCATGATGGGCATCGCCAGCCTCGCTTTCGCCGCCGACGGCGCTCCCGTGAAACTGGATTCCGCCTCTCTCGGCCTCGCCATCTTCGGTTGCGCCATCGGCATGGCCGTCGCCGCCGCCGGTTGCGGCATCGGTCAGGGCCTCGGTCTGAAGAGCGCCTGCGAAGGCATCGCCCGCAACCCTGACGCCGCCGGCAAGATTCAGGTCAGCCTCATCCTCGGCCTCGCCTTCGTGGAATCCCTGGCCATTTACTCCCTCGTGGTGAACCTGATCATCCTGTTCGCCAACCCCTTCATCTAGTAAGCAAGCGGCTTGTTCCCGGCGGGTCGTTGGCCCGCCGGGTTTCCGGGGAGGGACCGGCAACGCGTCCTCTCCCCGTTTTTTCATCTCTAGCAATGCGATACCACTATGCTCTCATTGAAAAGCGAACGTATTCCCAGAGCCACCATTCGTCGCCTTGCCGTGTACGTTCAAGTGCTCGAAAGCATGCAGCGCAACGGCGTGGAGGTCATCTCCTCCGGCCCGCTCGCTGAAGCGTGCGACGTGAACGCCTCTCAGGTGCGCAAGGACCTTGCCTATTTCGGCGAATTCGGTGTGCGTGGCGTAGGGTACAACGTAGCCAGCCTCATCGCCGCCATCAAGGCGTCTCTTGGCGTTGACCGTGAATGGCGCGCTGCGTTGATTGGTGTGGGCAACCTCGGCCGCGCCCTGCTGCACCATGCCGAATTCAAGGCCCGCGGCTTCAACATCGTGGGGGCCTTCGACTGCGACCCGTTCAAGATCGGCGAACAGGTCTATGGGCTGGAAGTCACGTGCACGAGCGACCTCAAGTCCGCCGTGGACGCCAAAGGCATTGAAATCGGGATCATCACCACGCCGCCGGAACGCGCGCAGCGCGCCGCCGACCATCTGGTCGAAGCGGGCGTATGCGGCATCCTGAATTTCGCGGGAGCCCGGATTCACGTGCCTGAGAAGGTCGTCGTGGAGTATGTGGACTTCTTCCACTACCTCTACGCCCTTGCCTTCAGCATCACCGGTAGCGAACACCGCTCCAAGTAGTCCCGGAGGGGGGCAGACGCCCCGCTCCGAGCCGGCCCTGATGATTTCGCGTCAGCCCCGCCGCGTTTGCGGCTCGGGGGTCGGGATTTTTGTCGTTTTTTCGTCTTTCCCAAAAGGTCTTCCATGCCCCGCCTCAAGCTGACGATAGCCTACGTAGGCACCCAGTATCACGGCTGGCAGACGCAGGCCCTCAAGAACGCCTCTCCCCTGCCGACCATCCAGAACATCATCGAGGATGCCGTGGCCCATGTGCTCGGCGAGCGCGTCCACGTGCACGGCGCGGGACGGACCGACGCGGGGGTCCACGCCGAAGCGCAGGTTGCCCATCTCGACGTCCCCGAATCGCGCGCCCGCATGGACTGGCAGGTCGCCCTCAATACGCTCCTGCCGCGCGACATACGCATCGCGGACGCCGCCCTCGTGCCCGACACTTTCCACGCACAGCACAGCGCCGTCCGCAAGACCTACGAATACCGCCTCTGGCTCTCCAAGCGCTACACCCCGCCGCAGCTCTTTCCTTTCGTCTGGGCGTGCGGCCCTGTGGACGTGGGGCGTATGGATGAAGCCAGCCTCTGCCTCCTCGGCAAGCGGGATTTCGCCAGCCTGAAAAACGCCGGGACCGATCTCCGCACCACGGTGCGCACCATCCTTTCGATCACCCGTGCCCCCGGCGGCCCTCTCCCCGAAGGCTGCCTCGAGCTGACGTGGCGCTTCGAAGCCGACGGTTTCCTCAAGCAGATGGTCCGCAACACCATGGGCCTGCTCGTCGCCGTCGGCAGGGGCAAGCTGGAACCTGCGGACATTCCCGGCATCCTCGAAGCCCGCGATCGCCGGATGGCTCCCCTCACGGCTCCGGCCTGCGGCCTGACCATGAAAAAAGTCTGGTATGACGATATGTTAACACCAGAAGAGTCCCAGTGCGAAGGCTCTTGAATATTAAGAGATTCTACGATAGCGTCTAATCAATATTCTTCACAAGGAGCCGCGCATGCCTCAGGTCGCAGCACGCATCAACGAGCAGCAGGAACGCTGGTTGAAAGACTACTTCCGCACCAAAAGTGCGGGGGCCGAATTCATTCTGCCGTGGGCGGTGGACACGTTTTTCCGAGCTATCACGACCATCAAAGGCACATTCACCGGGCCGGAACTCAAAACCATCATTGAGGCCCACCGGGATCAGCGCCTACTTCCCGATCACACCCGCCTTTCCTACCTGCTGCTGCGCGTCGCCGAACTGTGCGAACAGACCGACCTTCATTCCCGTTACGGCGCAAGCCGCACCAGCCTTGAGGCCAAGCTGAAACGTCTGGACGACACCGAAGCCACGGCCCTCATGGTTTGGGCTTCGGCCTTCTGGGTAAGCCGCAATTGCTCCGCAGCGAACATGGATGACTACATCGCTTCCTATTGATAGAATCGCTGCGCGTCTTCTCGGTCACTACACGCCCCGTGCAGCCGAAAGGCCGGGGCGTTTTTACGTTATTGGGGAGGGGACGGGGCTGAAGAAGGGCCTCCCTCCCTTCCCCAGCCCCCACCCCTACCACCCCAAAGTCTTTTGACTTTATCGAATCCCTTATTCCAGCCGGGACATGCCGGATCTCTTCCATTGATAAGGATAATCTAACGGGTTATCTTAAAGATTGTTGAAAAAGCATGCCCGGGCGCCGATAGGGCGGAGGGGGATACGGCGAGTTTCCACCGATCGATATTTTCCCGGGCAGGGTAACGTGAGAGGGGATTCATGGGATGAAGAGTACACCGCTGTCCTCCCTCTCGCCAAACAGGAATCCATTATGAACACTGTTTATAGCGTATGCGGCATGTGCGGGACACGGTGCCCGATTGCCGTGGGAGTCGAAAAAGGCGAAGCGGTCTGGATTCAGGGGAATCCCCATGCGGCTACGGGTTCGGCGTTGTGCCCCCGCGGCATCGCGGCGCTCGCGCTGGAGAAGGATCCCGAACGCCCCCAGTCCCCGCTGATGCGCGTGGGAAGGCGCGGCGGGCACGACTGGCGCGCCGTCAGCTGGGAAGAAGCGCTCGACGCGGCGGCCCGCAAACTGGGTTCCATCAGGGAAACGTATGGCCCTGAAAGCGTCATGCTCTCGCACCGGGGCGGGCCGTTCACGGATCTCTACAAGGCCTTCGCGCGCGGCCTCGGCACGCCCAATATATACAGCCACGGCGTCACCTGTACCCGTAACGTGGATCAGGCCTGCGCGTCCGTTTTGGGGCTTGACCGCGGGCGCCTCGTCATCGACTACCGCGAATCCAAACATATCGTGCTCCAGAGCCGCAACGCGCTGGAAGCACTGAACCTTGGGGAAGTCGCCGGCATCACCGCCGCGCGGGCCAACGGCTGCAAGCTGACGGTCATGGACATCCGCGCCAGCGTCACCGCCGCCAAGGCGGACACGTTTTTTCTCGTCCGCCCCGGCACCGACTATGCCATGAACCTCGCGGTGCTGCATGTGCTGATCACGGAAAAGCTCTATGATCCCCAGATGCTGCCGTACATTGACGGATTCGGGGCATTGGAAGAGCGTGTCCGTCCCTGCACGCCGCAGTGGGCGGAAGCAGAAACCGGGATCAAGGCCAACCGCATCGTCAAGCTGGCGCGGGAGCTGGCCGAAGCCGCGCCCAGAGTGCTCTGGTATCCCGGCTGGTTCACGTCCCGGTATGCGGACAGCTTCGTAACCGCGCGCAGCGCCTACCTCATCAACGCCCTGCTCGGCTCCATCGGCGCGCGCGGCGGCATGCCCATCAGCCTTTCTTCCAAGGAAGCGGGAAAACAGCTGCGGCCCCTCGCGGCACTCTACCCGGACGCCGCCAAGCCGATGGCGGATAAAGCCGGCTGGCAGCAGCCCGGCCTGCTCCACCGCGCTTTCGACGCCGCCGTGGCCGGCGATCCGTATCCGGTCCGCGCCTATGTTTCGATACGCCACAACATCCTGTCCTCATTGCCTGATCCCGATGCACTGCGCCACAAGCTGGACAAGCTCGACCTCATCGTCGCCATCACCACCACATGGTCGCCTACGGCGGATTATGCCGATATCGTGCTGCCGCTCTCCCCGGCCTTGTCCCGGGAAAGCATCCTCGCCTCCAAGCTGGGGCTGAAACCCCAGTTCTTCCGCCGCCGGCGCGCCGTACAGCCCTGTTTCGACACCCGCGCCGACTGGGAAATCCTGTGCGGCCTCGCCTCCCGCCTTGGCCTCGACAAACTCGCCTTCCGGCGCATCGAGGATATCTGGGAATACCAGCTCGAAGGAACCGGGCTCACAGCAGAGGCGTTCGATGCAACCGGATTTGTGCCGCTCGCCTCCACCCCGCAGTGGAAAACGCTGGCGGAAATCACGTTGCCGACGCCTTCCGGGAAGATAGAAGCCCGCAGCCGCCTGTGGGCCGAATCGGGACACGATACGTTGCCGCCCTATACGGCGCCCGAGCGTCCCACCGGCGCCGATCGTTTCCGCGTCATCCCCGGCCGGATGGCATTGCATACGCAGGCCAGCACGACGAACAACCCACTGCTGTCCGAACTCGCGCCCACCAATACGTTGTGGATCCACACGGAGCGGGCCCGCGCTCTCGGCATCACCGACGGCGATTGGGTTGAAGTAAGCACCCCCGCAGGCCCGGTCGGGCGTTTACGCGCCAAGGCAACCACAGGCATCCACCCCGAGGCCGTCTTCATGCTGCACGGCTTCGGCAGGAAAACGCCTCAGGAAACGCGGGCCTTCGGCAAGGGCGTGGCCGACGAGACGTGTATGGTCCACGGGCTCGACCGGGAAGACCCGCTCGGCGGGGGGCTGGCCCTCCAAGAACACTTTGTAACGATCCGGAAAATCGAAGAAACGGATTGAACCGGACATGAGAGCCCCCATGCCCCGCACCCGGTGCGGAGGGCATGACGTTTTTCCAGAAAACAATCGCCGGATGCAAAGCATCCGAGTGAGGCACTATGAGCACATACCGCCTTGTCGTCGATCAGGATCGCTGCATTGCCTGCCATGCCTGCGAGGCCAGCTGTAAGGCGACCCACGACAGCGCACCGGGGATTTCCCTCGGGACGCTGCTTGTCGACGGCCCCCGCTTTGAAAATGCCGCGGAAGAAGCGACACCCATCATCGTCAAACACGCGCCACCGGAATCCCCCGCACCGCTCCCAGCGGATGAAGACCCCCGGGTCGTCCTGCATACCCGCTACCGGGCCTGCGTGCAGTGCCCTCAGCCGCGCTGCGTGGAAGCCTGCCCGAAGGGGGCCCTCGCCCGCCGTGAGAACGACGGCATCGTCTTCGTGCAGGAAGATCTGTGCGTCGGCTGCGGAGCTTGCCTGAAGGCCTGCCCGCATCACCTGATTTGGATTGATCCCCGCAGGCGGAAGGCCGTCAAATGCGATCAATGCAAAGACCGCCTCGACGCCGGACTGGACACCGCCTGCGTCACCGTCTGCCCCACAGGCGCGCTCAAGCTGGTGAAGAAAGAACGGCAGCACCGATAGGAAAAAGCCTTGGGCAAACCCAATGATGAGCATGCGGGGTCTTTCTCAAAGCAAGTCGCTTGCCTCATTCTCCCTGTGGGTAGTACTTGCATCTTTCATTTTTAACGGAATGTTCTGCATCATATCACGGAACGGATGGCTCGGTTTTATTTTTATTATTTAATATTACATGATAACTTATTTCTTATAAGTAAAACAGGAAATCGCAATGAATGAAGAGAGATTGCCGCATCTACGTGTAGCCATTATTCATTACTGGCTTACAGGTATGCGCGGCGGAGAAAAAGTCGTCGAAGCCCTGTGCAGGATTTTCCCGCAGGCGGATATCTACACCCATGTCGTACGTCCTGAGGCCCTCTCTGAAACCATCAGATCCCATGCGATTCATACGACATTTATCCAGAAACTTCCGGGAAGCGTACGGTATTACCCCAAATACCTCCCCTTAATGCCGCTTGCTCTGGAACAGCTGGACCTGCGCGACTATGATCTCGTTATTTCCAGCGAATCCGGCCCTGCCAAGGGAGTCATCGCCCGAGCCGATACTCCGCATATTTGCTACTGCCATTCTCCCATGCGCTATCTCTGGGATTTTTATCAAGATTACCTGGAATCCGCAGGGATGGTGACGCGTCTGCTCATGCGTCCATTGTTCCATCGGCTACGGCTGTGGGATTACGCCTCGGCGCAACGCGTTGATCACGTCATCGCAAATTCGCGTACTGTGGCGCGCCGAGTCAAACGCTGGTGGGGGAAAGACGCCGCTGTAATCCATCCTCCCGTCGACATTTCACGCTTCTCCAACCCCAATATGGCGAGCCTTCAGGATGTTCCCGGACACCCTGAACCCGGCAGCTACTACCTCTGTCTCAGCGAATTGGTGAGCTATAAGCGTGTGGATCTGGCGGTGGAGGCATGTACCCGCACCAAACGGCGGCTTATCGTTGCAGGAAACGGAGCGGAGCGAAACCGTTTGGAAAAACTAGCCGGCCCAACCGTCAGTTTTGTGGGGCGCGTGGACAATGAAGCCCTCCCCGCTCTCTATGCAGGCTGCAAGGCGTTCTTGTTCCCTGGTGAGGAAGATTTCGGGATCACACCTCTTGAGGCTATGGCGACCGGACGCCCCGTTATCGCATTCGGTAAAGGCGGGATCTTGGACAGTATGATAGACGGAGAAACCGGAATCTTCTTTAGACGGCAGACGGCTGATTCTTTAATCGAAGCACTAAACACCTATGAAGCATCCCCTGAACAGACATGGGGACGCGACAGGCTGAAAAGGCAGGCGGAAGGCTTTTCCGAAGAATACTTTCAGAAAAAGATGATCGAATTTATCACGCAGGTACTTGAAAACGAAGTATAGCCAGCTTTTTTATGCGCCATATAGTCTGCTCTGCCATTCAATATGCTCTGAATCTACCCCCATTTCTAGAAGGATTGTGTAACGTATTCGCGGGCAATACCCCTTCATAAAAGGGAGATATACAACATTTTTGCTCCAATAGCATAAAACCCTTTCTCTTCACTCAGCAGTGGGCTCAAAGTTCTTCACGTCGCCAAGACCTACCGTCCACTATAATTTTTTTGATCCACAGCGATATTCACCCTTCTAGTTACTCTTCACCCGGTCGGCATTTTCTAGACGCCAACCCATTGTCTCTCGGGGGCACTCCTCAAAAGGAAAGCATAGGATTCAATCGAGTCCTTGTTCTCTCTTTGTAGCGTCAATAACATAATGCAATTCATGATCCGGTTTGTCACAAGGATTATCTGCTTTCCATAACGACTTGTCGTAATACACGATTCTTCAATAATTCCACAAATATTTTGAACAGCGTCGATATTGTTCAGCCTAGGGGCTGTTTCTAAATAAAATCTCGACTTTTCGTCGGTCTGCTGCTTTTGTTTTTCCATGAGCAG
>USCL01000152.1 GCA_900553145.1 uncultured Desulfovibrio sp.
GCGGGGCGGATACAGGAAGAAGGGCGCGGGCAGGAGGCGGCGGAGCCGTCCTTTTTTAGGGGAATGGCCATCGGGACATCAAACCCAAAGGCCGTGCCCGGAAAACGGCTGGTGCTGCGGAGGCGGAAAGCCGCCGCTACGAGGTGGCGTATCGGCAATGCCCGCACCATGAAGGCGGCACGCTTTCAGCCATGCAACGGTGCCTTTGGAGGCATACGGTTTTGATCTGCCGTGCATCCGAACGCGGCCAAAGGAAAACAGCCCGCCGCTCTGGACGAAAAGCTCCGGGTGCAACCGCCACAGGGCGGCGGACTATTTTCCTTTTCAGGTTTTGCCGTTCGCCCACACCCGGAGCTGTAATGCCGTTTGGCTATCCGGCGTACGCCTCCACGGGCTCTACCGTGCTGTAGGCGTCTTGGAGCTTAAAGAGCATGTTGTCGATGCGTTTCAGTTCCCGCGCCAAAATGTGGATCACGACGCCGTCCACCTTGGCTTCGGCGTCCATCAATTCCATGAGCGTGGTGAAGGCGTTGATGGACAGGGAGGCATTGGCGAGGAGCTCGCGCAGGTCGGCTGCCTCCTGTTCTTCGAGGAGCGCCTTTTCGCAGCGCACCGCCACGGGAGAGAAACGGTAACAGCGGATTTCGTCCTGAGGGGGTGGAGCAGCATGAGGGGCATGGAGCGGAGGGGAGATCTTGCGGGGCGTGCGTGAGCGGGAAGCGCGGAGCCATTTTTTGGGAGTAATGAACATCAGGGCACCTCTGTGGATTTTAGTATGGGAGCTCCTCAAAACAAAGAGCTCCGGGTGCTACTAACCGCCACAGAGCGGCGGGCTATTTCCCCTTTCGGGTTTTGTATTTCGCCCACACCCGGAGATAGAATACAGGAAGAGACGCTCGGCCGGAGGCAAAGCGCAAAAACCCACAATCTTTCGGGTGTGGAAAATCCGTCTGCGGAGGAGTTAGTAGCTCCGTCGTTAAAGGAACATACCGGGAGCGTTTCGTCAAGGCGTCACGGGGCGCAATGCGGAGGCCCGCCCCTTTGTTTCGGGAGGCGGGCCTTGTTGCCGGGAAGGTGCCGGGAATGGCCCTTTCCTTCATGATAATTCGATGATTAGGCCGTCCCACGCGACTTTGCGCAAGGCGGCTTCCCAAGCCGGGGCGCGCTGTTCGCGGGGGATGTAGTCCAGACACCACCGGGCGAGGCTGAGGGGGAGGACGGCTTCAAGCGGGAGCCCGGCAAGGCGTTGCAGATCCGCGCGGCGGATGCCCCCGGAGGCGAGCAGTTCCAGCATCCCCGCCGGGAAAAGCCCTTCCGGCCCCCGGGCCTGCATGGAGATGGCGAAGGCCGCCAGCGCCGTCCGGCCCGGAAGGGGCGGGAGCGGTTCGCCGCATTCCATGAATTGATCGCGCACGGCGCGGAGCATGACCGGGAGATAGCGCACGAGAAAGATCCCGCCGTGGCAGCGGAGCCCGTGTTCGAGCACGAGCGTCATGTAGGAAACGAACAGCCCCGGATAGACGCTCCGGTCACGCAGCGCGCCGATGACGGCTTCCGGCGCAAGCGGCAGGCGGAAGCCCGGGCATTCGAGGGCGTCCTTGCCGGGAGAGAGGCGCAGTGGATGCCGACGCCCGCGCCCGTCCACGCCCCAGAAAAAGGCCGTGCCGTTTCCGGCGGTCCGGGGCAGTTCGCCGCCGGAAGCCGCATAAGGGCTCCAGCAGCCGCGCACGCCCGCCAGACGCCGCAAGATCCCCTCGCGCAGGCGCGGCGTGAAGAGGGCACGGCCCAGCACCGAATCGGGCCGGGCGAGATCGCCGATCAGCAGCTCGCGGGCGATTTCCTCCAGCTCAAGGTACGCGGCCACGGGCCGGGCATCCGGGAACAGTGCGGCGAACAGCCCCGCATTGACCCGCGAGGCCTGTTCCCCGAAGCGTCCGAGAGCCAGTGCGCCGGGAGCCAGCAGGTGGCGCAGCACCGCCGCAATCCCGCGTTCCTCATAGGCCCGCGTCAGCTTCCAGTGCGCGGCGATGGATCGCACGTCGCCTTCGGCCAAGGCGGGCGCGTTCAGCTCCACCGTGTCTTGCCATGCGCTGCGGAACAGTGGAAACCGTGCCGGGGCCCCGGCGTGGAAGGATTGCAGCCCGCGCGGGTACGCCGAGCTTTGCAAGGATACGCCGCCGCAGGACAGCACGGGGATCACCGTTCCCGGCGGGCCGTAGGCCATCCGGTCAAGGCCGAAGAACGCCACGGCCTGCGCCATTTCAGGCAGGCAGTCGATGCCGTGCAGGTTCGCGGACAGCACGGCATTGTTGCGGGAAAAATACCGCCCGATCGCGGCGCCCGCCTCCTCGCCGATGCTCCGCGCCGCGTGCTTGGCCATGCAGGACACGGCGACGGAAGAAGGCCGCCGTCCGCCGTCCGCCGCGGCGTAGGCCGAAGCGGCGATTTCACCGAGAGTCATGCCGCGCCATGCCGCGAAACAGTCGGGAAGATAAGGGAATGCCTCCCAGAGAGGCTTAAAGATGGGCATGGCCAACGGATCAATCATGCGTGCTCCTTTGCAAGGCTGCATCCACTGATGCCAACAATGTTGCAAGCCGTAGTCTCTTGCAAGGAACAAAGCAAAAAGCGAACCAGAAAAAAGTTGGCCGTCCCTCTCCCCGTGCCGGGCGTCCTCCCCTGCCGGGGCATGGGGAGAGCCGTTTTTCCGGAATCGTCTTTGGGGTCGGGCCGTAACGCAAAAGACGGGGGAGGCTTTGCGCGGGAAGGGAAGGGGAATCCGTCATGCGCCAGCCTTGGCCAAGCGCCCGGTCAGGGCGAACAGGATGTTCAGCACGGCGAAAACGGCCGCCATGCCGAGCAGCCCGGAGTCGACGCCCCACAGGGCGATGACCTGCCCGAGGGCGACCGGGCCGAGCATCTGGCCGAGCCGCTCGGTGATGTTGTAGATCCCCACCGTCCTGCCGGAACCGACCTGCCGGGAAACGGGCATTTCGAGCGCATAGGTCCCCTGCGCGCTGGCGACGATGGCATTGCACAGCGCGAGCATCGCCACGCAGGCGAACGCGGCCGGGAGGCCGTCGAGGAGGAGCAGGGCGATGATGCCGCCGATGCACAGGAACCCGCCGCCCGTAAGCCAGACGAGCTTGTTGGGCGACTTGTCCACCGCCCGCCCGAAGAAGGGGCCGAGATAGATGATCACGAGGCAGAACAGCAGAAAGACCCGGCCGATGCCCGCCGGGCTGACCCCGGCCTGACTGAGCGACACGGGGAGGAAGAACTGGAACAGGCAGACGGTCACGAACGCGCAGGGGAAGATATTGCCCAGTAGCAGACCCGCCATCCTGATGTCCGAGAAAAAGGCGGCGAGCCCGCGCAGGGAAAAGCGCCCGGAGACGGAAGGTTCGGGAACCCATGTTTCCCGGGGCAGCGCGAAGTGGAGGAAGACGCCGATGAGTGCCATCAGTCCCGCCGAGACGAGGAAGGCCGACGCATAGCCGAGGTTGTCCGCGATGAGGCCGCCGAAGGCGCTGCCGCACAGGAACCCGGCGTACAGGCCCGCGACCAGCGCGGAAAGGTTCCCGGCCCGGTGCTCCGGCGAGGAGTGCGATACGACGAAGACCTGCCCGGCGAGGTTGATGAGCCCGTAGCCGAACCCCGCGCCGCCTCTGGCGAGGATGTAGGAGAGGGAATCCGAGACAAGGCCGCTCGCGACGTTGCCGAGCGCGACCAGCAGCGCCCCCCACAGCAGAAGGGGCCTCCAGCCGCTCTTTTGGCTCCAGAAGCTGCCGATGAGGATGCCGATGCCCACCGCGCACATTTCAAACGACAACGGGAGGCCCATGACCACGTCGGGCGGGAGCCCGAGCAGTCCGAGATCCATCTCCGCTATCCGCAGGGGGATGAAGGAGGCGGGCAGATCAATGGCGAACATGCACAGGAAAATGATCGGGCGCATGATGCGCGGCGGCAAAGGCTCACCGGCGGACGGCGCGGCGGGCTGCCCCACGCCCTGCAGGGGCACAAGCTCCAGCATGAACAGCATGGCGATGATCATGATGGTCAGGGTATCGTAGACGATGGAGTGGAAGGCCTCCCATACGGTGCCCTCGGCGATGCCCACGGTCACGGAAACCGGGCTGTCGGCGGACAAGGGCACGCCCGCCTGAAGGGGCGTCCTCGGGTTCCCCGCCGTAAAGGCGGTCCCCCCGGCGTCGCTGACGGTGATGGACTGCGCCCAAGGCAGGCTCTGGCGTATGTGATCCAGATACGTCCTGATGGACGGCACATCGGCCAGCCGCAGCCCGAGATCGTTGATGTGGGCGACGTCATGCCCGATATAGCGGCCAAGCTGCGTCCCGGCGTCGCGGGCGTTTTCCTCCAAGAAGGAAATGACCGGGCCCCGCAGGAAAAAAAGGAAGGCGATCTGGCTGACGAGCAGGGGGATGATGAGGCAGCCCTTCCCGAGCCTCGGGAGCGGGGGCTTGCCTTCCCGCAGCACCAGCAGGGTGAACAGCGTGCCGCCGAGCAAGGCCACCCCGAGGAACAGAAGGGCGTGCATGGAGGCGGCCTTGCCGACGAGCGCGGTTATGCCCGTCTCGTCGAAGCCCGCGAGCACGTTCCCCACATCGGCCCCCGTCCGGTTCTTGATGGGCTGGACGATCCAGACCTTTCCGTCGGCGTCGAACGTTTTCGCTTCGCCCTGCAGGGTTTTCAGCTTGTTCTCGTCTTTGGGGACGGACGGGGCCTCCGGCGCGGCGGAAGGCCATGCGGCGACAATCCGCCCTTTTCCGTCCAGCACGGCAAGGCGGCTGACGCCCGCGACCTCGCAGAAGCGGCGCACCCGTTCCGCCATATCTTCCACCCGCTCGGGATCTTTTCCGAAACGGGCCAGCCGCGAGAGATCGAGGCAGAATTTTTCGCTGGCGATGGCCTGCACCGAAACAAGGGATGTCTTATAGGACTTGTACAGGGTCGCCAGCGTGAGGACGCCATACAGGAATTGCGCGGCAAGGAGCGTCGCGAGGCCACCGATGAGCAGACGCTTACGGGATGGTTCCATCGTTCACTCGCCCGCGTTTTTGATGCCCTGATAGATCGCGTCCGCGGCAAGCAGGATCTCGAAGGGCGGGTCCCAATAGATGAGCCGCGCCATTTCCAGATTGATGGCAAGCCCGATCGAGCTGTCGAAGACCTGCCCCACGTCTCTGGGCCGCATGCCGTCCATGACTTTGGCGATGGCTTCGGCCCCGAAGCGGCCTTCGCTGGAAAAGCTGCTCTGGGACAGGCTCATCAGCACGCCGAGTTTCGTCTCCTCAATGCCGCTTTGGGAGAAGGAGGGCACGCCTTCCTTGATGAGCGGCTGGAGCAGTTCCCGCATCCGGTTCCACTGCATGCCCGAGTTGGTGGTGAGATAAACGGCGTCGGATGTCTTCGCCAACTGGGAAATGCACTGCTTGAGATTGGAAAAGCTCTGATCGCTCGGCACGTTCAGTGCCGTGGTGCAGCGCACAAGCTCAATGCCGAGTTCGTCGGCGGCTGATTCGATGGCGGACAGGGATACGTCGGAACGGCCTTCCGGGGTATCCTCATAGGGGACGCCCATTTTTTTGAAACCGAAAATGTCATGGAAAACGGCGATCTGCCGTTTGTAACGATCGGGGTCGATCTGCGCGTGCAGATTGTCGCGCCCGGAGTCCTCTAGCGACTTGGCGATGCCCGCCTGTACGGCGTCGGTGACCGACATGGAGAAAACCGGAACGGAAATGTCCGCTGAGGCCATGTCCAGCCCGGCTGAGGTGCCGAAGGCCAAAATCATGTCGACGTCGCCCCGCTTGCGGATACGGTCGATCAGGGCCTGCCTGTTGGCGGTACGCTGCGCGGCGTCCCAATTGGCGGAATAGTAGCCGTCCTTCAGGAAGATAAGCCGATCGCCGCCCGCGTGCTCGGCAAGCCAGTCCCATATGGGCCGGGTGTCGTCCGTCCCCTTCGGGATGGGAACGTCGCCGTCGGCGATGATGCCGAGTTCGGCGAGCCCCTTGGCCGTGGCGGCGAGGATATGCTGATAGTCCGTGTACCCGCCGCCTTCAATGTAGGCCACGCGCCATTTTTTTGCGGGATGGGCGGTTGCTTTCCCCTGAACGGCTTGGGCGCCGTCGGCGGCGAACGCGGGACCGGCGGCAAAAAGCAGGCCGCCGCACATCAGCAAAAAGAGGAACAAACGGCAATAGCGACTCATGGCGACTCTATTTTTCACAAGGTTACACAGGCGACCGTCCGGGCCGCATACCTGCGGAACGGGCACACCGGAACATCCGTCGTATGCTCCAGAACGGTAAGGTTTCAGGAGATGATTTCGCTTTTACGTACATTCTCAAGCGCATGCAAGGCCAGCTGAATGGCCGGGAGCGTTTTTCGGCGAAACCGTGCCGTGACGCGGCGTTTTTTGATCGCGTTTTTTACGGATTCCGTCATGGGCGGCAGTGTAATGAGCGGTGGCGGCATGGCAATGAGGCGGTTCTTCCGGAAACGGCTTCAGACGTATGTACACATTTTAATAGAGTATTTATAATGGAGAAAATGAAATTACATTTCCTCGTCCGGTATGCAGAGAGCGTGCGGCGCCGATCGGATGGCTGTCAGCGGCGGCGTTGCCGGCCGTAAAAAAAACGGAAGCGTGCCGTAGGCCGGAAGATCGTGCCCGGAGTAACTTCCCGGCATCGGCAGGTTCCGCCCTGATGACAAAGGTGCGCCTTATGGCTACTCTTACGGCGGAATGCCTTGGCGAGCTGTGCGTCGGATACGCTCCGCAAAGAGGGAACGGGCGGGCGACGCGACGCAGGCAACAACAAGGCGAAGGCTTCCCGCTGGCCGACCTTTGCGCCGTCGTCCCTGCTTTTTCCGCTGTGACAATCGGCAGTTGCGGCGAAGGGGCATCCGGTGCGGCAATGCGTGTGCGCCTCTTTGGGCCAGTCCGGAAGGGGCATGGCATGGACAGCGTCGGTGCGGAAATCGCAGCCGTGAAGACGATGGACGCCGACCCGGGCCGCATCGCCAAGATCGGAGCCCCGCATTACGCCCGGCCTTGAGCATACCGGCAGGCAGACGGCCATGATGGCCCGCCGCCTTATGTGTCCCGGTTCCGCCGAGCCGCATCCATGCCCAGAGCGGGCGGCTGTGCCCGACGGGGCGAAATAACCGCGTAACAGACAAGGAGAATGACTGCCATGAAGACCGTGATTTCCACTTCCAAGGCTCCCGCCGCCATCGGCCCCTATTCTCAGGCGATCCGCAAAGGGGATACCCTGTATCTTTCCGGCCAGATCGGCATGGTTCCGGCCACGGGCGAGCTCGTTTCCAATGATGTGAAGGAGCAGGCCGTGCAGGCCCTCGCCAACATGAAGGCCATCCTTGCGGAAGCCGGGGCCACGCCCGCCGATGTGACCAAAGTGACCGTATTCATCGTGGACATGGCCGATTTCCAGATCGTGAACGGCGTGTACAGCGAAACCTTCGGCGCTGATGCCCCGGCCCGCTCCTGCGTGGCCGTCGCCGCCCTGCCCAAAGGCGCGCGCGTGGAAATCGAAGCCATCGCCGTCCTCTAAGTTCCGCCACCGGACGGCCCGTGTTTCCCGCAGCCCTCGGCCCCGCCGGGGGTTTTCGTGTATGGGCGCAATGCGCTTTTCTCCGTGCGGCATCACGCATGGGGGCTTGAGCCCGCGCCAAGGGAGAGCAACGAAAGGGCGGAACTGCGCAACGGGCTGGCTGAGGGCCGCGCGAGAGAGAGTGATCGAAAAAACGCCCGGATGGAATGCCGTTGTTGAGGGCCGCGGGCGAGAGAGACCGTATGGGATTCCCCTTCTCTACAAGGGGGGAACATTCCGGGGCGTTCTCCAACAAAAAGCCCCGCACGGGGCAGGGCTTTTATTCGGTGGGGAAGTGGGCGCGGCGCAGGGAGCGGGCGGGCTTGGGTTTCTGTTCGGCTTCGCAGATTTGAGCCAGCCGCTCGGCGGAATCGGCATAATGGGCCCGCACGGCCTCTTCGATGGTATACGGGTTGCGCGTGAGAAAGGCCTCATACATGCTGTTGTGCCGCTGAAAAAGTTCTTCGGTCGTGTACAGCGTGCGCCACTGCTGGAACATGAGGTATTTGGAAATCACGCGGCAGGAACTGCGGGCAATGGCGATGAGCAGCGGATTGCTGGCCCTTTCGAGGATCGTCTCATGGAAGGCCGTGCCGAGCGCCGCGTGATCCTCGAAGGGTGTGCCGGAAACCACGCCCTTCTTCATGCGGTCGAGCAGGACTTCCAGCTCTTCCCACGGGCCTTTGGGCAGGTTCAGGACCACGTTGGCGGCGGCGGCCCCTTCGAGGAGCCCGCACAATTCGTAACGGTGGCGGATGCCGTCGCCCGTAAGCAGGGTCACGCATTTGCCCCGCTTGGGGTGGGACATCAGAAAGCCTTCCGTTTCAAGCTGATAAAGCGCTTCACGGACGGGTGCGCGGCTGATGCCGCATTCCTCGGCTATGCTGGCTTCGCTGATCCGATCCCCGCTGCGCAGTTTGCCGTTGCGGATACGCTGGCGGATAAGGTTGACGACCTGTTCACTGTATGTCGGTTTGTTAAGCTGCTGCATTGTTCACCATAGTGCGTTGGCGGCGTCCGGATTGTGAACGCCGTATCATATATACATGATACCAAATAGCCTCTCCCCATGCACGCCGTCAAGGGCTATCGTCGGGAACCGCCGTTCAGGAGATCTCCGGCTATGGCCCCGGCAAGCCGCAGGGCCTCGGGCCGGATGACGGCGATGACGCCGCGTTCGCCCGCATTGATGTACAGCGTCCGGCAATCGAAGAGGGACGCCTGAGCGAAGACCGGAAGCGGTGAGCGCAGCCCGAACGGGCAGATCCCCCCGGGCTTGTACCCGGTC
>USCL01000153.1 GCA_900553145.1 uncultured Desulfovibrio sp.
CCCGCCCTTCCCCCGCCGCACCTGTTCGATCTCTGGATTACAATACTCGCTTCCCTAACGGCCCGCCCTTCCCCCGCCGCACCTGTTCGATCTCTGGATTACAATACTCGCTTCCCGGAGCATCCCCTACCTCCTTGCAGGAAGGGGCAACAAGCTCCGCCTGTACGTCCCCGCCCTGCTCGAACGCCAAGCCCGTTCCGAGCTTGAAGCCGTACTGGCCGAAAGCCGAAAGCCGCGCCCGGCCTACGTCGAGCCGCCCACGCACAACAACGCGCACTGGGTGCTGGCGCTGCTGCTCCTGCTCATCCTCTGGCACGGCGTCAGGATGCACTGGGGATTTCTGGCGCATCTCCCCGGCCTGCCGGATCTGCCGCCTGAAGAATGGTCGCGGCTCGGTTCGCTGGATGTCTTCCGCGTGCGTGTATTGGGGGAATGGTACCGCTGCGTCACCGCGCTGACCTTGCATGCCGACAGCCAGCACCTTTTCGGCAACGTCCTGTTCGGCGCGCCATTTCTGATCCTGCTTTGCCGCCGGGTCGGCCTTGGGCTAGGCATCTTCCTCATCCTGCTGGCCGGAACCTTCGGCAACGCGCTCAACGCACTGTACCGCCCGGCGGGCCACATCAGCCTTGGCTTCTCCACGGCCCTCTTCGGCACGGTAGGCGTGCTTTCGGGCTTCATGGCCCTTCAAGGATGGGGTACCCGGACGCAAAGCGACACGGGAAAGCTCTCATGGCGCCGGGGCATTCTCCTGCTGGCCGCAGGCACAGGCATCCTCGCCATGCTCGGCACGGAAGGCGACAACACGGACTACGCCGCGCACCTGTTCGGACTGCTCTCCGGCTTCATCGTCGGAGGGGCCGCAAGCTGGATATCCCGGCGTACGGGCCTCCCTTCCCGAGGCACCAATGCGCTACTGGGCCTGTGCGCCGCAGGGTTGCTTGTGTCCTGCTGGAGATTGGCGCTGTAACTTCGTGATCAAACGCTGTCCGTATATAAAACCTAGCGGGAAGAACAGCATAAGTATACCATCCTTCCTGTGAAGTGGATAGTCAAACAAACCGTAACCAGCATAAAAAATAAGTAAGGTTGGAAAACAGTATTGTTTATTCATGATTGCCCATTTGATAGCGGGCAGAAATGTTGCTAGAAGTAGTACAATACCGATAGCACCATAACCAAAAGCTACACCCAAATACAGATTATGCGGACTAGCAATTGATGTTTCAACAATTGGATATTTATTATGAAGTTCTTCAGCATGCTCACTGATAAAACGATCATGGAAAGATTCAAAGGTTCTAATACCATTCCCTATTAAAGGAGATTCTTTGAATCCAGCAATAGCAGCATCCCATATGGGCTGACGAGAAATAAAGGTCGCATCTTGGAGAGGATTCTGCACAGCGGAGAGGATACGCTCTCGTTCATCTGTGGGAAGTAATCCTAACAATAATACCACTCCTACAATAGATACTAAAATAAGTCGAATCCAATGGCGTCTGTACACCATAATGCCTAAAAAAATACTACTAATCGTAATAGCCAAAAAAGTACCCCTAGCAGCACAAAAGACCATAATAGTGAAAGAAACTATGCACCCTATAATAGCTATTTTTTTCCTCATCAGATTTTGTTTTTCTATCCCATTAAGAAAAAAAAGAAAAACTAGTCCAGAGATAAAAGATAAAACACTGGGGTGGTCAAAAAATAAGCATATTCGCCCATTCCACACCATATCTTCAGGAAATCCTCGTATTGCAAAAATAATAAGAGAAAATATCAAAGAAAATAATATTCCACAGCCTACATACCAAATCTTTTCTCTAATAAAGATGGCCGAGGAAACGCCTACAACGAAAGCAACAAGCATATTTATACCGATGTTTATATCTTTAAACACCATACCCGGTGTCACGCAAATATAAATAAAAAATAGCGAAGGTATCCATAGAAGCGACAGAAGCGTTATCTGATTATTCTCCCATATCGAATGTAACTTTAGAATACCTAACAAGCCTGCTAGATATAGCGCTATAAAAACACCGCGGTTAAACGGCAAAATAAAAAACAAAATAGATACGGCGCTCAGAAGAAATATATCTTTATCTACCAACAAATAAAAATAGCGTGAAATTTTTGACTGCACGGACGTCATTCTCCAGAAAAATATCATTCTAGCTAAATATCCTTCTTACGCCAAACAAACCATCGGTGTTTCCGATTTAATTTTACCAGTTTTGATACTTTTTCCGGGAACAAGCTTTGGAATAATGCAAACAACACAAATCCGATATGTTTATTACGTTTTCTACCCGCGCTCTTAAAGTGAAAAATTTTTCCTATCCGACAGGATACATCATTATATATATTTCCATCAAGCGTATGAACGATATATTTTCCATAGGTTTGTCGAGAATTGATCTGCTTAAAATCAATTTTTTCCTCTAAAAGCAGACTAAGAGCAGATTGATCTGTTTGTTCTTTATCCTCACAAATTTTTTCCCATTTCCCAAAAAAGTCATCCTCGATCTCTTTCCCAAACCCCATGACACCTGCATTAATCTTACCATTAATAAGAATGTGCTCTTTTTTCTCACGGTCGCAACGATATGTGACCATGATCTCATTATTAGTGGGAAATATTTCAGCAATACAATTCTCTACTGGTAACGCATCTGCATCAAGGACTATTACTCCCTTTTTATACTTATGTAAAAAATGACGTATGCAATTTATTTTATGTGTTGTTCGAATATTTCCCTTACTATTCATAGAAAACGTGTCATCATCAAAAAGTGTTTTCTCAATAGTAACTCCCATGTTTTTAAGAGAACTTTTTTCCTTTTCAGTTAACCCCAAGTCATAAAGAAAAAGTTGACAATCTGTATACATTCTAATAATTCGTGCAAGATAAGACGCCATTGGATAAAAATTCGTATCCGCACAAGTCAAAATCGAGTACATCCCTTTCCCCCTAAAGCAATTCTCAAAAAGTAACTTTCCAATTCTTCCGCCTGCCCATCAATATCAAAAGACTTCCGGCAAGCTTCACGGGCACACTCACGCTGTTTCAACAATTCGGTATCGGGAAGATTTATGGCTGCACACATCGTTTTTGCAAAGACGTCTTCCTTCGAATCATAGGGTAGCATCCACCGTCGTAACGTTTCGGGAACAACTTCTTCGACGCCTCCGACATCACGGGTGATCGGCAGCAAGCCCGCTGCCATGCCTTCAAGCAGCGTGTTGGGCAGGCCTTCACAGTATGAAGCCAACAAAAAAATATCTCCCGCTTGCAGGTCATCCATGATATTCATAGAAAAACCATGCCAAACAACGCGATCGGATAGCCCGAGTTCCTGCGTAAGTTGGCGTAATGCATTTTCTTCCCTGCCTCTTCCCCATATATGCAACTCAAAAGGCTCTGGAATTTGGGATAATGCCCGCAGCAGCATAGCATGCCCCTTATCGGCCTCAAGCTGTTGAGTGCATATCAAGCGTCGGGGGTGATGCAACTCCAGAGAGGTATTGGAGGCTTTCTTGCCGTTGAGGACGACATGCACGTCTTTGGCCTTCACATAAGGAAGGCTCTTGATGAACCCTTCGGCAATGAAGCGGCATGGACACAAAAAGGCCGGGCGTATCCATGCATGCAGCAACCGTGTTTTCAAGCGATAAGGGATATCCTCGGGCAGGCCGATCCTCTGTACGACAGGGATGTTCAGCAACCGCGCAGCAACTCCAGCTGTAGCAAGATCTTTTCCTATGTTCGTTACTACAATCTCAATGCCGTGCCTTTGGAACTCCTCGTAAAAAAAACGGATTGTCAATGGGTTCAAATCCGGGCCGAAATGAACCTGTTCGCCATGCCCCACCCGTTCTTGTGCCGCATCGATGAATTCAGGTTGCCTACCATATATGAAGATACGATTGCCGCGTTTGGCAAGGCGTTCGGCAAACTGCAGATACCAAGTCTTTACGCCGCCCCATCCAAACGTGGCATTCACAAAAGCGATATTCACACAACCACCCTAAAGCACCCGGCAGCCGTCTTCGGTAACCAGCACCATATGCTCCCAGCGGATCCCTCCCCATTCGGGGAAGTACAGGCCGGGCTCGACCGTTACGACCATGCCGGGTTCCAATGGCGTTTTGTTGCGGCCATTGAGGCTCGGCCCCTCGTGGGTTTCCAGCCCGACACCGTGCCCAAGGCCGTGCGTGAAGGCTTCCGCGACGCCGAGGGATTCGAAGTGCCCTCTCGCGGCCTTATAAACATCGCACGCCAGCACGCCGGGATGAATGGCCCGGATGGCCTTATGCTGGGCTTCCTGCACGGCTTCCAGCGTTTTTTTGAACCGATCCGTCGGCTTGTCGCCGATCCAGAAAGTCCGGGTCTGATCTGAGCAATAATCCTTCAGACGGCAGCCCACATCTATAAGGACAAGATTTTCCGCCTCCAAAAAGACGTCCCTGGAAGGCAGATAATGCGGCAGAGCCGCGTTGGCGCCATGCCCCACAATGCTGGCAAAGGCCAGCTCAGTCGCCCCGTGGTGCCTGAAAAACATCTCGATGTCCCACGAGACGGCGGCTTCGCTCCGTCCGGGGACGAGTACGCCGGGCAGCCATTCCATCATCTGCTGATTCAGGCGGCAGGAGATCTCCATACGCCGGATCTCTTCCGCATCCTTGATGATGCGAAGGCGTTCGACCAGCCCGTCGGCCCGCTCAAGGCGGCAGCCCGAACCCGCCAGCGTTTCCGCGAACTTCTCATAGAACTCCAGCGTGACCGCGCGGGCCTCGAAACCAACCTTCTTGCCAGGCGCAAGCCCTTTCAAGAGCTTGGCGATGTCTTCCGGCGCGTCCGCACCGTAAATGAAGACCCGCTCGGGCTCCCACAGCCGCCGGGCCGCGTCCAGATAGCGCGAATCCGTGGCGATCCAGTCCTTGCCGTCCGCCATCACAATCAGGCGGCCGGCACTTTCGTTCAGCTGCACGTCATGCAGTTCGAAACCGGAAAGGTAATACCGGTTCGCCGCGTGGCTGATCAAAAGCGCTTCGATTCCCTGTTCCCGCATCAGCACCCGCAGGTGTTCGCGGCGCTGTTCGCACATCTGTTCGGACATAGTCGTATCCGTTTGTTTTTATAAAAAATTTTAATAAATAAACTGAAACATATACAGGAAAACACCATATACGGGCACGCCCCCCTTGTCCAGCAAAGGAGAAAGGCATGATAATCCCTCTTCGCTTACGAAAACCGCTGCTCCCCTGATGAGCGTTTACTCCATGCCTTCGGGTTCCTCTTCAAAAAGCTCGCTGAGGATACTGTTGGAAACGAGCATCCCTTCGTCCGTGAGCCGGAATACGCCATCTTCCATCCGGGCCAGCCCCCCGGCGCAAAGACGGCGGACGAATGGCCCATGATCAGCCATAAAGGGGCGTCCAGCCAAGGACTCATAAGCATCCAGCGGCAAACCGTCCACGGTCCGCAAACGCAGCATCATGAGCTCCAGCGCCCGTGTGGCCCGATCCAGCGGCTCGCGATCCGGGCAGCGGCGCCCTTCCCGCACCTGCTCCAGCCACGCTTCCCCCTCCGGGTTGGCCCAGCGCTCCCCTCCGAGAGTGGATGCCGCGGCCGGGCCTACCCCCAGATACTCCCGGCCTTCCCAATACCCCAGATTATGGCGGCACCGGAAGCCATCCCGAGCAAAATTGGACACTTCGTAATGATGCAGCCCCGCCTCTCCAAACAGCCGGATGCCTTCGAGGTACATGGCGCACTGCACGTCTTCCGGAGGCAGATCCGCCTCCCCGCAGGACTCCGCAAGAGGCGTCCCCGGCTCCAGCATCAGACCATATGCGGAGACATGCTCCGGCCCGAGTGCGATTGCCGCGTGCACATCCTCCCGCCACTGTTCCAGCGTCTGCCCCGGCAACCCCCACATGAGATCAAGGCTGAGGTTGGCGCAGCCCGCGTCACGGATGGCGCGAAACGCCCCCCGCGCCGCGTCCGCCCTGTGCAGCCGTCCGAGCGTCTCCAGCATCCCATCGTTCAGGGACTGCACGCCAAGCGAAATCCGGTTGACCCCCGCCGCCAGAAAACCGCCCGCCTTCTCCGCCGTATGCAGGGAATCAGGGTTGGCTTCCATGCTGATTTCCGCTCCGGGCGGGATCTCAAACATCCGGCGCGCGCAGTCCAGCACGCCCGCCACCTGATCCGGCTCAAGCAGGCTCGGCGTGCCGCCGCCGAAAAACACGCTCTCGACGGGCACCCGGCCAAGCCGCCGCCCCCATTGCTCCAATTCGGCATGCAGCGCCGAAAGGTACACGGCCATTTCATGGCCCGAACGTGACAGCGGGCTGGAATAGAAGGCGCAATAACGGCACTTGCGGCGGCAGAAAGGCACATGGACATACAGAAGCATAGATACTCCGGGATACGGTTCGCGGGATAGCCTCTCTTACCCCGTTTTACGCTCCGGCACAAACCGGGGCAAAAAAAACTTTACATCGGGGGGCAGTCCGCATATCGTAACGTGTGGGCATGCGCCCAAAAAACGTCAAACATCTCAGAGAAACCGAATGATCTTTACCCTTCGCCGCCACGAACACCCTGAAGCTATCCGAAACGGCATTGCCCCGGTTTCTCTCTATTCCCCGTTGTTCCAGCGGGGTTTTTTTTGAGCTTTTCCGTTTTCCGCCGATACGCCATCGGCCTGCCGAGACGACAGGCTCCAACGTCAACCCCCGAGAAGCGCCATGCAACAGGAAACCTTCCATTGGCCTCACAAAGACTTGCTGGATGTGGACCAGTTGACGCAGGAAGAACTTTTCCACCTGCTTGATACTGCCGCAAACCTGCACGAAATCAACTCCCGGCCAGTCAAAAAAGTCCCCATCCTCAAGGGGAAAAGCATCATCCTCTTTTTCGCCGAGCCGAGCACCCGCACCAAGACCTCTTTCGACATGGCGGGCAAGCGCCTTTCCGCCGACACCTTCGGGCTGGCGAAATCCGGCTCCAGCCTCCAGAAAGGCGAGAGCATGAAGGACACGGCCCTGACCCTTCAGGCCATGAATCCCGACGTCATCGTCATCCGCCATTCCAGCAGCGGCGCGGCCCGGTTCCTCGCCGAGCGGCTGCACTGCGGCGTGGTCAACGCCGGGGACGGCTGGCACGCCCATCCCACGCAGGCACTGCTCGACGCCTTTTCCCTGCGTCAGGTCTGGGGACACGGCAAGGATGCCTTCAAAGGCAAGAACCTGCTTATCCTCGGCGACTGCGCCCACAGCCGCGTCTGCCGCTCCAATGTGCTGCTGCTCACCAAGCTCGGCGTGAACGTCAGCCTGTGCGCCCCGCGTACCCTTCTGCCCGCGGGCGTGGACAACTGGCCCGTCACGGTCTTCACGGACAGCAAAAAGGCCGTGCGCGACATGGACGCCGTCATGTGCCTGCGCCTCCAGCTCGAGCGCCAGCAGGCGGGCCTGCTCCCCGACCTGCGCGAATACTCCAAACGTTTTTGCCTCACGCAGTCCCACATGGAACTGGCCAAGCCCGGCGCGCACATCATGCACCCCGGCCCCATCCTGCGCGGCCTCGACGTTTCCGACTCTCTGGCGGACAGCGCCCAGTCGCTGATCCTCGATCAGGTCTCCGCCGGGGTTTCGGTCCGCATGGCCGTGCTTTACCTCCTCGCCACCCGTCCCGACATCAAGGACAACCTCTAACCAGCGGAGATCGCCGATGTCTACTCTTCTTGTCAAAAACGCCCGCTATCTGGGCGACTCCGTGGACCTGCTCGTCGTTGACGGCAAGGTGCAGTCCCTCAGCGCTTCCATCAATGCCCCTGCCGACGCCGAAATCGTGGACGCCGCCGGAAAAATCCTGTTCCCGAGCTTTATCGACGTGCATACCCACCTGCGCGAGCCCGGCTATGAATGGAAGGAAACCGTGGCTACGGGCCTCAGCTCCGCCGCGCACGGCGGGTTCGGAGCCATCCTCTGCATGGCGAACACCGACCCGGTCAACGACGATGCCGCGGTAACGGAGCAGATCCTCGACTCCGCCCGCCGTTCATGGCCCGACGGCCCCCGCGTCCATCCCATCGGGGCGGCCACCGTGGGGCTCAAGGGTGAAGAGCTCGCCCGCATGGCCGAACTCAAGGACGCCGGATGCGTCGCCATCTCCAACGACGGCCGCCCTGTAGGCAACACCGAGATCTTCCGCCGCATCTTGGAATACGCCGCCGATCTCGGCCTCATCGTCATCGACCACTGCGAAGATCCCTACCTTGCCGCCAAGTCGCACATGAACGAAGGCGTGACCAGCGGCATCCTCGGCGTCAAGGGACAGCCCGACGTGGCTGAAACCATTCAGGCTTCGCGCAGCATCCTGCTGGCCGACTATCTCGGCGTGCCCGTGCACATCGCGCACGTTTCCGCCAAGCGCACGGTCGACATCATCGCATGGGGCAAGTCGCGCGGCGTCAAAGTGACCGCGGAGACGACCCCGCACTACCTGACGCTCGACGATACCGCCGTGAACGGCTACAACACCCTCGCCAAGGTGAACCCGCCCCTCCGCACGCCCGCCGACGTCGCCGCCCTGCGCGAAGCCGTGAAGGCCGGCATCATCGACATGCTGGCCACCGACCACGCCCCGCACGCCGCCCACGAAAAGGAGACGCCCTTTGACGAAGCGCCCAACGGCTTCACGGGCATGGATCTGGCCCTGACCATCACCTACGGCCTTGTACGCGAAGGCGTGCTCACCGAAGCGGATCTCATCCGGCTCTGGGCCACCGAACCGGGCCGCGTGTTCAACCTGCCGGTCAACACCTTCGAGCCCGGCGCGCCCGCCGACTTCTTCCTGTTCGATCCCGACCTCGAATGGCAGGTTACGCC
>USCL01000154.1 GCA_900553145.1 uncultured Desulfovibrio sp.
CCCGCCGATGACGCCGCCGCAGCCGAGAACGGGGAAGCGCCCGTCGCTGAAGAGTCCGCCGCCGAAATGCCGGAGGAGGGCGTCGCCGCGCCCGTGCCCGTTGCCGAAGCGGAACCCGCAGAGGCCGAGGAAGGCCCGGAGGCCGCCGCTGGCGAAGAGGCCCCCCGCAAGCCCCGCTCCCGTTCCCGCCGCCGCAAGCCCGCGCGTCCCGCCGCCGAACAGTCGGAGGGGGCGCAGACGGATCAGAAGGCCGCCAAGCCCGCGGATATGCCCGAGGACGAGGTTTTTGTTTTTGACGATGATGACGACGAGCCTGTCGCCGCTGCTCCCGCCGAAGCCGAAGGCGAAGGCGACGAGGAGCGTAGCCCCCGCGTGCCGCGCAAGCCTCGCCGCCGCCGGAACAAGAAGGCCGCCGCTTCCGCCGCGTTGCGGGAGTCCGAGGACGATGCCGCCGAGTCCGCCGAAGAGGAGCAGGAGGCCAAGAAGGGCCGCAAGACGGCCAAGGCCGCCGCGTCCGGCGTGGAACGCAAGATGCTGGTCAGCGTCCTTCCCGGCGACATGGTCGAGGTGGTGCTCACGGAAGACGGCGTGGTGCGCGAGTACTATGTGGAAATGACCCAGCAGGCCAAGATCCGGGGCAACATCTACAAGGGCGTCATCAACAACATCGACACCAACCTTCAGGCCGCGTTCGTCAATTACGGGAACGTGAAGAACGGCTTCCTCCAGATCGACGAAGTGCACCCCGAGTATTATCTCCAGCCCCATGAGCCCACCAAGGGCCGCAAGTATCCGCCCATCCAGAAGGTGCTCAAGACCGGGCAGGAAGTCCTCGTGCAGGTCGTGAAGGAGCCCAACGGGTCCAAGGGCGCGTTCCTGACCACGTGGCTGTCCCTTGCCGGGCGTTTCCTCGTGCTGACGCCGGGGCAGGAGCAGATCGGCATTTCTCGGAAGGTGGAGGACGGCGAGGAGCGCAACCGCTTGCGTGATCTGATCCGCGGCCTTGAGCCCGGCGAAGGGCTCGGGGCCATCGTTCGCACCGTGAGCGCGGGCACGAGCAAGACCACGCTTCAGAAGGACCTGTCGTTCCTCAAGCGCGTCTGGAAGGATATCCGCAAGCGCGCCACCACGGAAAAGGTCCCCTCCCTGATTTATCAGGAACCGGGCCTCGCCAGCCGGAGCGTGCGCGACTATCTGTCCGACGACGTGTCCGAAGTCTGGGTGGATAACGCGGAAACCGCCGAAGCCATCCGGGAGATGGCTTCCCTGCTGTTCCCGCGCAAGGGCGACCTCGTGCATCTCTATGAGAGGCACGACAAAACCCTTTGGGAACATTTCGGCCTCCTGAACCAGATCGAGCAGGTGCATTCCCGCGAAGTGCTCATGCCGTCCGGCGGGCGTCTGGTGTTCGACCAGACCGAAGCCCTCATGGCCATCGACATCAACTCAGGCAAGATCGGTGGCAAGACGAATTTCGAAGCCATGGCCTTCCGCACCAACATGGAAGCGGCGACGGCCATTGCCCGCCAGCTCCGCCTGCGCGATATCGGCGGCCAGATCGTCATCGACTTCATCGAAATGCGCGATCCCGAGCATTGCCGCGAGGTCGAAAAGGAACTCCGCAATGCCATGAAGGGCGACCGCGCCCGTCATGACATCGGCAAGATGAGTTCGTTCGGGCTGCTCCAGATCGTGCGCCAGCGGACCGGCTCCTCGGCGATTTCCATCAGCATGGAAGCCTGCCCGCACTGCAAGGGCACGGGCCAGCGCCGCAACATGGAATGGCAGGCCGTGCAGACGCTCCGCGACCTGTACCGCGCCATGCGCGGGGCCGCGGCGGCGGGGCAGACCGAGTACGCCCACGGCGTGGACGCCGAGCTTGGGATGTACCTCCTGAACCACAAGCGCGAACGGCTTTCGCTTCTGGAAAAGGAATTCCACATCCGTCTGGATATCCGTATTGAGGGCATTTCCCCCACGCCGTCCGCTCCAGCCCCGCAGCAGAATCATCCTCATACGGGGCAGAACAATGGCAGGTAACGGCAAAAGGGTGCTCCTGCACGCCTGTTGCGGGCCGTGCAGCATCATGTGCATCCAGTCGCTGCGCGATGAGGGCTATGATGTCACGGGCTACTTCGCCAACCCGAACATCCATCCCGTCACCGAATATTTCCGGCGGCGGGAGGCGATGGAGCAGGTGGCGGAACAGATGGCTCTCCCCATGCTGTGGCAGGACGATGTATACGATCTGCCCGGCTGGCTCAAGATGGTGCACGATCTGGGCATTGCGGACAATCAGGGGCATGCCCGCTGCGGGTACTGTTACGAAAGCCGCCTTGCCCTGACCTGCGCCATCGCCTCGGAAAACGGCTTCGACTGCTTTACCACGAGCCTGCTCTATTCCCGCCACCAGCAGCACGACGCCATCCGGGGGATCGGAACCCGTGTCGCGGCGTCCGGGGACTACAAGAGCGACGCCGGGTTCGGTTCCGAATTCCTGTATCGCGACTTCCGCCCCTTCTGGCAGGCCGGGATCGACCGTTCCAAGGAGATGGGCCTGTACCGCCAGAACTACTGCGCCTGTATTTTTAGCGAATACGAGCGGTTTGAGAAGAAGCTGAGAAAGCTCGGTGCGGAATAAGTATTATGGTTAAGGTTTCCGTCATTATCCCCGTGTATAATGTGGCCCCGTATCTTGGCGAATGTCTGGATTCGGTTCTTGCACAGTCCCTGAGGGATATAGAGATTATTTGCGTAGATGATTGTTCTACGGATGATAGTCTACGGTTATTACGAAAATATGCTGAAGGTGATTCCAGAGTTCGCGTATTATCTAATGATAAAAACAGAGATGTTTCGGAAACAAGGAATCGAGGGATCAAAGAATCTTGCGGGGAATATATTTTTTTGTGGATTCTGATGATACTCTTTATGGTAATAATGTATTAGAGACACTTTATTATATAGCTATAGCAGATTTGGCTGACGTAGTTTTGGGACGCGCTGTCAATTGGTATTGGGAAGCGCAAGAGTCATGCTACGAAATAAATACATCAGTGGATTTTGAAAAAGATATTCGTAAAGGAACAATTAGTAACTTTCCTATATTGGCTCGTAACGTTACTGTATGGAATAAACTATTGTTACGTTCCTTTCTCTTAGAGAATCGTTTATTTTTTGATGAAACACTGCGTAAATTCGAAGACAACGATTTCTCATGCCGTGTGGCCGTGCATGCAAGGACAATTTCGTACATTGCGATCAATACGTATAAGTATCGGCAGAGAAAGGGAAACGACAAGTCCAAGATGTATATGAAAGGGCGTGAGGATGCCCTTTGGAAGTGCCATGCCGCGAAGAATATGGTTTCCGCCGTATGTACAGCGAAACCGATAGTACAGAAGATCTATGCAGATAATATTGGAGATATGCTGAGGGGAGCATACAGGGATTTTATCAGATATGGCAAGGCTGATGAACGTTTTAAAGACTTCATGATGGCCTTGAGCGACGTATTTACGGAAATGCCGGAAGGTGTTTCAATGAATCTGCCTATGGAGCTTCAGCTTGTGGCTATCCCTTTGAGGCAAGAGAGATATGCCGATGCATGGGCAATGCTTTATATGTATAAAAGAATGAGGGTACTGTACTATGTACGGTATCTCATTCCCGTGGTGAATTATCAAATAAAGCAATTGATCCGGTAATATTCTGCCTGTCTCCATAAAGAAGAGGCCACCCTTTCTCGGGTGGCCTCTTCTTTATGGAGACAGGAAAATACTTGGTTTTAATCAGCCAAAATCGTTTCGTTCTTCAATTCGATCTTGGCATTGGTGCGGAGCAGGCTGAGGAAGCCGCGGAACATCTGTTCGCGCTTGGCGTTGAGCACGGCGTCGGTGATCTGCGGGGCGGCGGTCTTCCAGTCTTCGTCGCTCGGGGTCACGACTTCGGCCACGCGGGCGATGACCGCGCCGCCGTCGAGGGTGTAGGCCACGGGGAGCCATTCGTTCACCTTGGCGGCGAAGGCGGCCTTGGCCAGCTCGGCGTTCAGGCCCAGATCGCCCATATAGCCCTGACGGCCGACCGGTTCGGTCTTCTTGAGCTTGCCCTGCAGTTCCTTGGGCAGGTCGGCGGTAAAGGCCTTGCGTTCGGCGTTGGCGGCCTCAAAGGCGAGCGTGCGGGCCTTATCCTGCTGGAGGCGGGCCTTGATGTCGTCCTTTACGGCGTCAAGCGGCTTTACGGACTGAGGCTTGGATTCGTTCACCTTGGCGATGACGTAGCCGGTCTTGGTCACGAATGGCGTATCCAGCACGGTGCCGGGCTTGGCGGCCAGCAACGCGGGCAGGTTTTCGGGCTTGATGCCCATTTTTTCGGTCAGCTCGGTCGTGTTCACGAGGCCCGTAGCTTGCGGGATCAGCTTGAGAGGTTCGCCTGCGTCCTTCAGCGACTTGCCGCCGATGACCGCGAGCTGCACCTGTTCCAGCGCTTCCTGTACCTTGCCGGAGGCTTCGTCCAGAGCGAGGCGGCTGCGGATCTGAGCCTTCACTTCTTCCAGCGGCTTCTGGCCGGCGGCTTTCTTTTCTTCAACCTGGATGAGATGCCAGCCGAACTGCGTCTTGACGGGCTCGGAAAGATCGCCGGGGTTGAGCGCGAAAGAAGCCTTGTCGAACTCGGGAACCATTTGCCCGTGCGCGAACCAGCCGAGTTCGCCGCCCTGCGGGCCGCTGCCCGGATCCTCGGAGACTTCCTTGGCGACCTCGCCGAAGTCTTCGCCGGCCTTGATGCGCTTGGCGATTTCTTCGATCTTGGCCTTCGCCTTGGCCTGATCCTCTGCGGACGCCTTGGCGTCGCTCAGGATGAGGATGTGGCGGGCGCGCACCATTTCGGGCGTGGCGAACTGCGCGGCGTTCTTTTCGTAGAATTCGGACACGGCGGCGTCGCTGACGTCCTGGGCTGCGGCCAGCGCTTCCGCGCCGATGAGCAGGTATTCCACATCGGCCTGAGGCGGCACGGTGAAGGACGCCTGATTGGCCTCGTAGTAGTCCTTGATCTGCGCGTCGTCGACGGAGGTCTTGGCGGTGTAGTCTTCCAGCGGATAGAAAACGTATTCCAGAATGCGGCGTTCGCCTTCGTAACGGAACAGGTCACGCACTTCGGCTTCGGGAACGAAGGCCCCGGCGGTGACGTCGGCGCGGAGCTTGTTCATGAGCATGTTGTTGCGGAGTTCGGCTTCGAAGTTGCCGGGGGTGTTGCGCTGGGCCTTGATCATGCGGATGTAGGCGTCGGGATCGAACTTGCCTTCGGCGTTGTGGAAGGCGGGGAAGCTCTCGACGAGCTTGCGCAGCTCCACAGGCGTCACGACGATGCCGACGCGCTTGGCTTCCTGCATGATGAGGTTTTCGAGGATAAGGTTCTGGATGAGCTGCTGCTTGAGTTTCATCGCCTTGAGCCCGGCGGCGTCGAGATCGGGATACTGGGCGCGTACCTGCTGCTCAAGCTGTTCGTACTTCCGCTGGAACTCCTGAATGGTGATGGGTTCCCCGTTCACGGTGAGGATGACCGTGGAAGGGCCGCCCGTCAGGCCGCCGACGCCCCAGAAGACGAAGACCAGAATGATGATGCCAAAGGCGATTTTGACGCCCCACGATTGGGCGTTGGCTCGGATGAGATCCAGCATGACAGCTCCAGTTCAAAGGTTACGGTTCCCGGCCCGCGTGCGGCGTCCCGTACGGCGGGCCGGGCTCCGGCTTACATTTTTTCTTTTACGGCGTTCAAAAGGCCGCCGGCCCGGATGATGTCCAGTTCGGTCGCCGAGAGATCATTCTTTACAGGAAGAACGCCCACACCTGCAATCTCAATGTTCGTCACGCCGCCGGGCGTGATTTCCGTGAGCGGGATGCGGATATCGGCCCCCTGAGCCACTTTAGCATAATCTTCCCTGTTCACGAAGGCCAGAGGCAGGATGCCGAAATTCACGAGATTGGCGCGGTGGATGCGGGCCATCGAAAGGGCGAGCACAGCCCTGATGCCGAGATGGCGGGGGGCCAGCGCGGCGTGTTCGCGGCTGGAGCCCTGCCCGTAGTTCTCGCCCGCCACGATGACGCCGTTGCCGCCCGCTTCGGACACGGCGCGGGCGCGCTTGACGAAATCGGGGTCGACGCGCACGAACACGTGCTCGGAAATGGCCGGGATGTTGGAGCGCAGGGCGAGGATTTCCGCGCCCGCGGGCATGATGTGGTCGGTGGTGATGTTGTCGCCGAGGCGGATCACCACGTTGGCTTCGAGTACGTCGCCGGAGGCGTCGAGGCGGGGGAATTTTTCCAGCGCCACGATGTTGGGCCCGCGCAGGACTTCGACGGCATCGCCGTTTTCCGGCGGGAACACGAACAGGTGCCGGATGGACGGCGGGTTGGCGGGCAGTTCGGGCTTGGCGGGCGGGGTCCCCCACGTGGCGGGATCGGTGAATGTGCCGTTCAGGGCGGCCTGTGCGGCGGTCAGGGGGCTGACCAGATAGACCTTGGCGTCCTTGGTGCCGCTGCGCCCTTCAAAGTTGCGGTTGAAGGTACGGGCGCTCACGCCGGAGGTGACGGGCGCGCCGCCGGAACCGATGCACGGGCCACAGGAGCATTCGAGCAGGCGCGCGCCGGAGCTGATGAGCGGCTCAAGGAGCCCTTCCTGCGCCAGCATGGTGAGCACCTGCTTGGAGCCGGGGGAAATCATGGCGTCGGTGCCGGGATTGATGCGGTGCCCGTCGAGGATCTGGGCGACCAGCTTGAGGTCCGCGTAGGAGGAGTTCGTACAGGAGCCGATACAGACCTGTTCCACGGGCAGGCCGTCGAGTTCGGACACGGGCACCACGCGGTCGGGCATGTGCGGCTGGGCGGCCAGGGGGACCAGCGTGGAAAGGTCGATGGTTTCCTCTTCGTCATACGCGGCGTCGGCGTCGGGGCCGAGTTCCCGCCAGTCGGCTTCGCGGCCCATGGCCTTGAGGAAGGCGCGGGTCACATCGTCGGAAGGGAAGAGGGTGCCCGTGGCGCCGAGTTCCGCGCCCATGTTGGCGATGGTGGCGCGTTCCGGCACGGAGAGCGTGGCGACGCCGGGGCCGGCGTATTCGAACACGCGGCCCACGCCGCCCTTGACAGTGCGGCGGCGGAGCAGTTCGAGGATGACGTCCTTGGCGGAGGCCCAGCCGGTGAGCGCCCCGGTCAGGAGCACGCGCACCACCTTGGGCATGGGGATGTAGTAGGGCTCGCCCGCCATCGCCAGGGCGACGGAAAGGCCGCCCGCGCCCATGGCCAGCGAGCAGATGCCGCCCGCGGTGGGGGTGTGGCTGTCGGAGCCGACGAGGGTCGCGCCGGGCTTGGCGAAGTTTTCAAGGTGGAGCTGGTGGCAGATGCCGGTGCCGGGGCCGGAGTACACGCCGCCGAACTTGGCCGCCACGGTACGCAGGAAGCGGTGGTCATCGGGGTTGCGGAAGTTCATCTGGAGCGTGTTGTGGTCCACGTAGCTCAGGGAAATATCGGTCTTGACCCGGGGGATGCCCAAGGCTTCGAACTGGAGCCACGCCATTGTCCCGGTGGCGTCTTGGGTCAGGGTCTGGTCGATGCGCAGACCGATTTCGCTTCCGGGCGTCATGGTGCCGGAAACAAGGTGACTGCCGATGATTTTCTGTGTGAGGTTCATATGCTTCCCTTTTATCTGGACTGCGTTGAAGCCGCGGGGCGCACCCCAACCGGACCGGCCGGCGCGAAAGGATATAATCTACGCGGATAGCTGAACAAAGGCAAGCAGTTGCCTTTCCGTCATTTTGCAACCCCGCGCGGATGATGGCTTTTGGGGGAGGACGCGCCTTTTCCCGCGCACAGGCGTGCGTTGCCGGTTATGGGTGTTACTTTTTTTAAAAAAATATGCATAATGCCGGAATAGTTGGGTAAACGATTATAACACATGGAAATAAAATAAAAATCGAGTTGACGGGAAATTGTTTTTTCAAGTAGTACGTTTCTATAAAAGATGACACAGCACTGTGCCGTGCCACTCAAAACAAGGAGTTTACCATGCCTTTCAAAGTGTTGCTTGCCGGAATCTGCTCGCTTTGCCTTATGGGGACCGCCAGCCTTGCCTTGGCCCATGAATTCATCGTCAAGCCCGACAAGACGCAGGCCGCCAAGGGCGAGAGCGTGGGCGTGCAGGCGCAGGCGGCGCACGTGTTCATGATCAGCGAAGAGGCCGAGCCGGCGGAGACCGTGGTGCTCGAACTTGTGCAGGGCGGCGTCAAGGAGCCCGTGACGCTTGCCGAGGATGCCAAGGTGAAGGCGCTTGTCGGCAAGGCGGCCCTGCCCGCGGACGGCCCCGTCATGCTCGTCGGGCATCGCCTGCCGCAGATATGGAGCGACACGACCGAAGGTGTGCTGGAGGGTGGCCGCAAGGAGCTTGAAGCCAAGGGCAAGAAGGTGCTCAAGGTCGGCAAGTATGAGAAGTTCGCCAAGACCATGCTCAATCCCGCCGCGGAGGATGGGCTGTACAAGAAGGTCGTGGGCCATGATCTTGAAATCGTGCTGCTGACGAACCCCGCCTCTGTCAAGGCCGGGGACGAGATCAAGGCGGAAGTGCTGCTGAACGGAAAGCCCGTGAAGGCTCCTCTTGGCCTGACGTATGACGGGTACAGCGCTGAGCAGGATGCCTATATGGCCAAGGCCGAAACCGGCGCGGACGGTATGGCGTCGTTCAAGGTGACCAAGCCCGGCCTGTGGATGCTGCGCACCGAGGTGACCGAAAAGCTCACCGACGGCAGCGCCGACAAGCGCAATATGCGCGCTACGTATGTTTTCCCGGTGATGAAGTAGGGGAAGAAAGATTGGGGAGGGGAGAGGGGGCCTTTCTGAAGAAGGCCCCCTCTC
>USCL01000155.1 GCA_900553145.1 uncultured Desulfovibrio sp.
CCGGTTGCGAGAACGGGGAGATCCGGCCGCGTGCGGAGGGTTTCCGCCCGCGCGCTGATGGCGGCGTAGTGGCGGCGGATGCCGTCGATGAGGTTCCGTTCCTTGTCTTCGACGCTTTCGCCGGGCTCGACCACACGGATGTCCCGATCTCGCAGATAAGGGACGGCGCAGACGATGAGTTCGGGCTCTCCGTCTGGGCCGTCGAGGCGGAGGATTTCGTGCTCGGGGTTGTCCGGGATCGCGCCCACGACATGGACGTTAAGGGCGCGCAGGAGTTCTTTCGGCGCGGTCAGGAAAGAGGGCGAGTCATGATTGCCCGCCACCACGACGATATGGCGGCAGAAAGGCATGACCCGGCAGAGGAAGCGGTAATACAGCTCCTGTGCCCTGTTGCTGGGGGCGCTTGTATCAAAGACGTCCCCGGCGACGATCAGCACGTCCACATGCCGTTCGCGGACCGTATCCGCCAGCCAGCCGAGGAAGGCGGAAAAGGTTTCGTAACGCCTGCGGCCGTAAAGCGTGCGTCCGATATGCCAGTCGGACGTGTGCAGTATCCTGAGGGAAGGTGTTCTCATATGTAGGCTCCGTAGCCGGCCCCCGCGGGGGCCGGTCCCTACAGATAGCCTGTGAATACAAGGGGGGCAAGAGCCTTTACTTGGCCGGGGCGGCCGGGGCCTTGGGGGCGGGGACGCCGCTTGTCTGCTCCGGCGTTGCCGGATGCCGTTTCTGATATTCCTTCCATCCCCAGTAACCGCCTCCGGCAAGCAGCGCGGCGAGGCAGACGACGCCGAACGCCACGGCCCATTTCTTCCAGCGGCTTTGCTTGCGGAACGGATCGTCAAAGGAGCGGTTGGCGTTGGGAGGCAGGGCCGCCGCGTCCGTCAGGCACGCGCCGAGCACGAAATTGATGGGGATCTGGCTGTTCACCGCCCATCCCGATGCGTCGAGGACCGGGCCGAGCGTCCTGCGCCGCAGCTTCAGCCACGCGAGGAACATGGAGGGGCCGGATATGCACAGGAAGATCCCTATGAACAGCAGGGGGAATTGCCACCACGCCAGAGAGAACAACGCCGCCGCGATGCTGGCGAGCGCCGTGCCGAGGGCACCGAGGGCGAGCCCGATAGCCGCGAAGATCCCCATGCTCCGCCCGATGTCGAACGGTTTCGCTTCCTTCTTGGTGTCCGTGGTCAGTTTTTCAATGGATTTGGAAGCGTCGGACATCAGCGCGGAGTCTTTGGACGAGGCCAGTTTTTCAAGCTGATCCGTGATCATGCGCCCGAATCGCTTGTAAGGCGCGAACATGGCGGTACGGATGCTGATGGGGTTGTCCACCAGCTTGATCAGGACGGCTTCCCAGCTTTTGCCCTGCGTGTCCACAAAAACGCCGTGCCGCCCCGGCGTCAGCAGGTTGGAATTACCCGCCGTAACCGCCGCGACGATGTTCATTTTTTCATTCGTATCGGCGCGCGTGCATTCGCAGTAGGCGAGGCAAAGCTGGCTTGGTTGGGCTTGCGTCGCGTGGTTGGCTATATCATCCACGCGCAGGCACAGGTTGCATCCCCTGCCGTCGATGAACAGCGTGCCGATCTGGAAGGTGGTAGGCCGCGAGAGGGCGTAGAAATCGCAGAAGGAAACGAAATTCATCAACAGCCGGTGCAGGTGATGGTGGTAGAGGACGAGGCGCTCCACATCCATAAGCGCCTTGAGGTTGTTTGCCGCTTCCTCATCCTGCCGTGTCAGCGTTTCGAAACGGGATGGAAGATCGCCGGATAGCAGTTCGCCAATCCGTTCCCCGCCGAGTTTGTCCGCGCCGCTTTCGGGCTTGCGGGCCGCCAGTTCCGCATACGGGGCGAAGCGCGCTTTGAGGGCCTGCCATTCCTCGGAAAGCAGTTCGTCCCGCGCGCCGATAAGCGGTATGACAACCGCATCTCTCAGGGCGGTGATCTGATCGCGCCATGCGGGGTTCAGGCCTTTTTCAAGAGGGAGCGGGCGTTCAGCCGTAATGTGCGCGAGAGGGAGTTCACGCATGGTTTCGTCGGTCGTGCCGAGGTTATGGTCGACGAGTTGGGCAAATACCGTTTCCGGGGCATTGAGCGCATCCGAGGCCCGGGCGTCGAACGCGACAAGCTGGCAGCGCGTGAAATAGTCGTCGATTTTGGACTGCACGGACTGGAAAAGCTGAAAGGCCGCGTCCGTACCCGTGCCAAGCGGAAACGTGGCCGCATAGGCCGCGAGCTCGTCGGACCATGCTTTGTAATCCCGGACGTTTTGCATGAACGTTTGGGCCAGTTCAAGCGTCGCGCCTTGCTGGCCGCCGGCGTCGGGTGCCCCGCCCGTCGCTGCGGTTACGTCCTCGATGAACCGGTTCATATCCGGGTCGAAAGAAGGATGGGGCGTCATCACGCCGTCGCCGTTGAAAGCGGTCTGCGTCGCCGCGTCGATGGCTTCCGCCACATCCTCCCGTGTAAGGGAGGCGTCTTTGCCGTTCTGCGTCAGGATACGGCTTGCGGTGGAATAAAGCAGGCGGCCTTCATCCGTATCCTGCCTGATTTCATCAAGCGCCAGTTCCGGGCGGCTTTCGGCCAGCAGGGCCGGATCGTTGAGCCGTGCCGCCGTCCAGCGAACGGCGTCGAGCACTTCCTGAATGCGGATGCGCCCGTCTTTATCGGCATCAAGCAGCTCCAGCGTCCGAGGGTCAAACTGGAGCTTGTCGATGGGGCAGCTGAGGGCGACCCAGAGTTTGGGGTCGAGCTCGTCAAGATGCAGCAGTTCTTCAGGCGTACGCAGGGTCACCTGATCCAGCCCGCCGATTCTGTGGAATTTCCAGTTGAAGGCAGCATGATTGGGCATGGGGTTCTCCTCTAAGCATGGTGTTCTTTTGGCTGTAGCCCGGATCGGGCACGTTTCAAATGAAAATCTGCGGTGGGGGCTGATTGCGGGCCGTAGCCTTTTGGGCGAAGAAGACGTACAAACAGAAGGCCCGCCGTAATGGGGGATTTTCCCTGAAAAGGTGTAACCGAAACCTAAAGGATATGACGATGCCGAAGTTGCAAGCGGCGCGAGTGACGCAATGCGGACTGGATTTCGCTGTGGTGCTGGTCGACCCGAAGCTGTTTATGAATCCCAAGGAACTGGAAGCGTTTTCGGAGCGTGCCCAAGCGCTTTTCCCCGGCGTTCCGGTGGCGATATTGAGCCATGACGAGCTTAAGGTAACCCGCTATCATGGCCCGGATGATGTGGTGGCCTTCCTCAAGCAGGTGCGCGTGGTCAGCCTGCCGTGGGTCGAATATTCCATCGGCGAATAGGCAGAGGGACCGGAGCGATTCGGTCCCTTTTCATAAGGGTGCCCGCCGCCGACGGGGAGTCCCCGCAAGGGTCGCCGACTGTTTGGGCGGTGGCGTTTCTCCGTTGAGGGGGGAGAGCCCGTGGCCACGAAGGCGGCGTCTCGCTTTCATTCCGCCGACGATAGCCGGGCTGCCGCTACGGCGTAAGGAAACGGAGCGGAGCGGAGACCACGATGTCCAGGATATTGAGGACGCCGCTGCCGATGCTGTTGAAGACATTCGCCAAAATGCCCGTGGCGTTGAAGCTGCGCTGCGGCGAGTCGAGGCTGCCGTAATAGCGCACCGGAATATCCGGGATACCGGGGCCGGTTACGTTCAGGGCATAGTTGAGCGTTTTGTTGATGAGATTGATGCTGCCTTGGCCCCGGACGGACAGCCCGCCGGAGAGGTTGAGGTCGCGAGTGGTCAGGATGCCCTTGGAAAGCGTTCCGGAGGCGCTCAGTGAACTGAAACGGCTTAGAGGGCCGGGCTTTTTGGCATCCAGATCACCGTTCCGGATGGTGAAGTTGAGGTTGCCGTTCAGGGCGGCGGGGATGTCCGCGCTGGAACGGAGCAGGCCCGACACGTCGGCGTCGAGGCTTCCCGTACCGGACAGAAGTTGCTGCTGCCCCCGTTCTCTGGACAGCATCAGGACATTGACGGCGTTCAACGTATACCGCAGCCGCGTGAGCAGGCCTCCCGCAGTGGCTTCCGCGCGGAAGCCCGCCCCCGCCGTTCCCCCGGCGACGCGGGCTTTGATGGGGTCGGCTGTGAGCACGCCGTTTTTGATGGCCACGGGAGCCGTCAGGTTTTCATGGGGGATGCGGGCGATGATCAGACGTTCCACGCTGATATCCCCATCCAGCTGCACCTTCTTGAGCCATCCGGTCTGCCAAGGGGCGTCAGGTTGTGAGTGCTTCGAGGATGGAGGCAGGTAATCCCCCAAGCGCAGTGTCCCGAGCCGGAGCTTGCCGGTCCAATAGGGAAGCGTTCCCTTCGTGCATTCGAGTTGGCCTGTAAGGCGCGTATCGTCAACGCTTCCCTCAAGGTTGGAGATGCGCAGTGCGGATGCGTCGGTTCGGATTTTCGCTTTTGCATGCGCCTGCCTGAATGCCTGTCGAGGAAGGTTGGAGGGCAGGATATCCCATTGGGCAAGAAAGGCGCGGAGATTGCCCGTTGAAACGGACACCGAAGCGTCCCACGCCGGATTCGTATCCAGACGGGTGCCGCTCACGGAACCGTTGAACGAGGCGGAGGCTTCTTTCGCGGCAAACTGTCCGGAGAGTTCTTTGGCTTCCAGCGTGTGCGCCTCCGTATTGAGGGACAGTTTGCCTGACGCCTGTCCGGTGATGCCGTTGGCGGACAGTTTGCCCGAGACGGCAACGGCATCAGCGAAAAGGTTGAACGGGCCGCTTGCGGGGAACTGGAGTGCCCCCGTCAGCTCGAGCGAAGCCTGTTCGGCCGCTGTTGTCAGACTTCCCTGCCAATTGCCGGTATAGGCATAGCGTGGCTGGGTTCCTTGGGTTTTGCTTCCCGCTCCTTGGAAGGCGACACGCAATTGTGAGAAGGCAATGCTTTTTTCTTTTTGGGTCCGTGAAAGCGAAAGGGTGCCTTTTTCAATGAGCGCCTCCCCTTTGCCTTTCAGCGAGGAGAGGAAGGCGGCGGGCGAAGCCGGCCGCGCCGTGAAGCTGGCCGAACCCGTCAGCGTGCCTTTCAAAAAGGGGTATCCCGCCACTGGGCTGAACAGCTTGTCGGCGTTGATCCCGTTTGCCGTGAGGTTCAAGGCCATGACGTCGCCGGGAATGAGATCGCCTTGCGCCGAGCCTTCGTACAATGACCCGCAACGGATGGCGAGCTTGGTCTGTTCCGTTTTGCTGGCCGGATCGGGCGTTATGCGGACGGAAACGCTGTTGCCCGCCCACTTCCAGAATGTGGCGCGGGCGGCCTCGAGATGAATGTCATAGCCCACAGCCGTATTGGAGTCATCCCCGCCGAGAAGCGGCGGGACCTTATAGGCGGGCGCGGAAACCGCCTTGTTCTCCACTTCGGGGAATATCCGGTTCAAAGGGGCTTCTTTAGTTGTCAGGTGCAGCGCAATGACCGGGTTGGAAAAATCGCTGACGCCGCCGTTTCCGGTGAAAACGGTATCCAATGTCTTCGCGGTGATGGAAGAGGCGACGAGCTTTTGCGGGGTGAGTTCAAAGGGAAGGGTTCCCGAGATCTGATCCAGCGCGACCTGCACGCCCGGCGGGAGGTCGCGCGCAAAGCCGAACCAGCGGGGAAGGCTCAGTTGCTTAAGGACAAGCGTTCCTTGCAGCGTCGGCAGGGAATCCGCTCCGGAGAAGAACAAACGCCCGTCCAAGGCGGCTTGATCTCCTTCGACCTTGAGGCTGGCTCCTTTGATAGTGATCTGCGGGAGGGCCGTTCCCTGCAGAAGCGTGTTGAGAGGGGCTTTGGCCGAGAACGGGAGCAGGGCATGGACAGGGACGGATTGGCGTTTCAGCGAAAAGCTTCCGTCAAGGGAGGCTACGCCGTCAATGGCGAGGGTATCTTGCGCCGTACGGGCTGTTACGCCAAGGACGAACCGGGGGCTGTTTTCTTCACCGGAGAGAGGAATGGCGCATGTAGCCTTGAACTGAAGTGTGGCCGCGGTGCCGGGCGGGAACGCATACTCCAGATCGGAGATGTCCAGATTGATATTGCCGAACGTTTGGACGGGGCTGACCTGCCCGTCTTTTTGCGGCGGCGTGTTCCCGTACCACTCCAGTTTCCCTATGGCGAGCGAAAGTTCTCCCGGTTCCCCGTTTCCCGGAATGGTGGTGCCGGAAACGCCGGACACCCGCCACAGGGGATGGAGACCGGACGGGCCGGTGCCGGGAAGGAGGGAGGCAATGGTCCCGTCTTCAAGGTCGATATTCATTTCAGCCAGTTGCGGCGGCAGGGAGAAGCCGGGGTGTTTTTCCGCTGGTGCTGCACCGGCGGGCCGCTCCAGCAGCAACGTGGGCTTGAGGAGCCGGACTCCGGAGATGCGCGTTTTGCCGCTGAGCAGGGCCCAGAGATCGGGATACACGCTTCCCTTGTCCACAAACAGGGTCATCTCCGGGGTACGGAGGGTAAGGCCGGAAACGCTGGCTGCGGGCCGGGGGAAGAGCGAGAGCGAGGCTTGCTCCGCAGACAGGACGAAGCCCGACTCAGGCGCGGAAAAGCGGGCGGAAAGGGAACGGGCAAGCCCGGCGGGGTCTTGATTGAACGTATAGACGAAGAAGCCGAGCGCAAGGACGAGCGCCCAGAAAAGGGGGAGCAAAACATACAGGAGGACGGAGGTGGAACGCTTCATGTCTGTAACTGTTTGTAATCAAGGCGTTTGAGATCCAGATATACCAATACGCCTCGGACGGGCCGGGGCGTCGCCTTGGAGATGAGCCGCATGTAGCGCTGGAGCTGGATTTCGTGCGCAGGGGTAGGCATCCCCGTTTTGTACTCAACCACGGTGATCCGTTTTCCGTCGTCGGCCACAAGGTCGGAACGGAACAGCTCGCCGGATTCGTCGATGAGTTCCTGCTCGGGCGTCCCGTACCGCAGCCATTCCGCCGCTTCAGGCAGGGCCGCGTACCACGCCAGCATCTCCACGAGTTCTTGTTCGACCGTTTCGGGATCGCGGATTGGAAGCGGAAACGTACGCAATCCCTGCCTGAACGCCTCCCGGGCATCCTCTTCCGGGTGCCCTGTCAGTTGCCCCGCCGTTTGCAGGCAAGCCAGACAGTGGTGTGCGAATGTCCCGCGGCGTTTCTGGGTGAACGAGAATTCTTCCAGAGGGTTTCGGAAAATGCGCAGACGCGGCAGCCAGTGCATGGGGCGCCAGCGTTCGTTGATTTGCCCTGCCGGAAGCTCTTCCGGTCCGGCCAGCGGAGGCTCATCGGCAAGAGCGTCGTCATCCTGCACGGGGCCCGATTCCCGGTTCCGCTCAGCGGGGCATGTGGAAGGGGGCGTGCCTGTTTCGAAAAACTCTTCGGTCATGGGAAGTGCCCCGAGAAGCACGTTCAGTCCGTTCCCGAACCCTGACGCGTTACGGCTGGAGGCCGTTTCCGTCAGAAAGGCATGCAGTTCCTCTTCCGCCCGCGTCCACGCGACATAGAGCAGGTGCAACGCTTCGCGGGCGTTGTCCGCAATGGCCTTGTAGTGCTCATAGCCGGAGGCCGGGCCGCGGGGGGCGAGCACCGTCAGGCCGTCCACATGCGTCTCCACGGCAGGGCTGTCCACCCGTTGGGAAAAGTTGTGCCACGGCACGATGACGACGGGGAATTGCAGCCCCTTCGACTTGTGCATGGTCATGACCCGCACCGCGTCGAGGGTTTCCGGCATGGGGGCCTTTTCCTGCTGCCCGTGTTTGCCCCAGTAGTCGAGGAACGCAGACAACGAACCGTACCCTTGTCCTTCCGCGACGTGAATGATTTCCAAAAAGCGGCGGACAAAGGCGGCCTCATCGGGATAACGGTTCCATATCCTGAGACGGCCCAAGGCTTCGCGGGTGACGTCATAGGGGGTGAGCAGGCCTGCGTCGGCATGGAAGGGGGCGATCCACGTTCGCCAGATGTCGGGGAAATCTTCACGGAAGGCCATGAACAGCGGCATGTTGCGGCGTTCGGACGTCCTGCGGGCGGCGGCCCAGTCTTCCAGCTCCTGCCCGCTCAGGGGGATGAGCGGCAGCAACATCTGGCGTCCCGAAAGGAATGTCCAAAAAGCCAGATCGTTGCGCGGGGAATCCAAAAAGGTCAGGAGCGCCGTGAGCTGTTCCACCAAGGGGTGCTCGGCGAGCAGGAAACTGTTGTCGGTGACGACGGGAATCCCTTCCTCCATGAGCCACCCGGCGACCTGTGCGGCCTTCCCGTTGGAGCGCACCAGCACGGTCACGTCTCCCCACGGACGCCGCCCGGCGACCTCTTGGACGCATTCCAGCAGGTGGCTACGGACCTCTTCGTCCAGATCCTCCCCCTTGTCGCCGTAGACGCGCTGGAGGCGCAGGAAGCCTTCGGCCTTGTCGGGGGCGATCTTCTGCTCGGAACCGGCAAACCCTTCCCTGAGCAGTTGCGCCCCTTCCTCAAGAAGGGCATCCAGCAAAGGAGACGGCGTTTCTTTAGGGAGCATGGCGGACAGCACGGCCTTGGCCGTGGCCGTTTCGGCAAGCTGGCGGAACAAGGCGTTGTTGGTTTCGACGATGGCCCGGCAGCTTCTCCAGTTGGTGGGAAGGATGTCTACCTGCGGTTCGGGCGCGACGGCGCACAGATCCGCATCGGAACGCACCTCGTCGAACAGCGTGGCGTCGCCGCCGCGCCAGCCGTAGATGGCCTGCTTGACGTCGCCCACCCATGTGAGCGAACCGCCGCGCGAAAGGGCTTCCAGAACAAGGGGATGGATGGCTTGCCACTGCTCGCGGCTGGTGTCTTGGAATTCGTCCACAAGAATGTGGGTCAGGCTCGTACCCAGGCGGCAAAAAGCTTCGGGGACGCCATAGTCGCCCGACAGCACCTGACGAGCCAGGCGGGGGACGAAAGCGGCGGG
>USCL01000156.1 GCA_900553145.1 uncultured Desulfovibrio sp.
CGATCCCGACTGCCGGTTCTACTGCATGGAGGATGTCGAACTGTACCGCTTCCCCGGCGCGCTGCTGCACAATCCGCGCTTCGTCGCCGAATATCCGGACCTCATCATCAACCTGATGGTCTCCATGAGCACCAAGGTGCTCGTCATGCACGCCAACCTTTCCGAAGCGGGCGGCGGGACGGCGGTGAAGCAGGTCAGCCTCTTTTTGTGCGGACTTTCACGTCTGCACGGCGGCAAGCTCGACTTCAACCCGCAGATGACACAGGAAGAACTGGCCGTTTTCCTTGGAATGCACCGGGCTACGCTCGTCAGGGCATTGCATTCCCTGCGCGAATGCGGCGCGCTCCTCCAGCTTACCAAGAACCGCCTCCGCATCGGCGACCTTGCGCTCCTGCAAAAAACGGCCGAGGAATAACACGAGGCTTCTATACAAAAAACCATACAATCAAGTATGTTCCATCCTGAACTCCTTTTTTTCCTCTTTTTTTCACAAATGGCGCAGATGCGCCATTTTCTTTAGAGCGGCTGTGTGAAGGTTCGCACAATGGGAAGTGAGCCGGAGGGCGGATGCGCGCCCGCCCATCCCCTCACCCTTCACATAGCCGTCCCCCGCAAGCGGGGAACGCCAAGGAGACAGGACGTGATCAACGTTATCGATCAAGACAAATGCATCGGATGCGGGACCTGCTTCAAGTCGTGCAGCCTCGACGTCTTCCGCCTCGACACCGACCAGCGCAAGGTTTCGCCCTGCATGGCGGCGTGCCCGGCGGGGACCGACATCCGCGGCTACAACGCCCTCGTGCAGCAGGGCAAGCTTGAGGAAGCCGCCCGGAAACTCCGTCAGGCCAACCCCTTCCCCGGCATCACCGGGCGCATCTGCTTCCACCCCTGTGAAAAGGAATGCGCGCGCAACGCCGTGGACGGGGCGGTCAACATCAACGCCGTCGAACAGTTCCTCGGCGATCTCGATCTGCCCGAAGAGCTGCCCGCCGTCCGCCATACCGCCAAGGCCGCCGTGGTGGGTTCCGGCCCCGCCGGGCTCTCCTGCGCCTGTTTCATGGCCCGCATGGGCTACCCCGTCACCGTTTTCGAGGCCGCGCCGCGCCCCGGCGGCATGCTCCGCTACGGCATCCCGGCCTACCGCCTGCCCGACGCCGTGATCGAGGCGCATGTGGCCCGGCTCGAAGCCCTCGGCGTCGCCTTCCGCTGCAATACCCGCATCGGCAAGGGCGGCGACCTGACCCTCGAAGACCTGCGCCGCCGCGGCTACAAGGTTTTCCTCCTCGCACCCGGAACCAGCCTCAGCCGCAGGCTTCCCCTTGAAGGCGCGGAACTCCCCGGCGTGCTGTGGGGCGTGGAATTCCTGCGCGCCGTGCGCAGCGATCACGCCCCGGCCTTCTCCGGGCATGTGGTCGTCGTAGGCGGCGGCGATGTCGCCGTCGATGCGGCCATTTCCGCCAAACGCCTCGGCGCGGCGTCCGTGAGCATGGTTTCGCTGGAATCCGAAGCCGAACTGCCCGCCTATCCGCACAATATCGCCGACGCCCGCGACGAGGGCATCGACTTCCAGTGCGGCTGGGGCCCAGTGCGCGTCGAAGGCACGGATGCCGTTACCGGCCTCACCGTCAAGGCCTGCCTCTCCGTCAAGGACGCTTCCGGCGCATTCCGCCCGTCCTTCGATGAGGCGCAAACCCGTACCATCCCCGCCGACGCCGTGATCTTCGCCATCGGGCAGGCCGCCGATCTCGATCCCTTCGCGGACGACGTGGACATCACGCCCCGCCGCACCATCGGCACCGCCGCCGTCACCTTCGAAACCTCCCGTCCCGACGTGTTCGCGGCGGGCGACGCCGCCAGCGGCCCGGCCTCGGCCATCCAAGCCATCGCCGGAGGCCGCGAGGCCGCCTTCTCGATGGACCGCTACCTGCGCGGGAGCCAGATCCTCGCCAACCGCGCCGATGTCCGCGAAACGGTGGACAAGGACAGGCTCCCCGGCGAAGGCGTGCTCCCCGCCCCGCGCAACGAGCGCGCCGTCATCGACGCCCCCGGCTTCGAGGAACGGCGGCAGGGACTGGATCTCCATGCCGCGCTGGCCGAGGGCATGCGCTGCATGACCTGCGGGGCCAAAGCCCGCATCGCCTACAACGACGACTGCATGACCTGCTTCACCTGCGAGCTCCGCTGCCCCGCGGAAGCCATCAACGTGCATCCCTTCAAGGAACCCCTCCCGCGAACCCTTGAAATCCATTGCGAGGACTAGCCATGAGTGCGAAACCTTTTGTTTTCGATACGGACGTGCTGATCATCGGCGGCGGCTTTTCGGGTTCGTGGGCCGCGCTGACCGCCCGGCAACATGTGGAGAACGTGCTCATCGTCGACAAGGGCCCCCGCGACTGGGGCGGGCTCGGCGGGATGTCCGGCGGCGACATGATCGTCAAGCAGCCGGAATTCGCGGCCAAGGATCTTGTCGAGGAGCTGGTCTATTATTACGACGGGCTATGCGAACAGGACGTGCTTGAGGAGATCCTCAACCAGTCCTACGAACGCTTCAAGGATTACGAGCGCATGGGCCACGAGTTCGCCCGCGACGATTCCGGCAAACTCATGAGCATCCCGCAGCGCGGGCTCGAGCTTATGCGCTATTACTTCTACCACCCCTACGGCAAGGGCGGCGCGCACACCACGCAGATCCTCAACGCCGAGCTTCAGCGGCTCAACGTGCGGCGGCTCGGGCGCATCGAAATCACCGATCTCGTCAAGGACGGCGACGCCATTGCCGGGGCCGTGGGCTTCCACGCCCAGAGCGGCACGCCCTGCCTGTTCCGGGCCAAGGCCGTCATCCTCGCCGCGCACAACGGCGGCTGGAAGGGCTCCTACCTGCTGAACACCTGCGCGGGCGAAGGCGCGGCGCTGGCCTACGGCGCGGGCGCGTCCCTGCGCAACATGGAATTCATCGAAAACTGGAACGTCCCCAAGCTGTTCGCATGGGAAGGGCAGACCGGGATGCTCCCCTACGGCGCGCGCTTCCTCAACGGCGAAGGCGAGGACTTCATGCGCCGTTACTCGCCGAAGCTCGGGGCCAAGGCCGACCCGCACTACAACGTGCGCGGCATGGCCTTTGAAGTCCGGGCCGGGCGCGGGCCGATCTTCTTCGACACCAGCACCATGAGCCCGGAAGGCATCGAGATCATGACCCCCACCGGCGGCTGGATGAAGCTCAACGACACCAAGCTCAAGGAACTCGGCATCGACTTCTTCAAGAGCAAGACCGAATGGATGCCGCAGGTGCTGACCTCGTTCGGCGGCACCGTGGCCGACAAGCTCGGCAGGAGCGGCGTTCCGGGCCTGTTCGTGGCCGGGCGCGCCCGCAGCGTCACCCCCGGCGTCTACATGGGCGGCTGGGACACCTGCAAAACCACCACGACCGGCTATATCGCCGGGAACAGCGCGGGCGAATACGTCTCGGGCCTCGGCACCGCGCCCCGGTTCGACGACGCCCACGCTTCCGGCACGCTCGACGCCACCCTGTCCCTGCTCGGCAAGCCGGGCGTCTATCCCAAGGACGTGGTGCGGCTCATGCAGGAACTCATGGCCCCGATGGACGTCTGCATCCTCAAGACCGGCAAGGGCCTCACCCGCTCGCTGGAACGCCTTGAAGACGCCAAACGGAACATCCTGCCGTACATGACCGCCCCCGAGCCGCACTACCTGGTCAAGCTCGTGGAAGCGCGCTCCATGGCGCTGATCACCGAAATGTACCTGAAGGCGTCGCTCATGCGCAAGGAATCGCGCAGCGGCCACTACCGCGAGGACTTCCCCGAACGCCACGGCGATCCGGCATGGATCGTCATCCGCGACGGGCACGACGGCATGGATCTCAAAGCCGATCCCGTGCCGATGGGCCGCTACCCGGTAAAGCCCCACCGCTATTATATGGATAACTTCGCCTTCCCCAAATCCCCGGCCATCTAAGGCAGCGTCCGCCGCGCCGGGATCCCGCAGACCGGCGCGGCCAGCCCCGTCCCCCGAATCCGCCTCTTGCAGGAGTGCCCCATGAACCGTGCCCTGACCTTGAAATGGTTTGTCGTGCTCGGCATCGCCAGCCTGTTCTATCTGCTGGCCCCCCGCGACGTGTCGCCTCAGATGCCCCTCTACCTCGGGATGACCTCCGCAGCGGTCGTCATCTGGACCTTTGACCTGCTGCCCGCCGTGGCCGTGGCCGCCGCGCTGACCTTCCTCTACCTGCTGACCAACATGGCCCCGCCCGAAGTCGTGCTCGGGCCGTGGACCACCGTGCTCATCTGGACGACCTTCGGCGCGGCCATCTTCGGCGAAGCCATGGAAAAGACCGGGCTCGCCAAGCGCGTGGCCCTGCGCTGCATGCTCCTCACGGGCGGCACGTTCACCGGGATGCTCATCGGGTTCGCCATCGGCGGCATCATCCTCGGCCTGCTGCTGGCTTCCGGCTTCGCCCGCACGGTCATCTTCTGCGCCATCGCCGTGGGCATCATCAGGGCGCTGGACATCGATCCCAAATCCCGCATGTCCTCGATCATCGTCATCGCCTGTTTCTTCGCGGCGGCCGCCCCGACCATGCAGTTCCTGCACACCTCGGAGTCCTTCATCTGGTCGTTCCAAGTGCTCATGAAGGCCATCGGCGGCAATGTGGACTGGTGGGGATACCTGAACCACGCCTGCCTCATCAACACCATCTACGTCGCCCTGTCCTTCCTGACCCTCTACTTCATGCGCGGCAAGGTGCAGCTCCCCGAGGGCGCCAAGCTCAAGCTCATCCTTGAGGAACGGCTTGCCGAAATGGGGCCCATGACGCTCGCCGAAAAGCGCCTCCTCGCGCTCGCCATCCTCGGCATCCTCGGCTTCATGGTCGAACCGTGGACCGGCTTGAACGCCGTGTACATCCTCTGCCTCGTGGCGCTCTTCTGCTACATGCCCGGCATGAAGATCATGGAGCCCTCTTCCTTCAACAGCCTGATCATCGTCTTCCTCGTGTTCGTGGCCGGCTGCATGGCCATCGGGTTCGTGGCGGGCGAGGTCGGGGCCAACAAGTGGGCCGTTTCGTCCATCATCCCGTTCCTCAAGGAACTGCCCCCCACGCTCGGCGTGCTCTGTTCCTACCTCGCGGGCGTGATCACCAACCTGCTCCTGACACCCTTCGCGGCGACCGTCGCCTTCACCCCCGCGTTCGGCGAGCTCGGCCTTCAGATGGGCATCAACCCCCTGCCCCTGTTCTACGCCTTCGAGTACGGGCTCGATCAGTACTTCTTCCCCTATGAAGGCGTCATGTTCCTGTACATCTTCACCACCGGCTGCGTGACCCTCAAGCACATCATCCCCACGATGATCGCCCGCTGCATCGTCGCCGGGGCGTTCATCGCCGTCATCGCCATCCCCTACTGGACCTTCATCGGCATCATGTAACCCCGCTGCGGCCCGCTCCCGCGCATCTCCTCCCGCTCCCGGATGCCCCCCGGCATCCCCAAAAGACGTTGCCGCATCCGGCTTTCAGGCCAAGGATGCGGCAACGTCTTTTTAGGTTCTGTCATGGCATCTGATTGATACGCATCTATAAGTATGTTGTATTTACACTCTTTTTGCCGATACGCCCCACAACAAAGAACGTTCCCTTCAGCATCTGTCCAAACTCTTATGAAATGAAATATCAATCGCTTACTGTGACAGAGCCTCTTTTCATGCATGCCCCCGGCGCCGGGACGGTTCCTTGACAGGCCAGCCCTCAATGCCCACATTCAGCACAAATGCGGGCGGAACGAGGAGGCACCATGAGCGACAAGGGCATCATCGACATGAAAGAGGAAAACGGCCAGTGGTCGGCGTATGTCGGCGACTTCTCACCGGAAAAGCTGTGGGAAAAGATAAAGGAGCACGCGAAGAAAGTCGGCTGCGAAGGCATCCGCAGCGCCTTGCGCCTGTTCTACGCGCTCGACAACCCTTCCATGCCGCTCAAGACGAAGATGGTGATCTACGGCGCGCTCGGCTATTTCATTTCGCCCATCGACGTGATCCCCGACTTCATCCCGGTTGTGGGCTTTACCGACGACATCGGCGTGCTTGCGGCGGCGGTCGTCATGGCCGCAAGCTACATCGACGCCGAAGCCAAGGCCAAAGCCGAAGCCAAGCTCGCCGACTGGTTCGGGGAAGGCTCTTGCTAGCCGGATGCCCCGCCGACGCTTCAGCCGGGGAACGGAGCCTTTCCCCCGGTCATCTCCTCGGCCATCGCGGCCAGAAAGCGCTCATCCGTTCCGCAGCACCCGCCAACGATCTTGAGATCCATAGCGCGGCCCAACGCCTTGAGGGACTGTGCGAGGCTTTGGGGTGAGGTCCGCCGCAACTCCGCGGCGTTGTCCAGCTCTTCCGGAGGCAGCGGGGACGCGTTCGCTTGGATGCCGCGAAAACGTCCGCGTACCAGTGCGGTTTTATTGAACGGCTGCGACAGGGCTTCGCCGACAATATCGGGATGGACACAATTGGTCATGTAGCAGACAGGCCCATGCCCAACCGAGGCGTCTATCCTTTCGATGGCCGCATGGAGCGGCGTCTCGTCCGGCAGCATCCCTGTTTTGAGCAGCGTAAAACTGATGATGTAGGGGAGGCCCGTGTCCGCCATAGCCTGCGCCATGCCGACGGCTTCCGGCAGCGTCGGCATGATCCCCGCATACAGGAAGTCGGCCCCCGCCGGGGCCAGCCGATCAGCCTGCCAACCGTGAAACCGTCTGGCTTCCGCCGCCTCCAAAGCCCCTGCGCCCGTATAGGCATCCCCCCGGCATCCCATCAGGCCGCCGACGTACATGGGGATGGCGTTTTCCCGTTGTACGGCCTGTAAAAAACGGACGTTATCCTCAAGGATTGCAGCTGGATGCCGGGCGCAAACCCGTTCGCGGTTTGCCCGGCGCGTCGGCGTCGCCGCCAGAAAAGGCAGGCCGAACCGGCGCGCGACCTGCGCGTATCCGGTCCAAAGGGCGTGCAGGGCGGCTCTGCCTTGTTCGGTATAGATCATGGCGGCCATCGCCACGTTTTCATCAAAGGCCAGATGGTATTCCCCGCGCAGGCGTGTCCCCAGCGCGCCTTCCATAAGCAGGATCCGCTGCGTCGTGAAACAGGACGGAAAATCCATCGGCTCCCCCAAAAATGTTTTTCAATCCCCCAATACGGCCCGGACTCAAAGGCTGATCGCGCGTACGGGAAGGCTGTCGCTGACGGCTTGTCCCGCTATCCGGCGAACCCGTTGCGAAAGCCCGGGGACGGCTCCATCGGGCAAAAGGGCGGCCCCTGTCCGGGAAAGCCGGATGCGGACCGCCCCTTGGATATGGGCTCCAGAAAGAGCCGGAGGGCAAGGGCTGCCCCGCCGGGTCGTTTTCCCCGTTTGCCGGGAGGCAGCCCCTTCCCGGCGCCCTCCTCCGGCGCAGGGCACAACCCCGCACTGCCGGCAGGCCCCAGCGCCCGGCGATCCGGCTTGCCTCCATGCTGAACAGCCGTCCAACGAGCAACGGAAACACGGCGTAGCCCTCGGATCGGCTGGGACGGCACGGCGAAAGAACGCCATGAGGGCCCACTACCTAACGATCCGCAGGGCCTCATCATGCCCATGCCGCGCGGCACACGGGATACAGGCGGAACGGGATCACGAATACGCCCCGCGCACGGCGTCGACAATGGCGTCCGTCAAACGCCGCAGGTCTTCCGGTTCGATGCAGTACGGCGGCATGAGATAGACGTTCCGGTTGAACGGGCGCACCCATACGCCGCGATTGACGAAAAAGTCCTGCAACGTCGCCATGTCCACGGGCTTATCCACTTCCACCACGCCGATCGCGCCGAGGGTCCGCACGTCACGGACGCCCCGGAATTCCCGGCACGGCGCAAGCCCCTCTTCAAGGCCACGCCGTATGCTTTCCACGCGCTCCGCCCACGGCGAGGCGTCCAGCAGGTCGAGGCTTGCGCACCCCACGGCGCACGCCAGCGGATTGCCCATGAAGGTGGGCCCGTGCATGAACACGCCGCCGCCCTGTTCCGGCCCGGCTTCTTCGATCCCCCGCGCCACGGCTTCGCTGGCCACGGTCGCCGCCAGCGTCATGGTGCCGCCGGTGAGCGCCTTGCCGAGGCAGAGGATATCCGGCTTGAGGCCCGCCCATTCCGAGGCGAACATTTTGCCGGTCCGTCCGAACCCGGTGGCGATTTCGTCAACGATCAGCAGCAGTTCATGTTCATCGCACAGCTTCCGCACCCCGCGCAGGTACTCGGGGTGATAGAACCACATCCCCCCCGCGCCCTGCACGATGGGTTCGAGGATAACCGCCGCCAGTTCGTCCGCGTGGCGTCCGATGGCGTCGCGCATGGGCCGGAGGCTGTCGGGATCGAACGGGCTGTCGAAACGGCAGCTTGGCCGCTCGACGAACAGGTGTTTCGGCAGGATGCCGGTAAACAGCGTGTGCATGCCGTTCACGGGATCGCATACCGACATGGCCCCTTGCGTATCGCCGTGGTAGCCGCCCTTCGGGGTGAGGAAACGGGTTTTGCCCGGCCTCCCCTTCGAGGCCCAATACTGGACAGCCATCTTGAGCGCGACTTCGACGGAAACCGACCCCGAGTCGGCGTAAAAGATATGCCGCAGGTTGTCGGGCAGGAGGGGCAAAAGCCGCCTCGCCAGCTCCACGGCGGGCTCGTGGGTCAGGCCGCCGAACATGACGTGGGCCATTTTCGCGGACTGCCGCCGCAGGGCGTCCATGAGGACGGGATGCCCGTACCCGTGGATGGCGCACCACCACGAGGACATGCCGTCCACCAGTTCCCTGCCGTCGCGCAGGCGGATGCGCACG
>USCL01000157.1 GCA_900553145.1 uncultured Desulfovibrio sp.
GGGGGCGGAGGGGTGGGGGCGTGGGGGAAGGGAGGAGGGGCATTTCCAAGAAAGGCCCCTCCTCCCTTCCCCCACATCCTTTTCCTACAGTGCCTTCACAAGCCCGACGACGGAAATGATCATGAGGAGCGCAAGGACGAGCTTGCGGAAGCGGGCTTCGTCGACGGTGGCGAACCAGCGGCTGCCGATCCACATGCCGCCGAACATGGGAACCATGAACACGAGGGTGAAGATGAGGGTATCAAGGCTGATGAGCCCCTGCTGCCAATAAAAGAGCGAGGCCCAGACATCCGTGAAGAGGAAGAAGGCGATGAGCGAAGCGCGCCCCACGGCGGCCCCGAGCGGGCTGGACAGGAAAAAGAGGATGATCGGCGGCCCGCCGTTGGCGGAAGCGCCGTTGATGACGCCCGCGAGGAGCCCGACGCCCGTGGTCTGCGGGGGCGTCGGCGCGTTCTTGGGCCGCAAGCCGCAGTAGAGCATGGCGGTGAGGGCAAGGACGACGCCATTGATGATCAGGCGCATGGCATCCACGGGGATGGACACCAGGCAGTAGACTCCGAAGGGGGTGCCGATCGCCACGCCGAGCGCGAGCCAGCGGAGGGATTTCCAGTGGACCTGCTTGTAGACGAACGGCAGGTGTCCGATGCTGGCGAGCACTTCCCAGAACAGGATGACCGGGGCCACCTGCGCCGGGGGAAAGAACAGCGTCAGGAGGACGATCATGATCATGGAAAAGCCGAATCCCGTCGCGCCGCGGACGATGCCCGCGAGAAAGACGGCCGCGAAGACATAGGCGAACAGAAGCGGGGTGAAGCCGGACATAAGGCCTCCTCAGGATGGAGCGGGACGGATGCCCGCCCCGGGAGACGGCCTGCGGGGAGCGGGCCATCCGGGATCGGCCTAACGTGGGCGGAAGGCTTCTGTCAAGCAAGGCGCAGGGCGGAAAAGGACAACGGGTTGCGCTTGCGGGGGAGGGCTTTTCGGGGTATCATCGCTTCTTTATATGACAGTCCGTTCCGAAGCCGGCCTTGCGTGCGGAACCTTCATACCCCGTCTTGAACTCAGACCTCTTACGAGTACCCCTCCATGACCATCAAAAGCAATGCTCCCCGAGATTCCCGCAACCCCCGAGATTTCAACGACCCGCGGAACAAGCCGCAAGAGCGCCCCGAACGTTCCGAACGCCCTGATCGCTCCGAATGGGCTTCCCGCCGTTCCGATCGCCCAGAATGGGCAAACCGCGAGCGTTCCGAGCGGGCTCCGCGCCCTGACTGGGCCGCGCGCGGCGAACAGCGCCGTCCCCCCCGGGATCGTTTCGAAAACGGCGACCGCCCCCGCCCGCAGAGGGGATCCGGGCTTATCGCCGAGCTGCGTGAACTCGACCGCGATCTCATCAAGATGATCGCCCGCCGCAGCCGCATGCTGACCCGCCTTCCCAATGCCGGGACGTCGGATCACGAGCGCGAGCTGCGTACCTCGTGGGAAGAAAACGCTTCCGGGGTCAGCCGCGATCCCAAACTTATCCGCCAGATTTTCGCTTTGCTGCAGGAAGTGGAGGTCGCCCCCGCCGATATGGAGCAGCCTTCCGCCTTCAACCTCGCCCCGGCCCGCAAGCCGCTTGCCGTGGAACTGCCCGCGCCCGCTTCCGATCGCCTGCCCCGCGTCCGCATGGTGCTCGCCGCCAGCGCCGCCGCCGAATGCACCCTCCGCGGCGTGCCGCTCAACGGCCCGGTCATGGAATGCCTGAAGGGGCTTAATCAGGTCGGGGCCCGCCTGCGCTGGGAAGAGGACGGCCGCATCCTCTGTCAGGGCGGCGAACCGGTTTCCGGCTACAATAAACCCATCCTCGACAAAGTGGTGCACGTCGGCGACGACCCGTTCAACCTGTACCTGATCCTGTTCCAGATGGTGACCCGTCCCGCGCGCCTCAAGGTTATCGGCGAAAGCGGGCTCAAGTTTGTGGATCTGGCCCCGCTCCGCCATTTCCTGCCTTTGCTCGGCGCGCGCCTGACCAGCGTGGTCCCCGGACAGGAAGGCCTGCCCGCCCGTCTGGAGTCGTCGGCCATGCTGCCGTCCGATGTGACCGTGCCCGCCGAACTCTCCGCCGACGCGCTGGAAGCGTTGCTTGTGGCCACCGCCGGATGGGAACGTGAAGTCACGGTCGACCTGAGCGAGCATCCCGAAGGCCGGAACGTCGTCTCCAAGGTGCTGCCTATCCTTCAGGGCGCGGGCATCAAGGCCAGCCTCACGGATACCGAAGACGCCCTTTCCCTGCATGTGGTCCCCGGCAAAGCCCAGTTCTCCGGGGAACTGCTTCCCGGCATCAACGTCGTCGCGGCGACCACGCTGCTTTCCATGCCCGCCTTTGTCGGCGGCAGCGTGAAGCTCGCGGGCCGATGGGAAGCCACCGGGGACGCCAGAAGCGGCGATGCCGTCAAGGCGCTGTTCTCCGCGCTCGGGATCGATCTTTCCGTCGCCGAGGGGGAGCTGTCCGCCTCCTTCGGTGCGGGCGTCGCCGAGGGTGAAGCCCTTCCCGCGCTCAATCCCGTCGATGATCTCACGGAGTTGCCTTCCGCGCTCCTGCCGCTCGGCCTTGTCCTGTCCCTTGTCCCCGCCGTGCGCGCCAAGGGCGGCGTCATGCCCAAGCTGCCTGAGAACGTGGACAAGGTCCTCGTGGAAAGCTTCCTGAACCAGCTCGGCTTGTCCTGCGAGGACGGGCGGCTCGTCGCCATCGATCCTTCCACCACCCCGTGGGCCAGCCCGACCGTCCAGTGGGCTCTGGCGCTCTCTCTGGCGGCCTTCCTCCGCCCGAACATCAAGTTGAGCAATCCGGGCATCGTGACGAACTACCTGCCCGTTTACTGGAATATTTATAACACGCTGCCTACCCCTTCGATGACCCGTAAGGCGCAGGAGGAAGAGGCGGCGCCCGCGGCCAGCAGCCGCCCGGCCCGCCGCCGGGTGCTGGCCAGCCATACCCCCGAATCCGAAATGCCCGACGAAATCGTCTATCCTGACGAAGATTAGCCCATCCCGTTGCCCGGCCTTGCGAACGGGCCGGAAAAACGGATTTTGTGCCTCCCAATAGACTTCTTGAAGCTAAACGGAAACGGTTCCGCATCCGGTACAAACCGGGCGCGGAACCGTTTCCGTTTGTTTTTGGCGCTGCCAGCCATTCCTTAAGGATAACTACGGATGATGTTTTTCAAAAGAAAAAGGCGGGCAGCAGGTGCCCGCCTTTGCTTTAGAGCAGATTCCTTTTGAACCGTTACACGTTTCAAAGGCGGCATTCTGGTGAAAAGCATCGTTTTCATCAGAGTCTACGCCGCGTTGCGGCACGCCATGCCTGCCTGTGGCGAGAGCCGTTTCAAAGTGAGATGGCTCTCATCGGTTGCTCTCCGCTCCTTCAGGGGCGTTCTTACGGGCACGGCACGGCGTTGGGGCCGCCGCAGCTGCCGGAGTTCCCCATATCGAAGGGGAGGCCGTGATCCTGCGGCGCGGCTTGCCCGGGCAATACGGACTGCCCGCCGAACATGGGCTCGGAAGGCGTGGGCGAGGGCGCGGGGCGCGTTGCCGGGGATGCCGGGGACTTTGCCCTGACGAGCGCCGAAGGGACGCCCATGAACTCCACCAGCGGCAGGCGGCCCTTGCTGCTGGCAATGACCCGCGCGTCGTTGCACCAAAGGCGGAACTGGGTCGTCAGCACGTCGAGGCTGAACAGATCCCAGAGCGTCATGGGCTGCGTTTCCAGCGACGGCAGGAAGGAGCGGGTCAGCGGCGTGCCCATTTCGATACGTTTTTTGAGGTTCAGGATGATGGCGAAATCCTTTTCCTCTTCCGCAACCGGGCACCAGATGATCTTGCGGGCGTCGGCTTCGGACATGCCCATCACCAGCTGGCGGCAGGCGCTGCACGAAGGGGAGAAGAAAACGCGGGCCGTGGCTTCGTCCTCCACTTCGGGGGCCTGAATCGCCCACGGCTCGACCTCGCTCCGTGCGAGCCCGCCGAGGGTCAGGAGGAAGAGGGCCCCCCAGAGGACAAGCAGCGGGGAGGCGTGGCGTAGCGCGCTGCGGTGCGTGTCCGCAGGCGTGGCGGCGCGGAAGGCGACGTAGGAGAGCGCAAGGAGCAGCGCGGCCGCCATGCAGGCCACGCAGGGAAGCGTCAGGATCATGATCCCGAGCAGCACGCAGTCCAGCAGGACGGCAAGCCCGGCCAGCCAGCGCCCGAGCGCGGCGTGGCCGGTAAGGGCCAGCAGGCCAAGCAGGGAAAAAATCCCCACGCCGCCCCACCACAGGGAGTAGCCGTTGATGGAAAAGTTTTGGTAGAGTGTGCATCCGGCGGAAATACAGGGCACGGATGCCGCATCCAATGCGTTCCAGATGGAAAAGAGAACCCCGCAAACGGCGATCAGCAGGGGAAGATACAGCGGGCTGTGGGAACGGTTCGTCAGCATTCCAGTACCTCGGTGATGCGGCCCGTGGGGCGGTGTGCCCTGTCTGCGGCTGCGTTTTCCCGTTTTCTCTACCGACTTTGACCGCGGAGGTAAAGCCGCGCCGTTTTCGGAAGGGAAGGGCGGAAAACGCGGCCGCTTCCGGAACCACGGCTATTTGCAGATTTTTTCGCGGCGGGCGGCTTCGATGCCCGCGCAGTCGCCGGAGGAGCAGGCTTTTTCGAAAGCCTCGCAGGCTTCCTGATCCTTGCCCTCTTTGAGGGATACCGCGCCGAGGATGTTCCACGCGCGGTACGAGCCCCCGTCGCGGCGCAACGCCTCTTCCAGATCCTTGCGGGCTCCGGCGGTGTTCCCCTGTTGGAGCAGGCAGATCCCGCGCGAGAGGTAGGCCTCGGCGGAAGGATCCGTCCGGATGGCTTTCGTCAGATCGTCAAAGGCGTCGTCGGCGTATCCGAGCTGGCTCAGGGCCAGCCCGCGCCGGATCAGCGCCTGCGGGTAATCGGGCTCGATTTTCAGGGCTTCGTCGAGGTACTCCAGCGCTTTTTCAGGATCGGTGCATGTCTCGCCCTTCCAAAGGATATGCGCCTTGGCGAACAGCTGTTCGGCCTGCGGGTCGTACTTGCCCGACACGCCCGTGGGGTTGGCGGGCCTGGGAGGCAGCTTTTCCGGCTCCAGCAGCGAACAGCCGGGCAGGGCGAGGATGGACAGCAGGGCCAGCGCCCCCGCAACTGCCCGGAATCGGACAGGATTGATTTTATTTATAAGCTTATATAGAACTGTTTTACTAATGTTAAAACTTTCTATATTCATTATCATATAATGACTCCGGAGGTAATGATGTTTCGACACAATATACCGGCCATTAAGGTTGCCCGTGACCGGCTTTTGGATTTGCCTGTGGAACAGGCCCGAACGGGAGCTCTGGTTCTCGGAGGGTTGCGCCGCGTTTGTGAATTGGCCGACACGCTCGACTCCTGCATAACCGAAGATATGTCGTTTGCTAAGCATTTTTTCAACGAATTGGCAACCCTTCCGCATGATGACGAAAGCCATTGGATGAACCTGCTGGAAGACTTGGCTCTGATTTTCCGCGCGAAACGGTTGGCTTTTCCGGAATTGCCCGAGGAAAAGGAAGAGAGCCGCCTCTTGGAATTCTTCGAGAAGTCTGATGAGTGGGACGATCCGAACACTGACGTGGGCTCGTGGTACTGGAAGCTTCTCCCCGAACGCCTTTCGCGCTGAAGGTCCCCATGTCCAGCCCCGGAGGGCGCGGCGGTCGGGAACAATTGCGGGATGTTGCGCTTTCTCGTATGATCCGCTTCCTGCCATAGCGCAGGAACGCCCCTTGGAAACGGCATGTTTCCGGGGACGGGGAGGCGAGCATGAAGCGTTCAGGGATTCTTGTTCTGTGGCTTGTATTAAGCCTTGTTTCCATAGCGACCTCCGGCTGCGGCTACCGGGTCGCGGCTACGATTCAGGCCAATGCGGAAGCGGTTCCAATGCCTACGGATCTGTCGTGGGCGGCCGTGGCGGGGCCGGGGCTTCCGGCTTCCGCCCCGGAAACGCTTTCGGGGCTCCAAAACGTGTCGGTGCCGCTTGCCACGGCGCTTTCGCTGTATAATTGGAAGTGGCTTTCCAACCCTGATCAGGCCCCCGAAGCCGACGTGCTGGTGCGGATCTGGTGGGTGACCGATGGGCCGCAGTATATCGCGGAACGGGCCGATCCTTTTTATCGGCCCGGCCTGAGTTTCGGCACGGGGATCGGCTTTGGTTCGTCCCCGTGGCGCAGGGGGCCGTTCGGGTATGCGCGGCAGGCTTTTTATGTGCCCGAGCCGACCATTCAGGCCGTCTACTCCCGGGTGCTGATAGTGGAGGCCTTGCGCGCCGACGCCTTGCCCAAGGCTACGCTCGAGGCGCTGCTTCCTGCCGTGAAGCCCTCGGGCATCGCCTCCAAGGCCGCCCCTGCGGCGAAGCCGGACGGCGATCCTTCCAAGGGCCCGTATGCGCCGCCGATCGCGCTTGAAGGGGGAACCCTCGGCAAGCCCCCCTATGCCGCGCCGCTGAAGGCGACGGGGGCCGATCCCGATCAGGAGCCGCCTTATGCTCCCCCGTTGCTGGCATCCGCGTCGCAGGGAGTCCCGAGCGAGGCCGTGCTTTGGCGCGTCGTGGTGACGAGCGGCGGCTCGAAGGGCAATACCTATGAAATCCTTCCCCAGCTCGCTACCGCTGCGGCGCAGGCCGTCGGCAAGAACATGCAGGCGGACGTGTTCGTCGACAGCGACATGCGCGTGACGTTCGGGAAGTGATGGTTTGTGAAAGATTGGGGAGGGAACCTTTCTGGAGAAGGGGGGATCACCCCCACGGTTCCCTCCTCCCCTCCCCAAAACCTACCCCTCTCCCTCCCCATATTTTCGCCTTTATCGAATCCCTGCTTGCGGCGTTCCCCGTTTACCGGGAAGGAGCGCAGGGGGGATTTAAGGTTCTCCCGCTGCGGGAAAGAGCCAAACCCGCCAACGCCATAAAGCGCTATGCCCGCGCAAGAAAGGGCATGGCCGCCACCGCCAGCAACGCCGCCAAGATCGCCGCGCAAAAAAATCATATCTGGCGTGGTGCCGCAGGCGGGGCAGCCCCCAAAACGCCTGAAAAAGGCCAAGGACGACATGGGCGTGGCGTCGCGCGGGGCAGTCCCCCGCAGGGGAACGGGGCAGGGCGGGAGGCGGCGGCTGGAACGAAACGCCCTTTTGCTGGCGATCTTTCCGCCGGGAAGAAGGTGTTTGAAGAAAGAATGCCGCACTGCCGGATGGGTGGCTGGAAGGATGAGAAGGTACCCGGCGGGCGTTTGACAGGTGTTCCGAAACCGTGCATGCTTATCCTACGATCCCGCGCCTGCGGGCTTTTTCTTGTTCTCCCCTGAATAGCGTATCCTTTTGGGAGGATTTTTATGTCGGACACGTTTGACGTCATCATCGTGGGCGGCGGGCCTGCCGGGCTGTTCGCGGCTTGGTGGCTGGCCGATCATTCGGATTTGTCGGTGTGCATCGTGGAACGCGGCAACATGGTCAAGAAGCGCGGCTGTCCGCTCGGCAAGGCCAAGAAATGCATGAAGTGCGATCCTTGCCATATCCTTTCGGGGATGGGCGGAGGGGGGCTGTTCTCGGACGGCAAGCTGAACTTCATCCACAAGCTCGGCAAGACCGATCTTACGCAGTTCATGCCCCGCTCCGAAGCGGAAAGCCTTATCGAAGAGACCGAGGCCATTTTCGACCGGTTCGGCATGTCGGCCCCGGTGTTCCCCTCGGATATGGAAAGCGCCAAATCCATCCGCAAGGAAGCGAAAAAGCACGGCATTGATCTGCTGCTCATCCGTCAGAAGCATTTGGGCAGCGACTGTCTGCCGGATCACATCGACGGCATGTGCGAAGTGCTCCGGGAACGCGGCGTGTCCATCCGCACCGGTGAGGACGTCAAGCGCGTCATCGTCGAGGGAGGCGAAGTACGCGGCCTGATCACCGACAAGGGCGAGCTGCGCTGCCGCGCGGCAATCCTCGCGCCGGGCCGCGTGGGGGCGGACTGGATGGGCGACATGGCCAAGGAATACGGCATGGAGCTTCAGCAGCGGGGCATCGAGGTCGGCGTGCGCGTGGAAACGCACAACGACGTCATGTCTGATCTCACCGACGTCATCTATGACCCCACGTTCTTTGTGCAGACGCAGCGTTACGACGATCAGACGCGCACGTTCTGCACCAACCCCGCCGGGTTCATCACGCTTGAAAATTATCAGGATTTCGTCTGCGTGAACGGGCACGCCTACCGCAACCGCAAGTCGGACAACACGAACTTCGCGTTCCTGTCCAAGGTGATCCTCACCGATCCCGTGTCCGACAGCCACGGCTACGGCGTCGCCATCGGCAGGCTCGCCTCGCTTATCGGCGGCGGCAAGCCGATCCTCCAGCGCCTCGGGGATCTGCGGCGCGGGCGGCGATCCACGTGGCAGCGCATCCACAACGGGTATGTCGAGCCCACCCTTACCGAAGTCACGCCCGGCGATATTGCGATGGCCCTGCCGGGCCGCATCGTGACCAACCTCGTGGAGGGCTTGGAACAGCTCAATCTGGTGGTGCCCGGCATCGCCGACGACTCGACCCTGCTCTATGCGCCCGAGATCAAGTTCTTCTCCACGCAGGTCGCCACGTCCAGCGATCTCGAAACCTCCGTTTCCAACCTCTTCGTCGCGGGCGACGGCCCCGGCGTCTCCGGCAACATCGTGTCCGCCGCCGCTACCGGCATCATCCCGGCCAAGGCGATCGTGAAGAAGTTCGGGAAATAGTGGATAAGAGACGATGAAGACTTGGAGGGGGCGAGGGAACCCTTCTGAAGAAGGGTTCCCTCGCC
>USCL01000158.1 GCA_900553145.1 uncultured Desulfovibrio sp.
CCGAGCCCCCACCCGCAAAAACTTTGACTGGTGGGGAGGCGGCGCGGCGGGAGTTCCGTTGTTCGACGCAGGGAAAGCCTTTTGGCACAACTCGGGAATGCCGCTGCGTTCCCGGTTACGCCGGGGTCCGGGGGGCGGCTCGCCCCCCGGACGGGGTCAAGGGGCGGTAGGCCCCTTGCCGCCGGAGGCACCTCCGCAAGGGGGAACGCCTTTTACAGCGGCCTGCGGCACGAGAAAGGGAGCGCACGTCCTGATAAGTGGCTTTTTATCAAGGAAAGGGGCGTGTCTTTCTGCAAAAAATAATATTCAATAGAGCCGTTCTCCTGCGAAAAAAGCGGGAAAGAGGAAAACCGATGGTACGGATCATTGCGTCGCCGCGCATGGCTTCTTTGACCTCCCTGCACTTGGGGGGCCGCGCGTTGGCGCTCGCCACGTTTGAAAGCGTTGCGGATCTGGAAACGCTGCCTGAGGCGGCGGATCGGATCGGCGGCAGCGTGGCTCTGATCGGCGGTGGGACGAATATCCTCGCCGCTGACGGCGAACTGCCCGTCACGCTTGTCCGGTGCGGCATGGATGAAGCGCCCGCCGTGGTGGGCGAAGACGGCGGCTTGCGGCTCGTACGGGTCGGCGCTGGCGTAAGGCTGCCCCGCCTGCTGGTCTGGTGCATGAAGCGCGGCCTGTCCGGGCTGGAGGGCATGGCCGGGGTGCCGGGCGACGTGGGCGGCGCGGTGGCCGGGAATGCCGGGGCGCACGGGACGGACATGGGAACGGTGCTGCGCAGCGTTGACGTGTTTTCGCCGGATCGCGGCTTCCGGACGCTGGGGCGCGGGGATGTGCGCTGCGAATACCGCTTTTTCGGGCTGAAGGACGGCGGGAAGCCGTGGTTTGCGATTTCCGGCGTGGTATTGGCGCTGCGCCCGGCGGAACCGGAAACGATCCGCAGGGTCATGCGCGGGAACATCGAACGCAAGCTGCGGGTACAGCCGGTCCGTTCGTGGAGCGCGGGGTGCGTCTTCAAAAACCCCCCGGATGGGATGTCGGCGGGCAAGCTGCTTGACGAGGCCGGGTTCCGGGGCAAACGGCTCGGGGGCATGTGTTTTTCCGAGATGCACGCGAATTTTCTGGTCAACGAAGGCAAGGGCAGCGCGGACGCCGCGCTTGAGCTCATCCGGTCGGCGCAGTACGCCGTACAGGAACGGTTTGGTGTCCAATTGCAGACGGAAGTGAAATTGTGGGTATTCTGAGTTCGTCGAAGCGCAACAACAGGCGTCCCGCCCGCAACAGCTACACCAGCACGCAGCGGAGCCCTTCTTCGCCGGGAGGCGGATCGTTTTTCACCCATGTGAAGGCGGCCCTCAGCTGGACCCTTGGCCTTGGGATCGGCGCGGCGTTGCTTGTCGGGCTTGGCGTGGGCGGCCTCCAGCTGCACCGCATGGCGACGACCAGCGATTTTTTCGCCATCAAACGCATTGAAATCCGCGGCACGGCCCATTTCTCGCGTGAAGAGGTGCTCAAGGCCGCGAACCTCCAGCCGGGTGTCAACAGCCTGACCGTCAATATCGCGGACGTGGAGCAGGGCCTCCGCGACAATCCGTGGGTGCTGTCCGTGGCTGTGAAGCGCCGCCTGCCGGATGCGTTTGAAATCCGAATCCGGGAGCGCATCCCCGCATTCTGGATGCTCAAGGACGGCGTGCTGTATTACGCGGACAACAGGGGGCAGAGCATCGCGCCCGTGAACGTGGGGAACTTCCTGTCTCTGCCGACGCTGGAGATCCTGCCCGGAGGCGAGGAGCTGCTCCCACAGATGGACGAGCTCTCCCGCGCGTTTCAGGCGGCGCACCTGCCTGTGAACATGGCCAGCGTTTCCCTGTTCCGGGTGAGCGCGGCCAAGGGGTTTGAGGTTTTCATCGAGAACAGAAACCTTGTGCTGTGCATTGCCGCCGAGGACTGGGACGCCAATCTCCGCCGGCTGAGTCTGGTGCTTTCCGACTTGGCCCGCCGCGGCGAGTTGAAGACGGCGCGGGAGGTTTGGGCTGCCGACGGCAACGTCTGGGTCGTAGAACCTGAGAATGTATAAGAGCGAGTAGCGGTTTTTTCTAGACTTTTTGCGGAAAATATGCTGTATCCGGGGTATTCAGACTGTGAAACAGGGCGGAAAAAAACACCCTTGTTCCGGCTCAGAACAGCAGCGATGAGCAGGGTGACGCCGCAGCGCCTCCCGAAATGATGGATTCGGGTCTGATTTTGCGTGATCGGGATGTTGTAATATCCCGACATGCATTGCGAAACGCGCCAAGGAGTAGCGCATGTCCAAATCTGAATTGATAGTCGGCCTTGATATTGGCACCACCAAGATTTGTGCGGTGGTGGGCGAACCCTCCGAAAACGGCGGGATGGATATTGTCGGTATCGGCACGAGTCCGTCCACCGGGTTGCGGAAGGGGGTCGTGGTCAATATCGAGCAGACGGTGCAATCCATCAAGCGGGCGCTTGAAGAAGCCGAACTGATGGCCGGATGTGAAATCCGCTCCGTGTATGCTGGCATTGCCGGCAGCCATATCAAGGGCTTCAACAGCCACGGCGTCATTGCCGTCAAGGGCGGCGAAGTCTCGCCCCGCGACATCGAGCGCGCGCTGGATGCGGCCAAGGCGGTCGCCATCCCGCTGGACCGCGAGGTGATCCACATCCTGCCTCAGGAATACATCGTCGACGATCAGCGCGGCATCGCCGACCCGATGGGCATGGCCGGCGTGCGTCTGGAAGTGAAGGTCCACATCGTGACCGGTGCGGTCACTTCCGCCCAGAACATCGTGCGCTCCTGCCATAAGAGCGGGCTCGACGTGTCGGACATCGTGCTGGAATCCCTCGCCTCGGCCAAGGCCGTGCTCACCGAGGAGGAACGCGAGATCGGCGTGGCCCTCATCGACCTCGGCGGCGGGACCTGCGACATCGCCATTTTCGCCAACGATTCCATCAAGCACACGGGCGTGCTGGCGCTTGGCGGGCAAAACCTGACCAACGACATCGCGTTCGGCCTCCGCACGCCTATGGCGGCGGCTGAAAAGATCAAGATCAAGCACGGTGCGGCCATTGCCGAAATGGTGCGCCCCGATGAGTATATCGAAGTGCCCAGTGTGGGCGGGCGGGAACCTCGCCGCCTGTCGCGTCAGGTGCTGGCGGAAATCTGTGAACCCCGCATGGAGGAAATCCTCACGCTCCTCGATCAGGAGCTGGTGCGTTCCGGCCTCAAGAACATGATCGGCGCGGGCGTGGTGCTCACGGGTGGGACGGCCCTCATTCAGGGCTGCCAGGAGCTCGGCGAACAAGTCTTCAACCTGCCTACGCGCATCGGGTATCCCCGTAATGTGGGCGGGCTCAAAGATATGGTGAACAGTCCCAAGTTTGCCACGGCCATGGGCCTGCTCCGCTTTGGCGCGGAGAAGGAAGGCATGGAGCAGAAATTCCGCATCCGGAGCGACGGGAACGTGTTCAATTCGATCCTTTCGCGCATGAAAAAGTGGTTTTCCGAAATTTCCTGACGTCTGGGCGGTCAGTACGTTGTTCTTTTTGAGGAGGAGCTATGATGGATATGCAGTTTGAAGCGGATACCCCCCCCGCGAATATAAAGGTCATCGGTGTCGGCGGTGGCGGCGGCAACGCCGTGCAGAACATGATCATGGCGGGCCTGAAGGGCGTTACCTTCATCTGCGCCAATACGGATGCGCAGGCTCTGCTTCGCTCCAAGGCCGAAATCAAGCTCCAGATCGGCGAAAAGCTGACCAAAGGGCTTGGGGCCGGGGCCGATCCCAACGTGGGCCGCGATGCGGCGCAGGAAAGCATCGGCGCGATCAAGGATGCCATCGGCGATGCCGATATGGTCTTTGTGACCGCGGGCATGGGCGGCGGCACCGGGACGGGCGCGGCCCCCATCGGGGCGCAGGCCGCCCGTGAGCTTGGCGCCCTGACGGTGGGCGTCGTGACCAAGCCGTTCCTGTTCGAGGGCACGAAACGCGCCCGCGCCGCGGAGCAGGGCATTGCCGAGCTCCGCGAGAACGTGGACAGCCTGATCACGATCCCGAACAACCGCCTGCTCACCATCGCGCCCAAGAAGGCGAAGCTCAGCGACATGCTGAAGTGCGCCGACGATGTGCTGCACCGGGCTGTCCGGGGCATTTCCGACCTCATCACCGTCCCCGGCCTCATCAACGTGGACTTTGCCGACGTGCGCACGGTCATGAGCGTTTCCGGTCTGGCCATGATGGGTGCCGGTATCGCCATAGGCGAAGGCCGGGCCATCGAAGCCGCCCGCAAGGCCATCACCAGCCCGCTGCTGGAGGACGTGTCCATTGCCGGGGCCAAGGCGGTGCTCATCAACATCACGGCCAACGAAGACCTGCTGTTCGAAGAGTTCAACGACGCGTCCGCCTACATCAATGATGCGCTCGGCGAAGCCGATACCAACATCATCATCGGTTGCGCCACCGACGAGAACGCCGGGGACGAGATCCGCATCACCGTCATTGCCACGGGCATCGAAGGCAACTCCGCGCCGAAAGTCGTGCAGGGCGGGCAGGCCAATGTGGCTACCGTCCGTCCCCAGCAGCGCCCGGCTCAGCAGCCGCAGCATGTTTCCCATTCCGGGCTGAATTACCAGAAACAGGCCCTTGCCGAGGAGCACGCCATGCCGCGCATGCGTATGCCCCGCACGGTCGGCAATTTCTCGGATGAGGAGCGTATTGTGCCCACGTTCCTGCGGGATCGCGATCAGCTTTCCAAGCAGACGACGCACAACCCCGGCCGCGAGGAGTTCATCTTCGAGGAAGAGGAAATCGAGCTGCCCACGTTTATCCGCAAACAGGCAAATTAATCCCGGGCAGGCGGGACGCCGTTTCCCGCTGGCTGGCATTGCAGACGGCAGATCCCATCAGGCTCTTTCAAAGAGGCCCTTTCCCGTGGAGAGGGCCTCTCGTCGTTTCGATCTTCCGGAGGGTGGGATGGAAAAGGTGCTTGCGCGCATGGTGCGGCCATCCCGTCTGAGTGTCCCTTGCAGATACCGCAAGGAAACGGACGGGAAGCGTCGGCCTGTTGAGGCGTCGGCCTTTGGGGGAAAGGGCGTGTCCCCTTCCGGCAGCCCGAAAAAAAGAGTGGCGCTTCGGAACGTTCAGGCGTATTTATCAGGAATCAGATCTCATAATGTATTCTTTCGGAGATCCCCATGAAAACAATCCGTTTTTTTCTGTTGTGGTGCATGGTTGCGGCGCTTGCCGCATGTACGCCGTTCTACCGCGGCTTTGAAGGCTCGACATTGGTTTCCCCGGCCCGGCCGGATGTTTCCGTCGGAGTCACGGACATGCCGATGATCGCGCACGGCAAGCTGGCCCCGTTCCTGAACACGGATCAAGGCTACCAGTTCCCGGAAACCTTCGTTTCCGTATACGGGACGGATGCCGGGTCTCCCATGGCCATTGTGGCCCTTTCCTTTGTGCCCAGCAATGCTTGGGAATGGGACCCGCTGTCCTTCAGCGGGCCTATGGCTCAGCAGAACATGGGGACCGAGTTCGGCGGCGAGAGTTTCTACGGGAGCGTCCGCATCGTCAACGGAGCCAAGGATCCTTTTGCGCCCCTGTTCGCGCCCGAGGATCAGTGGGCTTCCCTTGACTGGCTGGTGCAGCGTTTCGCGTGCCTGAACGATTTCAGGCGGTCCAAGCTTGTCCTCGAATACCGTGAACCGCTCCCCGCGTCGCTCAAGGGCGTTTCCGAAGTGCCGGTATACAATGAGGCGGTGCAGGCGTTCCGCGAACGTGCGGCCAAGGTATTCCGCGTCCAGTATGGGGAGGCTCCTCTGCCCAAGGACGAGGCCCCGTATATCAAGACGCTCAATGCCCGGTATATGGGGAACTTCCTCGGCAGCATGTCCGTGAAGGAACCCCTGTTCCCCAATTACTCGGATTGATGGGGCCTGTTTTCCAGAGGGGCTTGCAGATCCAGAAGCCCCATGCAGGCTGGCCTTTCAGTTGAAAAAAAGCGGCCGGAGCCGGGATATCCGGTTCCGTGCCGCTGCGGATGCTTAGGCTGTGCGGGCAGGATGCAGAAAGCTCGCGGGACATCCCTGAGCCGGGCGTATCGTTGTTTTTTGATAAAGGAAAAGCATGTCCGAGGGGCATGCTTTTCTCATCTCAGCGGGATTGTTTCTTGCGTTGTCCGCGCTCCCAGTCATCCTTGCGGATGGCTTCTTCTTGAAGCATGATGGGGATATTGTCGCGCACAGGAAAAACCAGACCGCAGGCCGGGCATTCCAGTCCGCTTTCGTTGTCCACAGGTTCCAGCTCTCCCCGGCACACGGGGCAGGCGAGCAGGGCAAGCAGTTCGGGATTCAGAGCCATGAAGCGTCTCCTTGGCGCAGTGTTGACGTATGAATGAAGAGTGTAACGCCTTCCGTTGCGGAGGACAAGCCGCCTTCCGGCAGGGCGGCGATGAGGAGAAAGCATGCAGCCCCGTTTTGTTGATTTGCATACGCATACGACGGCGTCCGACGGTACGGACGCCCCCCGGGACCTTATACGCAGGGCGGCTTCCCTGAAACTCGCGGCGGTCGCCGTGACCGATCACGATACGATCTCCGGCCTTGATGAAGCGGAAGCCGCCGGGCGCGAATGCGGCGTGGAGGTCATCCGGGGGTGCGAGCTCGGCGTACAGGGGCAGTATGGCGAAATCCACCTGCTCGGGCTGTGGCTGCCCCGGCACTCGGCGTCTCTGGAGGCCGAACTGGCCCGTCTGCGGGTGCACCGGGAAGAGCGCAACCTGAAAATGCTCGACAAACTGCGCGCCGCCGGCATCAGTATGGAGTACCAAGAGGTGCTGGACGAGGCCGGAGGCGAATCGGTCGGTCGTCCCCACATAGCCCGCGTACTTCAAAAACGCGGCGTCGTGTCCAGCTTCGCGCAGGCCTTTGAGCTGTATCTCGGCTATCACGGCGCGGCATACGTGCCCCGTACCCTGCTTTCCCCGGAAGAAGGGGTGAGCCTCATGGCGGATCTCGGCGCGGTGGTGAGTTTTGCGCATCCCATGCTGATCCGCTGTCCCCCGTCATGGTTCGACGAAATCATCCCCCGCCTCAAGGAAGCCGGGCTTGGGGCCATTGAGGCCTACCATAGCGAACATTCGGCGCGCGACGAGCGGTTTTGCGTGGAGCTGGCGGCCCGCTACGGCCTCGGGCTCAGCGGCGGCTCGGATTATCACGGCATGGCCAAGCAAGGCGTGGAGCTCGGGCGCGGCAAGGGCGGCCTGCGGGTGACGGTGGCCTTGCTCGATGCGCTCAAAGCCCGGCGCAAGGGGCCGGTTGACGCCTCCTCGGAGGTCTTGTAGGGCAGCGGTATGAAACTGCTTCGACTGTATCAGGAACAGGCGGGGGAACATCCCGGAGAGGCCAAGTACATGCTCGTTGCCAACGCCATCGCGCAGGGCATCGAGGAGGGCGTCCTCGCGCCCGGGGAATCCCTGCCTACGCACAGGGATTTGGCCGGGGCGCTTGGCGTGACCATCGGAACCGTGAGCCGGGGGTATGCCGAGGCCGCGCAGCGCGGGCTGACCGTGGGCGTGACCGGGCGGGGGACCTTTGTGACCGCTCCGTGCCACGATGTGGATGTGTACGAAGGCGCTGGCCGGATGCACGATCTGGGGTTCATCGCGCCCTTTGAATATCTGAACCCGGATTTGAACGAGGCCGTGGCCGAGCTGTCCCGCTACGCCGACCTGAAGGAGCTCAGCAACTATCAGCAGCCGCGCGGGCTGCTGCGGCACCGCGAGGCCGGAGCGCAGTGGGCCGGACGGTACGGGCTGGCCGTTTCGCCGGAAAACCTGCTCGTCTGTGCGGGGGCGCAGCACGCGCTTCTGACGGTGCTGGCGTCCCTGTTCAACCCGGGCGATCGCATCGCCGCCGAACAGCTCAGCTATCCGCTCCTCAAGCAGCTTGCCCGCCGCCTGCGGCTCAACCTGACGCCCATCCGCATGGATCAGGGCGGCATGCTGCCCGATTCGCTGGAGGCGGCTTGCCGTGCCGGGGGCATCAAAGGCCTGTATCTGATGCCCACGTGCCAGAACCCCACGCTGGCGCAGATCCCCGAGTACCGCCGCCGGGAGCTGGTGGAGATCTGCCGGCGTTACGACGTCATGATTATCGAAGACGATGTCTACGCCCTTTCGCTGGAGCACAGCCTGCCGCCGCTGGCTTCATTGGCGCCGGAACGCTGCTGTTTCATCGCGTCCACAAGCGAAGCCCTGAGCGGCGGCTTGCGTATCGCCTATCTCTGTCCGCCTGATGCCGTTTTTGCCGAGCTGGAACGGACGGTTTCCTACACGATTTCAATGGCCCCTCCGCTCATGGCCGAACTGGCGACCATGTGGATCCGCAACGGCACGGCGGATCTCGTGCTTGCCGCCAAGCGGCGCGAGGCGGCGGAGCGCAACGCTTTGGCCCGGCGGCTGCTGGACGGCTTCCCCTTGGAGACGCGGACGACGGGGTTTTTCTGCTGGCTCAAGCTGCCCGATCCGTGGGCGGCGGTGGCCTTTGCCGAAGCGGCGCGGCAGCGCGGGATCATCGTGGCGGAGAGCGATCTCTTTGCACTGAACCACGTTTCGCCGGAGCAGGGCGTGCGTTTGGCGCTCGGTGGCGTGCGCACGCGGGAAGCTCTGGCGGCCGCGCTGGGCACGCTTGCGGGGATGCTGCACGGGTAGGGTGGAGGAAATATTGGGGAGGGGGAGGGAACCTTTCTGAAGAAAGGTTCCCTCCCCC
>USCL01000159.1 GCA_900553145.1 uncultured Desulfovibrio sp.
AGAAAGGTTCCCCCCTTCCCCGCATTTTAGAGGCAACTACTTCTGCGGCTTGCTGAAACCGTACTTGGCGAGCACGGCCTGCCCTTCGGGGGAAAGGACGAAATCAACGAACTTCGCGCCGCCCTCGCGGTTGCTGCCGGTGGTCGACACGGCGATGGGATACAGGACGGGCTTGTGGCCATCCATCACGGCAGCCACCTTCATCTTGTCGCCGCCCTGCTTCGCGTCGGTGCGGTAAACGAAACCGGCGTCGACTTCTCCGCGCCCCACATAGTCCAGAGCCTGACGGACGCTCGCGCCGAAGACATACTTGGGCTGAAGCGTTTCCCAGAGGCCGGCGGCAGTCAGGGCCGCCTTGGTGTAACGACCGGCGGGAACGGAATCAGGGTTGCCCACGGCGATGCGCTTGACCTCGGGCTTGGTCAAATCCTTGGCTCCGGCCAGATTGAGCTTGCTGTCGGACGGCACGACCATAACCAGATCGTTGAGCGCAAAATCTTTGCGGGTGGCGGTATCGACCAGTTTCTTGGCCGCGGCCTTGTCCATCGTTTCCTGATCCGCGGAGGCGAACACATCGACGGGAGCGCCCTCTTCCATCTGCTTGAGCAGCGGATTGGAGGCCGCGAAATTGGTATGCACCTTGATGTCGGGGTATTTCTTTTCAAAGAGCCCCTTGATCTCCGTGAACGCGTTGGTCAGGCTGGCCGCGCCGGAAACCGTGATTTCCTGCGCCGCAAACGCCGGAGCCGCCAAAAGCAGGCATCCCAGAAGGCCGAACGCCGCATTTCGGGCACACCGCCGGAAAAAGCTCTTATCCATGTACATACTCCTTATGTTGTTCGACTGTTGCGGTTCACGAACGATAACCTTTTCAGCAATAACCCCCTTGCGTTTTCCCGGCAATCTTGTCACTCTTTCAAGAAGCTGCGTGACCGACTTTCGTCCTCGTCAGCCCGTGGGATAGCCTGCATATCCCGAAGTGTCGCTTATCCGGTAAGAGGAGATTCCATGCAGGAAGAAATAACCCATCTTGTTCAGGGGCTTGATGACTCCGCCCTGCGGTTCATCGAAGCCTGCGTCCGCCATGAACGCGAAGCGCGCAATGCGCCTCAGGCCCCGCCTCCGCCCACGCCGCATCCCGGCGGCCAGTTCACTGTCCCGGAAAACGTCAGGCATCTGACCTCGGAACAGCTTGACGCCGTTTCCAAGGCGTTTCTCGATTGGTTCAGGGCGTCCGCCTCCACGACGCAAAACCGCTCAAGAGGACGGCTCTGGCTGGTCTTCCTGCTTATCCGCTACGGCGCGCTGCGCCTCGGCGAAGCGCTGGCCCTCGACGACCGCACGGATCTCGACTTTACCCGTTCCGTCGTCATCGTCCGAGGGCAAAACCTCAGGGAACTCCAATTCCCCGAAGCCATCATGGCGGAAATCCGGCAAGTATTGGAATCCCCCCCCATGTTCGGCCTGCGCGGCGAAGTCCTGCGCCTTGATCAAGGGTACGTACGCCGTATCTTCTATGAAAGGGCAAAGGACGCCGATCTGCCGAAGGAACTCCTCAGCCCCCGGGTCATCAGGCATTCACGGGGCATCGAGCTCCTGCGCGGCGATGTGCCGCTCAAGATCGTCCAGCAGTTTCTCGGGCAGCAGAGCCCGACCCTGACGGCAAGTTACCTTCACTTTTCCCGTGAAGACGCACGAAAAATCGTTCATTCCCATATCAGGAGGGAAGCTATGAAAAAAACCAGCGCCCGCAACGCGTTCACCGGAACCATCAACCGCATCAAGCGCGGCGATCTGCTTGTCGAAGTGGAAATCCTGACGTCCACCGGCCTTCAGGTCGTATCCATCATCACGGCCGAAAGCGCCGACAACCTCGAACTCCGCGAAGGCATCAACACCACCGCCACCATCAAGGCCCCGTGGGTCATCCTCAGCACCGGCGACGCGCCCACCAGCGCCCGCAACCATTTCTCCGGCAAGGTGCAGAGCGTCCAGCTCGGCGAAATCGAAGCGGAAGTCATCGTCACCCTCGACGAAGGCACCAACGTCTGCGCCGTCATCACCTCCCAGAGCGCCCGTGTGCTCAAGCTTGAGCCCGGCAAGCCCGTGTCCGTCCTGTTCAAGGCGTTTGCCGTCGTTTTGGGGATGTAAGAGACATTGGGGGAGGGAAAACGTTTCTGAAGAAAAGGGGAGCGCCCCCACGCTTTTCCCTCCCTTCCCCAAACCTGCCGGCGCGGCCCGCGCCCATCCCTCCCTTTCCAAAGACTTTTGACTTTATCGGATCCCTGTTGCAGGGGATTGCCGGGAATGGAAAAGCCTTCTCCGAACACGGGGAAGGCTTTGTGCTATCGGGGAAAAACCGGAAGCCTGACAAAACGGGGCGGCGGGAAGAAGGACAGGCATCCTTTTTGTCCTCCCGCCGCTCTTTTTGGCGATTACGCTTCCACCAGCGGGGCGAGGAGCGAAAGGGCGTCCGGTTCGCCCGCGCGGCGGGCGGGGTAATCGTCGAGGACATGCCGGATCGTGCCGTCGCGGTAGACGGCCAGCGAATCCGCAAAGGCGTCCACGTCAGCGGGATCATGGGTGATCAGCACGACGGGGATATTCCACTCGTCGAGCAGGGCCCGGATCTCGCGGCGCATCCTGACCCGGAGGAGAGGGTCCAGCGCGGCGAACGGCTCGTCCAGCAGCAACATGCGGGGGGCGGTGATGAGGGCCCGGGCGAGGGCGACGCGCTGCCGCTGCCCGCCGGAAATTTCACGGGGATACCGCTCGGCCAGATGCCCGACCTCGAAGCGTTCCAAAAGGGCGTCCACGGATTTGCGGGCCGAGGGGGAAGGGCGTCCGAAGAAGGTCCGCTTCGTCTTGTCGAGCGCGAACTCCACATTCCTGCGGACCGTCAGATGCGGAAACAGGGCGTAATCCTGAAAAACATAGCCGAGATGGCGTTCGCGGGCCGGGAGATCGATGCCTTCATCCGAGGCATACAGCACTTTGTCCCCGACCTTGATGTATCCGCCGTCGGGCCGGACCAGCCCCGCCAGAGACTGGAGCGTCAGCGTCTTGCCGGAACCGGAATGCCCGAACAGCACCAACCGGCGGGTCGCGCAATTCAGGGACACGTCGAGGGAAAAGCTGTCGCCGCGTTCGCGCCCCGTGGCGAGGCGCTTGCGGATATGCACATCAAGCATCAGCGTCCTCCGGCCTTTCCGCCGAACAACCTGTCGGCGAGGACAAGGATGGTGAGGCACAGGCACGACGTCAGCACGACGAGCACCGTCGCCTGCTCGTCGTTGCCCGCCTGAAACGCGTCATAGATGGCGAGCGCGAGCGTCTGCGTCTTGCCGGGGATATTGCCCGCGATCATCAGCGTCGCGCCGAATTCGCCCATGCCCCGCGCGAAGGCCAGCATGCCGCCGGCAACGATGCCGCGCCACGCCAGCGGCAGCGACACCTGCCAAAAGACCTTCCATTCGGATGCCCCGAGCGTACGGGCCGCGTTTTCAAGGCGCGGATCGACCAGTTCCAGCGCGGCGCGGGCCGACTTGTAGATCAGCGGGAACACGACCACCGTAGCCGCAACCACGGCCCCCTGCCACGAAAAGATCAGGTTGATGCCGCACTCGGCCAGCCACGGCCCGATGACGCCGCGCCGCCCGACCAGCAGGATAAGATAATAGCCCAGAACCGTGGGCGGCAGTATCATCGGAAGCGTGCACATGGCGTCCAGCACCGCGGAAAAGGGCGAACGGCGGCGGGCCAGAAGCCACGCGGCGGCGACCCCGGCGCAAAACGAGGCGGCGGTCGCAAGGCCCGCGACCTTCAGCGACAACAAAATCGGCGACCACGGGATCATCCCGTCCGCGAAAAATTCCGAAACCATGCTCATGCCCTCGGGAATGCCTGAATCACGCTTCCTCCGCAATCCAGTCACGAAAACGTGAGGAAGCGGGACTCGAAAGGCGATAGCCGAGGACGAGGGGAGCAGACCGGGAAAGGCACATCCCCCGCACCGTTGCGCGTATTCCGTTCACGGATTTCCGATACGGATATCGCGGCGCAGGGAAGCAGCCGAAGAAGGCTCCCACATCCTCCTTATGTGTAAGAAAAAACTGTTGCGCCATCCCCCCATCTTGCCTAAGCCTGCGGGCCTTTTATCCGCAGCCATTGCGGAAGCCCCGCAAGCCCACCGTTCCCTTTGCCGTGCTTCCGGGAGGCGGGTGCCGAGATCCGGCCTTCCAAGCGCCCCGCCCAGCCTGCCTTCAGAAGCGTTTTTGCAACTGGCCCCATAAGCATTCTCAAGGGATAGGGGCAGGCCCTTGAAAGGAAGGCTTTTGAAAAGGGTACCCCCTCCCCGACGTTTCGTCTTCTCCAAAATTTTCGGATAAGAACGTTTTACCCTTGTTAATGGTTTCATATGTGAATATTCTATTGTAAACGGATGTCAAAGAGGCTATTTTCAGGGACGACGCAACCCCGGCGTGAATCCGGGACAAATCCAGAAAGAACGGGAACATCCATGCAGGAACTTTCAGAATATACCAAGCGGCACTGGGACGTCGTCGTCATCGGCGGCGGGGCCACGGGCGCGGGGACCTTGCGTGACCTCGCCATGCGCGGGGTCAAGGCGCTGCTGCTCGAACAGCGCGATCTCGTCCACGGCACAAGCTCCCGCTTCCACGGCCTCCTCCACAGCGGCGCGCGCTATGCCGTCAAGGACGCCGAAGCGGGCCGGGAATGCATCGAAGAGAACCGTATCCTCCGGTGCATCGGCAAGCACTGCGTCGAGGAGACCGAGGGTTTCTTCGTCCGCACGCCTGAAGACGGGGCCGAATTTGAGGCAAGCTGGGTCACGGCCTGCGGCAAGTGCGGGATCGAGGCCACCCCGCTCACCGTAAAGGAAGCCCGGGCGCTCGAACCCAACCTTGCGGACAACATCGTGTCCGTGTACCGCGTGCCCGACTCCGCCGTGGACGGCTTCCGCCTCGTCTGGCAGAACGTCCAGAACGCCGTCCGGCACGGGGCGGGCTTCCGCACGTATACGGAAGTCACCGCCATCAACAGCGCCAACGGGCAGGTCACAAGCGTGAGCGTGCGCGACTCCCGCACCGGGCAGTCCGGCGAAATCCCTTGCAGCTTCGTGGTCAACGCCGCCGGGAGCTGGGTAGGCGGGCTGGCCCATACCGCGGGGCTCGACATCAACGTCAAGCCCGACCGCGGGACGCTGATAGCCTTCAACCACCGTTTCACCAGCCGCGTGATCAACCGGCTGCGCAAGGCGTCCGACGGCGACATCTTCGTGCCGCACGGCTCCATCACCATCCTCGGCACAACGTCCAAAAAGACCGACAAGCCCGAGGATACCGTGCCGGACACCGCCGAAGTGCATGATCTGCTCGACATCGGGCGCGTCCTTTTCCCGGAAATCGACAGCTACCGCATCCTCCGCACCTTCGCGGGGACGCGCCCCCTGTACACCGCCGATCCGTCCGCCGAAGGCCGGGGCGCTTCCCGCAATTTTGTGGTCCTCGACCACGAAAAGGAAGGGCTCAAGGGCATGGCGACCATCTGCGGCGGCAAGCTGACCACATACCGCCTCATGGGCGAGCGCATGGCCGACCTCGTCTGCGCCAAGCTCGGCGTGAGCGCGCCGTGCCGCACCGCCGTGGAGCCGCTGGTGGAGGACACGCCCCCGGCCCTGCTGGAACGCGCCCGCAAGGTGTTCCCGGCGCAAGGGTTGCAGCAGGCCGAATCGCGCCTCGGCGACAGCTTCGCCGCCACGGTCGAACGCCTTGAGGCCGCGCCGTGGAAAAAGGCGCTCCTCTGCGAATGCGAGCGCGTCACCATCGCGGAATTCGAGCAGATCGCTTCCGAGCCCACGTCCCACTCCCTGAACGACATCCGCCGCCGCACCCGCATGGGCATGGGCACCTGTCAGGGCAGCTTCTGCGGCCTGCGCGGCGTCGGCGCCGTGCTCGAAGCCAAGCTGCTGCCCGCCGGGATGCAGGCCTGCGGCACCGGCGAGTGCGACGCCCTCCCCTGCGGCGCGCCGGATCTGCTCCAAAGCTTCCAGCAGGAACGCTGGTACGGCATCCGCCCGGTGCTGTGGGGCGGCGAATTGCGTGAAACCGAGCTGGCGCGCGGCATGTACGGCGCGACCCTCAACATAGACGGAGCCGACGAATGATCAAGAGAAAACCCTATGACGTCATGGTCGCCGGCGGCGGCCTTTCCGGGCTGAGCGCGGCCCTGTTCGCGGCGAAGGCCGGGAAGCGCGCGCTGCTCGTCACCAAGGGCTCCGGCGTGCTCGCCATCGGCGGCGGAACCATCGACGTGCTCGGCTACCGTTCCGACGGCACGCCCCTCTCCTCGCCGTTCGACGGTTTCGGCAGCCTCGCCCCGCGCCATCCCTACTCCATCGTGGGCGCGGAAACCGTCAAAAAGGCGCTGTCCGGCTTCCTCGAGCTCTGCGGCGAGGGCGGCTGTCCCTACCTGTGCAACGGCGAACGCAATACCCGCGTGGTGACGGCCCTCGGCACGACCAAGCCGAGCTACCTCGTGCCGCATACCATGTCGATGCACGGGGTGGCCGAAGCGGCCAACATCTTCATCGCAGGGGTCGAGGGGCTCAAGGACTTCTCCCCCGCCCTGGTGGCGCAGGGGCTCCTGACCCGCAAGGCCTATGCGGGGAAAAACGTCGTCCCGGTCATCCTGCCGAGCCCGTTCCCGCTCCAGCGCGACCTCTCCACCCTCGATCTGGCCCGGTATCTGGACACGCCCGAGGGCATCCTCTGGCTGAGCAAGAGCCTCAACAAGCACATCGTGCGCGGCGTGCCCGGCGCGGTGTTCGTCCCCGCGATCCTCGGCACCGCCCCCAACAGCGACGTGCACAACGCCGTCAAGGATCGCACGGGGCATATCGTCAACGAGATCTCGAGCCTGCCCCCGGCGGTGACGGGGCTGCGCCTGCACGCCCTGCTCCTGCGGCTGCTCAAGAAATACAATGTGGATCTCATCGAGCAGTCGACCATCACCGGCTCCGTGATCGAAGGCGGCCATTGTTCCGCGCTGATCACGACCAACAACGGGCAGGAGCGCCGTTATGAGGCACGTTCCTTCATCATCGCCACGGGCGGCGTGCTCAGCGAAGGGTTTGCCATTGAGCCCCAACGCGCATGGGAGCCGATCTTCAATATCGATCTGCCCCTGAACCCGTCGTCGTCCGAGTGGTCCATGCCGGAAGCCTACCCGGCCTGCCGCCAGACGCCGGGGACGCCCCGCCCGTCGCACGGCTTCGCGCTGCTTGGCCCGGACGTGGACGGCAAGCTCCGCCCGCTCGGCAAGGACGGCAACCCGTTGTGCGACAACGTGTTCTTCATCGGCAAGACGCTTGGCGGCTACGACCACGCCGCTGAAAAGTCCGGCAACGGCGTCGCGCTGTCCACGGCCTTCTTTGCAGCCATGAACGCCTGAGGTGCGTATGAAACCTATTGAAACTGTGGATAAATGTACGACCTGCTCGACCTGCGTCGCCTATTGCCCCGTCACCAAAGCGACGCGGGCTTTCAAGGGGCCGAAGCTGACCGGGCCTTCATCCGAGCGCTTCCGCCTGTATGATGAAACCGGCGGCGGCGAAATCTCGGAAATCGAAGCGCTGGACTACTGTTCCAACTGCAAGAACTGCGACATCGCCTGCCCGTCCGGGGTCAAGATTTCGACCCTCAACATGCTGGCCCGCGCGGAATACTGCAAGCGGCACCGGCCGCCGCTGCGCGACTGGGTGCTGTCCCACGGCCGCATGCTCGGCAGGCTGGCCCGCAAATTCCCGGGCTGGCTGGTCAATGTCGGCTCAACCAACGCGCTGACCCGGCTCATCCTCGACAAGTTCGGCGTGGACGCCCGCGCGCCCATGCCCGTGTTCGTGCCCCGGAGCTTCACGGAGTGGATGGGCGATCACAACGCCATGCTCACGGCTTCGGATCGCGCCCGCCTCACCAAGAAAGCCGTCTTCTTCCCCGGCTGCTACGTGAACGATTATGACCCGCAGACCGGCAAGGATCTCGTCTTCATGCTCGAAAAGGCGGGGTATGAGGTCATTGTGCCCGAGTTCGAGTGCTGCGGCCTTCCGATGGTGGCGAACGGCTTCTTCGACGATGCCCGCGCCGCCGCAGGCCGGAACGTGGATACGCTCGCCGCCCTCGTCTCGTCCGGGAGCGTGCCCGTCCTGACCGTCTGCCCGAGCTGCCAGCTCATGCTCAAGCAGGAGTACGCCGAATACTTCCCCGAGCTCGGCAAGCATGCGGACATCGTCCCGCACGTGCAGGACGCCTGCGAGTTCCTCATCGGCCTCATCGAATCCGGCGAACTCGGTATCGACGCCCGCGAGGATGCCACGAAGCTGGTCTATCATGCGCCCTGCCACCTGCGCGCGCAGGGCATCGGCAAGCCGGGCCTCGATCTGCTCCGCATGGCTTCCGCCAACGTCGAGGACGCCCGTTCCGGCTGCTGCGGCATTTCCGGCAGCTACGGCTTCAAGAAGGAAAAATATGACGTGGCGGCCTCGGTCGGGTCGGATCTGTTCAAGGCCGTCAAGGACAGCGCCGCCGAGTACTGCGTCACCGAGTGCGGCACCTGCCGCCTCCAGATTTCACATCACACGAAGCTCCCGTCCATGCATCCGATTTCGTGGCTGAGGAAGCTGGTGAAGTAGAAAAGCTTGGAGGGGGCGGGGGAAACTTAAAAAAAGAAAGTTTCCCC
>USCL01000160.1 GCA_900553145.1 uncultured Desulfovibrio sp.
GAAAAGCTTTTCTTCAGAAAAGTTTTCCCTCCCTTCCCCAATATCTCCATTACATCCCCAGATAGGCCTTCTGCACGGCGGGGTCGGTGAGGAGCCTGTCGGCGGAGTCTTCCATGACGATGCGGCCGTTTTCCATGACGTAGGCGCGGTTGGCGATGCGGAGCGCCTGGTTGGCGTTCTGCTCGACGAGGAAAACGGTGGTGCCGTCGGCGTTGATCTTCTCGATGATGGAGAAAATCTGCTGGATGATGATCGGCGCAAGGCCGAGTGAGGGCTCATCGAGCAGGAGCAGCGTCGGACGGGCCATGATCGCGCGGGAGATCGCCAGCATCTGCTGTTCGCCGCCGGACAGCGTGCCGCCCGTCTGGGCGCGGCGCTGCGCGAGGATGGGGAACAGGTCGAAGATGTAGTCGAGATCCTTCTTGATGTTGTCCTTGTCGTTGCGGAGGAACGCCCCGAGGTCCAGATTCTCCTGCACGGTGAGATCGGGGAAGATCAGGCGGCCTTCCGGCACCTGGCTGATGCCGAGCGCCACAATCTTGTTCGGCCTGAGGGTGTGGATGGGGTGCCCGCGGAAGAGGACTTCGCCGCTGCGCGGAGGCGTGCCGCCGCAGATGGTCATCAGCGTAGTGCTCTTGCCCGCGCCGTTGGCCCCGATGAGCGTGACGATCTCCCCTTCGTTGATGCGGATGTTCACATCGCGCAGGGCCTGAATGTTGCCGTAGAAGGTGTTGACGCTGCGAAGCTCAAGCATGGTCGGACTCTCCAAGGTACGCCTTGATGACGCGGGGGTTCTCGCGCACTTCCTGCGGCGTGCCCATGGCGATTCGGGAGCCGTATTCCATGACGTAGATGCGATCCGAAAGGGACATGACCATGCCCATGTCGTGCTCGATGAGCAGGATGGACAGGTCGAATTCTTTCCGCAGGTGCAGGATGAGCGACTTGAGTTCAAGGGTTTCCTGCGGGTTCATGCCTGCGGCGGGTTCGTCAAGCAGCAGCACGGCGGGCTCGGTCGCCAGGGCGCGGGCGATCTCCAGACGGCGCTGCGCACCGTAGGGCAGGTTCCGGGCTTCATCCTGATAGTGCATGTTCAGGCCCACCTCGCGCAGCAGCTCATAGCTGCGGTCGATGGTGGCCTGTTCCTCGGCCCGGGTGCGCGTGTCTTGGAAAACAGCCCCCGCGATGCCCGCCGAAGTGCGGCAATGGCGGCCGATCATGACGTTTTCGAGCACGGTCATGGTCGGGAACAGGCGGATGTTCTGGAACGTGCGGGCCATGCCGAGTTCCGTGATCGCGTTGGGCTTCATGCCGTTGAGCGTCGTGGAGCTGGCGGGCTTGCCGTTGCGCTCGGGCAGGTGGAGCTGGACGGTCCCTTCGGTGGGCAGGTAGATGCCGGTGATGCAGTTGAAGAACGTGGTCTTCCCCGCTCCGTTGGGGCCGATGAGCGCGACGATCTCCTGCCGGTTGATCGTGAGATCCACCTCGTTGAGCGCACGCAGGCCGCCGAAGTTCTTGGACAGGTTGGTTACTTCAAGCACAGGCGTGTTCATGCCTGACCTCCCGTGGCAGGAACGTCGAAAGCCGACTTGGAGCTGTCGATCTTATCCTTGTTCGTGATCTTGTACTGGCGTTTTTCGCCGGAAATGAGGCCCTGCGGACGGTAGATCATCATGATGACCATGACCGCGCCGAACAGGAGCATGCGGTATTCGGAGAACGCGCGCAGGTATTCGGGCGCGAGCACCAGGATGGCCGCCGCGATGGTGACGCCGAGCACGGAACCCATGCCGCCGAGCACCACCATGGACAGGACCATGGCCGACTCCATGAAGGTGAAGCTGGCGGGGTTGATGAACGTGGTCTTGGCCGCGAAGATGACCCCGGCGAACCCGGCCCAGCAGGAGCCGAGCGCGAAGGCCGAGAGCTTCACCTTGGTCAGGTCGATGCCCATGGCTTCACAGGCGATTTCGTCTTCACGCAGGGCTTGCAGGGCAAGGCCGATGCGGGAATTCTTGAGGCGCCCCACGACGATGATGGTGACGACCACGGCTGCGAGGACGATGTAATAAATGTAGTTGGTGGCTTCGGTCACGCCCATTTCGACGCCGAAAAGGGAGGGGCGGCTGATGTTGGACAGGCCGAAGGAACCTTTGGTCACGCTGGTCCAGTTTTCCAGCACGAGGCGGATGATTTCGCCGAAGCCGAGGGTCACGATGGCCAGATAGTCGCCCTTGAGCCGGAGGACGGGGAAACCGAGCATGAGGCCGAACAGGGCCGCCATGATGCCGCCCACCGGCAGCACGGCCCAGAAGCCGAGGCCGAAATAGGTGTTCAGCAGGCCGTAGGTGTATGCGCCCACGGCGTAGAACGCCGCGTAGCCGAGCACGAGCTGCCCGGCGAGGCCGACCACGATGTTCAGGCCGAGGCCGAGCATGATGTAGATCAGCGCCGAGATCATGATGTTGATCTGGTACATGGAGCTGATGTACGGCATGGCGATCATCAGGGCCGCGATGAGGCCGAGGCAGGTGTAGCGGGGCTTGGGCTGCCGGACGGCCTCAAGCGCGCGGGCGAAGGCCGAGGGGCCGGAGGAGGCCGTGCCGAGGGCCTTGCGCTCCATGCTCCAGCGCCAGAAAATGGCGAGCACGAACGCGCCCACGCCTATGGAGGCCATGTTTTCCCAGCGGAACAGGATCGTATTGTTGAGCGTGTCCACCTTGAGGACGACAAGCGGGAAGGTAAGCGCCATGAACCATACGCTGACCATGAGCGCCCTTAAAATCATGTTCATGTCGGCCTCCCTTAGACCTTTTGGACTTTGGGCTTTCCGAGGATGCCCGCCGGACGGAAGATGAGGATGAGCACCAGCAGGGCGAAGGCGAGGGCGTCTTCGTAGGCGCTGGAAATATAGCCGGTAGCGAAGCTTTCGCACAGGCCGAGCACGAGGCCGCCGACCATGGCGCCGGGGATGGACCCGATGCCGCCGAGCACGGCGGCGGTGAAGGCCTTGATGCCCGCGATGAAGCCGATGAAGAAGTTCACCTGCCCCACGTGGTTGGCGATGAGCACGCCGCCGATGGCGGCCAGCGACGAACCGATGATGAACGTCAGCGAAATGATGCGGTCGGCGTCGATGCCGAGCAGCATGGCCATCTTGCGGTTCTGCGCCGTGGCGCGCATGGCCTTGCCCATCTTCGTGTACTGGATGAACAGCGTGAGCGCGACCATCGTGACGAGGCTGGTGACGATGATCAAAAAATCACTGGTGCCGATGATGTGGGAGATGGGATCCAGAAACTCAAATTCGGAGATGAGCTGCGGAAAGGCCACAAAGTCGGACGTCTGGGCCAGGCTCACGTAGTTCTGGAGGAAGATCGACACGCCGATGGCGGAGATGAGGGGCGAAAGCCGGGGAGCGCCGCGCAGGGGGCGGTAGGCGATCTTCTCGATGGTGTAGCCGTAGGCCGCACACCAGATTATCGCCGCCAGAGCGGCGATGACGATGATGCCCGCCGCCGGAAACCCCATGATGCCCAGCGCGCTCGCCACGATAAGCGCGGTGAACGCGCCGATCATGTAGATTTCGCCATGAGCGAAGTTGATGAGCTCGATGATCCCGTACACCATCGTGTAGCCCAACGCGATGAGCGCGTAGATGCTGCCTCTGGTGAGTCCGCCACAAAAGAGTTCGACGAAATATTGTAAATCCATTGGCCCTGCTCGCTGGTTTCTCCGGTGAACCGTCGGTTCCGGGGGACGCCCCCGTCCCGCTGGCTTCGATGCCGCGGGAAGCCCGGAAAAATCGTTTATGAAGAAAGACAGCCGCCCGTCGGGATGCCGCCCCGCAACGTGCGGTTCACCCTGCACCTCCCGGACATGTCACGGAAGATGCAGGGTGAACACGTGGCGTCATACCCGAAAAAGGGAATGACGGATTGCTACTTTAGTTCGACGAACTTGCCGTCCTTCACCTCATAGATGGAGAAGCCGATGCCTTCGGCGTCGCCCTTGGCGTCAAACTTGATCTTGCCGAGGGGCGTTTCCACCATGTTCGTGCGGAGGGCTTCCATGATCTTCTGGGAGTCGGTGCTGCCGGCGGCCTTGATGGCTTCGAGCAGGGCGATCGTCGCGGAATAGGCGTTGTCATAGAAGGCGCCCGGCTCGGTGCCGTACTTCTTCTTATGGTTTTCGTGCGACTGGATGTTCATGGGCAGCTTGGACACGTCGGTGGGGCCGGTGGCATAGACGCCTTCGGCGTTCTTGCCGGCGACCTTGATGAACTGTTCGTCCTTCACGCCGTCGGGGCCGATGAAGGGGATGTTGATCTTCTTTTTGGCGAGCTGCTGGACGAGTTTGGAGGCTTCGGGATGGTAGCCGCCGAAGACGATGCCGTCGGCCCCGGCCTTGCGGATCTTCTGGATCACCGCGCCGTAGTCCACGGCGCCGGGGGTGATGCCTTCTTCAAGGACGATCTGGACGCCGCCCTTTTCGAGCATTTCACGGGCGTAGTTCACAAAGCCGCGGCCGTAGTCGCCCTTGTCGTGCAGCAGGGCGACCTTCTTCAGGCCGAGCTTGTCCTTGGCGAAGGAACCGGCGAGGTGGCCGGACACGTCGTCAGAGGCGATGGTGCGGAAAAAGTAGGGGTAGTCGCCCTTCTGGGTCAGCTCGGGAGTGGTGGCCGACGGAGAAATGGACACGATCTTCGCGTCGTTGTAAATCGGCAGGGCGGCCTTGGTCGCGCCGGAACAGATGGAGCCCATGACGGCCACGGCGCCTTCGGAAAGGACCTTGGTGGCGGCGTTGGTACCGAGTTCGGGCTTGCACTGGTCGTCTTCGGCGACGATTTCGATCTGCTTGCCGAGGATGCCGCCCTTGGCGTTATACTCGTCGGCGACGATGCGAGCCGCATTGAGGCTCGGCATGCCGTAGGAAACGAGGTCGCCGGAGTGTGCACCGGGAACGCCGATTTTGATCGTATCGGCAGCATGCACCGGGGCGGTCATGGCCATGATGGCCATACCCGCAAGAGCCGCTTTCATCCATGCGCGTGCCATAAGAAACCTCCCCCTGATTCATAGGGATAGTTGGAGTTATCGGGCAGAGGCGACCCTCTGTCCGAAGCCGTCCATGCCGAAAAAGGGAGCGCGGGGGGCAAAACGAATCCGAGCCTCCGTTTTTTTCGGATGAAGACCCTGTTAGACATTGGTTTAAGTGCCACGACTGTACAGGGCTTGTCAAACGTTCGCGGACGAAAGATGATAAAAGAAAAGCGGAAGATATAAATTGATCAGACAAACAGCGCCGCGTGCGCCGGGAGGGGATCGGGGTGGACGACGGAATGATGGAGAAGACGGTCCTGCGAATCGGGTGCAAGGTGAACCTGACCCTGCGGCTTACGGGCGTGCTGCCCAACGGATGGCATGAGCTGGATACGGTGTTTCTGCCGCTGGGCGAGCCGTCCGACACGCTCAGGCTCGCGCTGCGGCCGGGAGGCGGGCTGACGCTCCGCTGCACGGAACCGGGCATCGATCCGGAAAACAACACGCTGGCCAAGGCGTACCGCCTGTTCTCCGAAGCTTCGGGCTTCTGCCCGGGAGTGGAAGCGGTATTGGAAAAAGGGATCCCGCACGGGGCCGGGCTCGGCGGGGGGAGCGCGGACGCGGCGGCGCTGCTCGGGTGGCTGAACGCCCGCGCGCCCGAGCCTCTGCCCCTGCCGGAGCTTGCCGCGCTGGCCGCCCGCATCGGGGCGGACGTGCCTTTCTTCCTGTACAACGTCCCCTGCCGGGCCACGGGCATCGGCGAACGGCTCCTCCCCTGCCCCGGGGGGCCGGGGGCGGCGGGCTCGTCCTGCTGTGCCCCGGCGAGCACGTGTCCACGCCGTGGGCCTATGCCGCGTGGGATAGATGGAATAGGCCATTGACAGAAGCGCGCAATGGAGCTATAAGCTGTGCCTCTCAGAATCCTCTCGGCGGGGCTTCCTCCATCCATTGGCTTGAGAACAGTTTCGAGCCTCCGGTTTTCGAGGCATTCCCCCGTCTTCGCCGACTTCGGGAGCAGCTTTTGCAGCAGGGGGCCTTCGCCGCCGTCATGAGCGGCAGCGGTTCTTCCCTTTTCGGGCTGTTCCGGGATGCGGGCGTCGCCTTCCGGGTGGCGGAGAAGTTCCGGGAAAAAGACGTGGCCGCTTATGGCCATGCATTGTAAGATTTCCACCTTTCAAGGAAATCTTTGTCACGCTGGGGTGTAGCCAAGCAGGTAAGGCAACGGGTTTTGGTCCCGTCATTCGAGGGTTCAAGTCCTTCCGCCCCAGCCATTTTTTTGCGCTTTAGAGGTTTCTTAACCGGAAGGCCTCCCCTTATGTACGGTGATCTCAAGATTCTGACTGGCACCTCGAACGCTCCTCTGGCTCAGGCCATTTGCGAGCACCTCGGCTGCCAGCTGACCCCTGCCCTGTGCGAGAAGTTCAGCGACGGCGAAAGCCGCATCGAAATCAGCAGCAGCGTCCGCGGCGACGACGTGTTCGTCATCCAGCCGACCTGTGCGCCCGTGAACTTCAATCTGATGCAGCTCTGCCTCATGCTCGACGCGCTCAAGCGCGCCAGCGCGGGCCGCATCACCGCTGTCATCCCCTACTACGGCTATGCCCGTCAGGACCGCAAGGTCAGCCCGCGCGCGCCCATCAGCGCCAAGCTCGTGGCCGACTTCCTGTCGACCGCCGGCGCCAACCGCGTGGTGACCGTGGACCTGCATGCCGGCCAGATTCAGGGTTTCTTCAACTGCCCTGTGGACAACCTGTTTGCGTCTCAGGTGCTGCTCGAACCTTTCATGGCCATGAAGGGCGAGATTGTTGTCGTTTCCCCCGACGCCGGCGGCGTGGAGCGCGCCCGTTCCTTCGCCAAGCGCATTGAAGCGCCCCTCGCCATCATCGACAAGCGCCGCGACCGCCCCAATCAGGCGACCGCCACGCACGTCATCGGCGATGTGGACGGCAAGATCGCGGTGCTCGTGGATGACATCATCGACACGGCGGGGACGATCTGCGCCGGAGCCGAAGTGCTGCTCCGCGAAGGCGCCCGCGAAGTGTACGCCTGTGCCACGCACGGCGTGCTTTCCGGCCCCGCCCTCGAACGGCTCAACAACTCGGTGTTCACCAAGGTCGTCGTGACCGACACGATCCCGTCCGGTGAACGTCTGGACGTGTGCTCGAAGCTGCAGGTCGTCTCCGTGGCCAGCCTCCTCGCCAAGAGCATCCACAACATCCATACCGGGTCGTCCGTAAGCGTGCTGTTCTAAGCGAACGGGAAGAAACCTCTCCGGCGTCCTCCGGGGCTCCGGTTCATCACAGCGAATCTACCACCACGGCCTTTTTCCCGTGGAAGGGTAAGGAGAACATCCATGTCCGATCTTAAAGTGCTCAGCGTGCAGAAGCGCGCCGGTCTCGGTAAGGGCGCCAACCGCCGCGCCCGTCAGGAAGAACTCATCCCCGGCGTGTTCTACACCGCCAAGGGCGAAAACCTCTCCGTGCAGATGTCCGCCCGCTCTTTTGCGAAGCTTTTCTCTCAGGTTGGCCGCACCACCGTGTTCAACCTTGACATCGAAGGTGACGGCACCCATCCCGTGCTGATCTGGGCTACGCAGCGCGACCCGATCACCAGCCGCTTCACGCACATCGACTTCTACGGCGTCGACCTCGAAAAGGCCGTGAAGATCACCGTTCCGGTCGAATTCACCGGCGTTGCCCGCGGTACCAAGGTGGGCGGCAAGCTCGAAACCTACCGCGAACAGGTCCAGCTCATGGCGAAGCCCCTCGATATGCCCTCCAAGGTCACCATCGACATCTCCGGCATGGATGTGGGCACCACCATCCAGATCGCCGACGTGCAGCTTCCCGAAGGCGTCAAGGCCGCCTATGACAACAACTACGCCATCGTGTCCGTGCTGATGCCCGGCGGCGATGACGCTGCCGCTGAATAAGCGCATTGTCCGGGAGGGGGCGGAAGGCTCAGGCTTTCCGCCCCCTCCTTCAAGAACGGTCTTCCTGCCTTGGCTTTCATGCGGGCCTCCGTTCCGCAGGGGGCAAGCTGCCCCGGCAGGCATTGACGGAAAGAAAGACGATTGGCGAGGAATCCGGCGGATTCCTTTTTTTGTGGCCTGCGCCCGTCAGGCCGTACGTTTTTTGAGAGGTTTGATATGGCTGTCGCCGGACTTATCGTGGGCTTGGGCAATCCGGGCAAGCAATACGAATCGACCCGTCACAACATGGGGTTTCTGTTCGTGGACGAACTGTTGCGCGAGGCGAGGAACGTTTCCTCCATGTCCGGCGACAAGTTCCGCTGCGAGCTGTGGAAGGCGACCCTTCCGGGGAACCCGGATCAATGGCTCATCGCCAAGCCGCAGACCTTCATGAACCTTTCCGGCGAGTGCGTGCAGCCGCTGGCGGCGTGGCATCGCCTTCAGCCCGGGAACATCCTTGTCGTGCATGACGAACTGGACATCGCGCCGGGCCGGATGAAGTTCAAGAAGGGCGGAGGCAATGCCGGGCACAATGGCCTGAAGTCGATCACGCAGCGCCTCGGCACGCCGGATTTTTATCGCCTGCGCCTCGGCATAGGGCGTTCCCCGCATGGCGGCGAGGATACCGTGAACTGGGTCCTCGGGCGGCTTACGCCTGAGGCGCGGGAAGCTTTCCGCAAGCAGGTTCCCGCCGCGCTGGAGGTTGTCCGCCTGTTCGTCGAAGGT
>USCL01000161.1 GCA_900553145.1 uncultured Desulfovibrio sp.
GGCCTTCTTCAGAAAGGCCCCCTCTCCCCTCCCAATATCTTCTTCCCTACTCCAACCCGCTATGCTTTCTTCGCCATGACGTTGCGCCCGGCGAGCATGCCGAACACGCAGCAGTCAAGGATCGCGCAGCCGCCGAGACGCATGGCCCCGTGAACGCCGGAAGTCGCCTCACCGGCGGCATAAAGGCCGGGAATGGGTGCGTCGTCGAGCACGCTCACGACTTCGGCCTTGGGCGTAATGAGTGCTCCCGCAAGGCTGTAGGTCAGATTAGGTTTCACCAGCACCGCATAAAACGGCGGATTGTCCACTTTATTATTCTTGGTTTTGGAAAAATCAACCCTGAAAGCCGTATCTTCGCCCTTCTCGGCCATTGCGTTGTACTCATCTACGGTCGCTTTGAGCGCTTCAGGCGGAATATTGTAGTGGGACGCCAGATCCTCAAGCGTGTCATGCTTGGTCACATAACCCGCACCGGCATTCTTTTCCATACGGTGCTTGTTTTCCACCAGCTCGTAAGCATCGCCGTCAAGGATGGACAAAGGCATCCGGCGCCCGTTGGAAGCCAACACCTTGCTCGCCGCGTGGAAGATGGCCACGCGGTCCGCACTTTCACTCACAAAACGCTTGCCCGTGGCGGGGTCGACCATCATGCCGAGGGGCTGTTCGTCCGTGCAGGGGAAGGCCGGACGGTACAGCGTGCCGTTGATCATGCGGGCCCCTGCGGCGGCAAGCATGCGATAGCCGGAAGCTGTCGCCCCGGGATGCTCGGTCGTGAACGCGCCGTCGAACTGCGGCAGTTCCTGCGACCGGAAGGCGCGATCCGCTTCAAAACCGCCGGTGCAGCAGATCACGCCCCGTTTGGCCCGATAGCACACGGGCGTCCCGGCTTTATTCTCAAGGTCGTCCGATTTGAGCCGTGTATCGAAATGATAGTCCGTACGCGCCGCAACGCCTTCGACGCCTCCGTTGCGGTCGAGCAGCAGCCGATCGACCTTGCAGCACAGGACAAGCTGCCCACCCATCTTAAGATAGCTTTCGCGCAGGGGGGCCAGCAGGCCCGTCGCACCGTTGTAGTCCGGCTGGAGCAGACGCTTGGCGGTCATCCCACCGGGCATCATCACGGTATTCTTGAATTTCGCGCCGTGCTTGACAATGAAGCCGAAAGCCTCGACGCCGTTGTCCACAAGGGTTTTCGTCAGCTCGGGATGGCAAAAACCCTTCCCGGCCTTGAGCAGATCCTTGAGCATGGCCTCGGGGCTGTCTTCGATGCCCTGCTCCTTTTGAAGCGGGCTGCCCGGCACGGAAATCGTCCCGTTGCTGATGGCCGTGGAACCGCCGATCATACCCATTTTTTCGAGCAGCACCACGCGCTTGGCTCCGCTCTCCAACGCGGACAGGCCCGCCACAAACGCGGCAAGCCCGCTGCCAATGACGATGACGTCAAAGGTCTCGGTCCAGTCGGCGTCCTTGGGCTTTCTGGGTTTGGCGAGGGCCGGGGCCGCCGCGAGGACGCACAGGGCCGCCGCGCCGGTTTGGATAAAGGCTCTGCGTTTCATAATAACCTCGTAACTGATTGTATTTCTATCTAGCAATGCACACGGTAACGGAGATAACCGCCACAATCATGTCGCGATTTATGTCTTTTCTTCTCCCCCAGAGCATTGTCGAAAAGGAGAGCCTGAACGTTTTCAATCTGCCTTCCGCTTCTTGCGAAGGATACCAATGATAACACTATCTGCCTAGCGCTATTCAAGGGGCCGGAGTGCCACGGGCTGAACTCCTTTTCTCCAGTGCGGCTTAATCCATTGCCTTTTCCGCATACCTCAACGCCGAACCGTTGGCCTTTAAAGACCTTTCCCTTCATCGCGATAACGGCTTCGACATTTCCGGCGTTCCGCAGTAGATCTCTCGGGGCGAACATCCATCCCTCATAGCGGGACGTTCGCCCCCAAAATCGGGCCGCCCGCTTCCCCCTTCACCCGGCGCGCCCTTTCATAGGAACGACCGATGCGCACACTCCTCTTCTGCCTTTGCTGCCTGTTTCTGGCCATCCCGGCCAGCGCGGGTGACTTCGAACTCGATCTTGAATGCCTGAAAGAAGCTTATCCCGGCTTCATCACAGGCACGGAAAACGACGGCGAAGGCCGCGTCTGGCTCCTCACCCGGGACGGCGCACGCCTCCTCTATGACGACGGCAAGACGAAAACCCATGCCGAATTGCTGGAAAACGCGGATATTGAGGACGCCATGCGCCAACCGTACCCGCTGGAGCCCGCACGCCCGGATCTCGCGCCGGACGAGGAACCGGGGCGCATCCGGTGTTATCCGTTGCTCAAGGCGTTGTACGGAGCGGATCAGGGTTCCGTGGAGCGGGGAGTCGTCAGCACGCTGTTCAACGGCAAGACCAAAGTGCGTCTTGCCGGTCCCGCCGCCGAGGCTTTCCAACGCATTGACGCGGCGTGGCGGCACCAGCCAGCCGCCCCCGTGCTGGACAGCTATTTTTCGCCTATCTACGGCTATTTTTGGCGCCCCATCGCCAAAACCAACCGCCTGAGCCCGCACAGTTTTGGGATCGCGGTGGATCTCAATCCGGACAAGGGGCCTTATTGGCAATGGAGCAAACTTCGTCCGCACCCCTTACAGAAGACATTCCCCGCCGCCATCGTCTCGCTTTTCGAGGACAACGGCTTCATCTGGGGCGGCAAATGGGAACATTTCGATCTCATGCATTTCGAGTACCGCCCCGAATTGATCATCAAGGCAAAAAAATTACGTGAAAAAATAAAGGGCTCCAAAGGCTCCGCCGTTCTCGGCGAGTAGCGGTGAGATTACCCGGAAACCGGAAAGGCCCTTCCTCTCCATCCGGTACAGGCGATAAAACTCCGTGGCTGGGGCAGCCTCTCTCAGAGGGTTCCAGCGCATTGGCCCCTAGCGGCCTGTCCCTTCTGCGTAATGCCCTGAGTGGACTTCCTTATTCCAGACACCGAAATACATGGGGACAAAATAAACGCCGGATATTATAAAAAAACGATAGAACATGCCTCCTTCGCCTATGACGGAAAAATCAAAGTCCTCCAACCTGCTCTGAAATTGTATCTTGCAAAGGCCGCGCACGTCCGCTCCTTGGGAAGTCCCCTTGGCCATCACGAAAGATTGCTTTTCAGAACGGGTATGGCTTACACATGGCCATACCCTTTATGGCCTGTCCCTGAACCATACTCAAAGAAGAAAACGATGGATCCTCAGAAACTGGTAAATCATTTCGACATGTCCCCTCATCCCGAAGGCGGTTTTTTTGCCGAAACGTACCGCAGCGAAGGGGCAATCCCCGCCGACGCCCTGCCCGGTTTCGGAGGCGCGCGGAACTTCTCCACCGGCATCCTCTTCCTGTTGCGCCAAGGGGAATACTCCCATCTGCACCGGCTGACGCAAGATGAGATGTGGCATTTCTATCTCGGCGCGCCTCTGCGTCTGGCGGTCATCAGGCCGGATGGGACCGCCGAGGAAGTCCTACTGGGGCAGGATGTGCTCAACGGGCAGCACCTCCAATACACCGTCCCGGGCGGTTGCTGGTTCGGCGCGACCCCGGCGGAAGGCTCCTCCTTTGCGCTCCACACCGCCGAGGGGAACGTGGGCTGCACAGTGGCCCCGGGATTCGACTTTGCCGACTTCGAGCTTGCCGACCCCGCAACACTGGAGCAGGCGTTCCCCGAATCCGCAGGACTGGTACGCGAATTTTGCTGACCCGTTGCCGCGTTGAATGTTTTGAGGATGTGCGAAGAGCCGGGCGAAAAAACTTCTTTCGGCCTTTGCCTTTCACAAGGCTTTCAGCTGATGGAGAGGGAAAGGAAGGAGAATCTTTCCTGTACAAGAGGTGGAAAAAGGCTTTTTCCACCTTCCCCTGCCGTCATAGAATGGAGTTCAGACATTTTTCCGCCGGAAATTCCCGCCCATCGCCCAGAAGAGCGCGGCGAACAAAGAATCTATGCGCCCCACCCGATGCGCGACAAAAAACACTGGAGCCAAACCATGCCGAAAAGCTATGTCGTCAGCGCGTGTCTGGCGGGCGAACCTTGCCGTTATAACGGTGACAGCTTCCCCTGCGCATCCGTGCAGGAACTTGTCAACGCGGGGCGGGCCCTGCCTGTGTGCCCCGAAGTGCTCGGAGGGCTTCCCGTGCCGCGCATGCCCTCGGAGATCCGGGAGGGACGGGTCATCAGCAAAGACGGAGCGGAGCAGACCGACGCCTTCACCCGCGGCGCGGAGGCGGCCTTGCGGCTGGCACGCGAGCATGGATGCACGGGGGCGATCCTCAAGGCGCGTTCGCCTTCCTGCGGGTCCGGGGAAATCTACGACGGCTCCTTTACCGGAACCCGCGTGCCCGGCGACGGCGTTTTCGCCCGCATGGCCCGCGAAGCAGGGCTTGAAGTTTGGAGTGAGGAAACGTTTGCCACAAAACGCTAGCCCGCACCGCTTGCCCAAAACGAAAGTGCGCCGCGCAAGCGTCGAAGAAACGGTTCCGTAACCGGCACAGGCCGGATGCGGAACCGTTTCTTCACTTACGGGAAAAGACGGCCTCGCCGCAGAATCCTGAAAAATCTTGCGCTGGAGTTTCGTGCCCTCCCCCATGGACACATTGAGCGGGAACGCCCGGCTGAAAGGCCCGATCCGGTAGGAATGAGGAATGGGGAATGAGGAAAACCCTCCACCCTCTTCCCGCCGGGGTAGGGACCCTCCGCCCCCTCACCAGTCAAAAAACATGGCGGGAAAAGGAAGGGCAAACCGCATCGACAGGGTCAAATGGAGAAGCACGTACTGGCACTCCTCAAAAATTTTCATACCCCGCAATGTATGTCCCAACGCACTCGACAGTGCCGCATTCCCGATATTGAAGGATACGGGGAAAGGCTCTTCGCCCTCCCTTCCATCCCTCTTCCACCGGGACGAACTTCTTCCGTACGGCCTCTCCACCAGCCGAAAGCCTTGGGTAGGAGAGAGGGAGGCGTGAGCCGCGCCGGCAGGTTTGGAGCGGGGAGATGGAACTTTTCTCCAGATAAGGTTCCCCCTCCCCAAGAATCTCTCAAAAAAGGCGTTAATTAGCGGCGGCGGGGGCGATGGCGAAGCCCTTGGTGGTCCCGCCGGTCGAGGACGGCGTGCCGGCGATCTTGGAAAGGAACGTGTCGCCAAGGGTTTCGATATGATCGCTGATATTATCGAAATAGTTCAAGTGGATCTGTTCTTCACCGATGATCGTTTCGAACAGCTTGGCGGTCAGGATGTCGCCGTTGTCCACGCAGACTTTGCGGAGTTCGTTGTACACGAAGATGGTGTCGTCTTCGCTATCGCTGTCGCTGCTGTAAATGGCCTTGACTTCCTGCCCTTTGATCACCTTTCCGGCGACTTCGGAGGTCGGTTCGCCGCCGAGTTCCTTGATGCGCTCGGCGAACATTTCACAGTGGCGCATTTCGTCGATGGCGATGAGCTTCATGTTCGCGGCCAGTTCGCCATAGTCCATGTCGTCCAAATTATAATGCTGGTTCATATACTGGTGAATGGCATGCAATTCCATGCTCCGAGCCTTATTCAGCGCTTCAACGACGTTCGCTTTGCGGGTTTCGCGATCAGCCATGGCAATGCTCTCCTTTAAAGGTTTGGAGAATGATACGCTAGGGGAAAACGCCTGTCTATATAACATGACATATGGAGGGGCCTCGCGTTTGCCGGAACGGGCACCCTCAAGAAAGCAATGCCGCGAAAAACGGAAGGAAAAGCATCTATGAGCGATGCGGGAGCCAAGCGGCGGCTGATACGCAAACGAAGCGCCCCGTTCTGGACGAAAGCGCCGCGGGCGTGCTACAGGCAGGAGGCACCCCTTTCCCCCGGAGAAAGAACATGTTGGATTATCCTGAGTACACTCTAGGCATTCAAGCCCGTTACGGCGAGGCGGGCACCGACGGCAAAATACGGCTCGGCGCGCTGGCGAACTGGTTCCAAGAGGCCGCCGGGCACAACGCCTCGGCCCTCGGTTTCGGCGACGAACGGCTTTTCGCGGAAGGCAAGGCGTGGATACTCACCCGCATGGCCTTCCGCATCAAGGATCTGCCCACGCCCGGCGACCGGGTGGACATCCGCACATGGCCCGCGAAGCTCGAACATCTGGGGCACAGAGGCTATGAAGTGTACAACGCGTCCGGCGAACTGATCGTCGCCGCCGTAAGCGCGTGGACGGTGCTCGATCTCACCACCCGCCGCCTGACGGCCCTGCCCGAGAAGCTCGCCGCCGTCTATCCAGTAAACACAATACCTTGCATCCCCTTTTCATCGCGTACCATCCCACGGTTGCGCGAGGGGATCGGCAGTGCCGACGTGCTGGTACGGCGCGACGACCTCGACATCAACGGGCACGTCAACAATTCAAAATATCTCGGATGGTTGTTGGAGGCTTTGCCGTGGTCTCCCGGCGAAAGCCTCATCCCGTCCCTGCTCGACGTGACGTTCCGTGCCGAATGCTTCCCCGGCGATGCGCTCACGTCGCAGTGCGTCCCACTGCCCGACGGAACTGACGCCACCGCGCCCGAAGGGTTCCCGCAAGCGCCGCACGGCTTGCTGCACGTGATCCGCCGTACGGATTCCGGCGACGACGTTTGCCGCGCCGTGACGCGCTGGACGCAAAAAGTCCGGCTGGATTGATGCGGGACGTGGCCGGCATCGACGCCCGCAGCAGGCTGCACAACATCAAAAGGCCGTCCGGAACGGCCTTTCCTGTTTGCGGGATGCCGATTCTCAAACGCATTTCACATGAAACGGCTTAGACGCCCATATGGGTACAGCCGCAGGGCAAGAACCGTTTTCATTCCCATACCAATGCGACCATTTGCCCTTTCCGCAAAACAGACCAATACCACGCCGAAAAATGCGTTGAGGCGCACGGCGGCATCGGGAATGCGTTCAGCTTGTAAAACAGGCCGTTCCATGCACCGCCTTATCTCCGTCAGGGGTGGGGGCCGCGTCCATGCCGTTTCCGCCCAATACGATACGGCGGAATATTTGTGAAAAAAAGAATATCACTTCCGCAAAGCCGCACCACGCTTTTTTCGCTTGCCCCTTCGATTGCGAGAAGGTACCTCTGAGCAAGGCGAAACAACCGTACAAACGGCTTGGACGAGGCTCTCAGCCCCGATCAGGAACGGCTTTACGCGGAAGAACGGCTTCCGACGTATGAATGTGCCCATGGTGCGGGCTGTTCATCTATCAATCCGTACTTCATGTTTTTTCCCTACAGCTTAAACTTTTTTTAACGAAAAGCGGCACAAATGGTCGAGTGGTCTGCGTACGGTTGACAGAATATCTCAATGGTCATATTGGCCTTACCAATTTAGTGAGGAATGCATCATGCCCAAAACAGACTCTTCCGCCGGGCGTCCACGCCGGAGCTATCAAAAGCTTACGGAACGCCTTCGGCAATTCATGGCGGAAGGCCATTTCCGCGACGGGGACAAGCTGCCCCCGGAACGCGCCCTCGCCGAGTCGTTCGGCGTTTCCCGCAGCAGCGTCCGCGAAGCCATCCGGGCCCTTGCCGAAAAGGGGCTTCTGGAAAGCAGGCAGGGGGACGGAACGTATGTCCGCGTACCCGACATGGAGCCGCTCAAGGAGGCCATCCTCGAAGCCGTGGACTCTGAAGGCCTGATGTTCGACGAGGTGACGGAATACCGCCGCATCGTGGAGCCGGGCATCGCGGAAATCGCCGCCGTGCGCCATACGTCCGAACAGCTTGACCGCCTCAAGATCATCGCCTGCGACCAGCAGCGCCGTCTGCTCATCGGTGAAAACGACGGCGATCTCGACGCCAAATTCCACCTCGCCCTCGCCGAATGCACGGGCAACAAGCTGCTCGTCGATACCGTCGCCCGGCTGAACAGCATCTACGCCAAGGGGCGCACCCCGGAGCTGCGGGACACCCCGTGGCGCCAGTTTTCGGTTTCCTCCCACCTGCGCATCATCGACGCGCTTGAGCGGCGGTCCCCGGAAGACAGCCGCAAAGCCCTCGAAGAGCATATCGACACGGTCATCCACAAACACCTTTTCGCTACCGTGAGGGACTGACATGCTGATTTCACTGGTTGTTTACTGTTTGCTCGGGGCTATTGCGGGCGTTCTGGCCGGGCTTCTCGGCGTGGGCGGGGGCATCGTCATCGTACCCATGCTCGTTTTCGCGTTCGGCTGGCAAAACTTCCCGCCGGATGTGCTCATGCTCATGGCCCTTGGGACGTCGATGGGCAGCATCATGTTCACGTCCATTTCCAGCTCGCTGGCCCACAGCCGCAACAAGGGCGTCCAGTGGGATGCCGTGAGGAACATCACCCCCGGCATCCTGATCGGCACGTTCTGCGGATCGTTTCTGGCTTCCCACGTTCCGACGCGGTTCCTCCAGTTCTTTTTCGTAGCCTTCCTTTTCTTCGTCATCACGCAGATGCTCAGCGGCAAAAAACCCAAGCCGTCCCGCCACCTGCCCGGTTTGGGCGGCATGAGCGTCGCGGGCGGGATCATCGGCGTGGTTTCGAGCCTCGTGGGCATCGGCGGCGGCACGCTCTCCGTGCCCTTCCTGCTCTGGAACAATCTGGACATGCGCAAGGCCATCGGCACCTCCGCGGCCATCGGCTTCCCCATCGCCCTCGCCGGCTGTTTCGGCTACATCGTGA
>USCL01000162.1 GCA_900553145.1 uncultured Desulfovibrio sp.
TCGGAAGAGGGCCCGCCACAGACGGTCCGGGTTGCGGTTCCGTTCCGGCGGGGAGCGGAACCGCGGGGGCCGGTCAGTTCTTGAAGGGGCAGTCGGCCGCCTTGGCGCCCTTGATCACGCCGAGGGCGGCGTCGGGGCTGGCGGGCGCGTATCCGGCTTCCTTGAAGACTTCGCGGGCGAGCGAGTCGTCGACGGTGCCGTCGGGGAGCTTTTCCATGCTGATGATCTTGGACTTGAAGAGGAACGGCGCGACTTCAACGATGTTGGCGCTTTCGCGGTCGCCGAAGTAGAAATTCTTCCATTCGCGGACGGGGTCGGCGCTGTCGGAGGGGACGAGGCCGTAGATGGAGTACCACAGCACGTTCTTCGGGATGCCGGTGGCGTACTTGGAAACCATGTTGATGACGTTTTCCCAGTTGGCGGGATCGAGCATGTAACGCTGGGCTTCCAACTCGGCGCGCAGGTAGCCCTTGGCCACGTCGCGGTGGTTCTTCACAAAGTCGGCGCGCATGTTGAGGATGCCGAGGTCGGGGTTGTCGCAGGCGCTGCCGTCGGCCACGATGCGGGCCGTGCCTTCGCCCACGTCGGTGGCGATGCGGGACAGGGTGGGTTCCCACAGGGACGCTGCGTCGATCTTGCCGATGCGGAAGTTGGTGGCGATGACCTCGATGGACTGGTTCAGGTATTCGCCCGGCTTCACGTTATACTTCTCGAAGAAACGGCGGAGATACTGGTCGGAAGCGCTGCCCTTGGGGGCGGCGATGATCTTGCCGTCGAGCCAGCGGGCGACTTCTTCGTTGCTCTTGAATTCGGGGGCGTCCTTGCGGACCACGACGAGGGAGCAGCGGGTGCCCTTGGACATGCCGAGGGTGGCGACCATCTTGATCTCGGCCTGCTTCGGCTTGGAGCAGAGGATGGTGGCGGGCATGACGCTCATGTAGCCGACCTGCGCCTTGTTCGCCAGCATGTTGTTGGCGACGACCGTGCCTTGCAGGGCGGGCTGGAATTCGATTTCCGTGCCTGCGGGGGTGTATTTCTTCCAGAGACCCAGCTCGGCGTTGACGATGGCCTGATAGGAGATGGTGTCGTAAGGCTGGAAACCGACGACGAACTTTTCCGCCATGGCGGGGGAGGCGAGCAGGCCGAGGGAGAGCGCGAGCGTTCCGAGAAGCGACGTTATCTTCATGGTTGTTTCCTATCGTAAAGCGTCACAATGTGGATGCGGGGCACCCGGGATATGCCGCTGTCGCCCTTGCCTCGGGCGGCCAGCCTGACACATGAAGGGCAAGCGCCGAGAGACGGGGGCTTTGCGGAAAAGCCCGTCGGGCGAAACGGTACATCCGGACCGAAATCGACATGGGAAAACAAGGCGTGTGGAGGGAACGGCCACCAAGAGGAGACGAGAGGCCGTTCCCGATCCGCTAGGCGGACGCGGGAGGCGGCAGGGGAAAGGCGACGAGGCCGCGCCATGAGGGGAGAAGGGGCGAGGCGGCCTCATTGAGCCGAACAGGGCGTTCCGACTGGAGAATGGGGGAAAGGCCGCTCAGGGCGAAGGGCGACTGGACGCCGCGGACCTTCTTCTGGAGCGATTTGTCGGAAGGCGCCGGGAGTACGTCCGGCTGGCTTTTGAGCACGGCGGACAGCTGCCTGCCTGCGAGCAGCTCGGCGGCGGGAGCCATCTCCGCAGGGGGGATGGGGCGTACGTTCAGTTCCTTTTCCGCTTCCGCCAGCAGCATCCCGCCCGCCGCGAACAGGAGCAACGCGGCAACCTGCACGAACACCGTGCGAAAAAGCGAGAGTCTTTCGGAAGCGTATCGCATACATCATTCCCTTGTTCAGAGGTTCCTGAACGGTTGGGCTGTATGGGGGACTACGGACGCCTGTGCCTCAAAGGACTTTGTTCTTGTGTGAACAAGAGAGCATGTTTTTTGAGGTGGGTCAATGGGCTTTGGCTGGCAAATAGATAGGTTATGAGTACTTACCTGTTCATTCAGAGAGGTATAAAGCTAACCGAAGCGTCTCGTCATAAGAGGTATGAGCCGTGATGATTATCAACGAAATCATATGGATAAAATAAGTTAACTTGTTGTATACATTCGACAAAGAACACTTACGGTTTTTTACATTTTTTTGATCTGCCGCGAGGGGGATGCGGAAAGCGAGAGCAGCGATTCATATCATAGCGATATGTATATATAAATATTTTGTGAATTAAAGGGCGTTTGCTTTTTTGTGTGCGGTTGTCCGCGTTTTCATCCGTTTGGGTATATTGGAAACGCCGGTTTCCCCGTGCCGCCAGATGCCAGAGATGCCGAACCGGAGGCCAAATGGCGGTGGACGGAGGGAATAGCGGAACAAGACGGTGCTGAAAGAAAGGGGTATGCGGTTCCCAAAGGGAAAAGAGGGCCGAAGCATCCGGCAGGAAGAGGATATGCGCCGCGTGCGGTTTCCGTGCCCGTACCCGCAGAGGAGCAATGCTCCGCCATACACCGGATGTTTTCGTATTGCGCGGGCCCGAGAGGGCAATCGGTTGTGTATCTGGCCGCAAAATGAAGACAAAAGTTCAACACGTCATGGTTGAAATAGCCTCGCGATTTCAGCGGCCGCCCCGCCCCTGAGGGAAGAGGGGATGGTCCCTCTGGCCGTTTTGCGCGTTTGGGGAGAGCGAGGAGAAGATCTGCTGGAATCTGAAGGCTGTTCCGTTTTTCCCGCAGGTACACAAGCAAAGCGGGCATTCAGAGGGGCGATACGGGAGAGGCGGGCATGGGGAGGAGTTCCTTTTTCCGGGGCTGCTTTTCTTCATGTTCGGGTTTTGTGTTGTGAAAAAGAGTGTAAACGGTGTCGTTTCTTAATACATTGTAATTTTCCAATATTATGGTGATGGCAGCTTTTCCATGCATCGGAAGGGCTATAAGATGGAGCCTTCAGAATGCACGGCGAAGCAGCCTCCACGGCGCGTGTGCACCAGAATACGGGGGGACCCCGCATGCTGTGCCGCCTTTCCACCGTTTGCCAGCCGCGTATGGATGCAATGGCAGCAGGGGATTCTGTCCAAGCGGCTTGTCGGGGACCGAACGAAGGAACAGCCCCTCGGCCAAGGCGCGGGGCTGTTCCGGTATGGAGATCCTTTCGGTGTCTTAGGCTTTTTCCCGCGTGCCCGGCCGTTGCGGGTACAGCCATGTCCGCAGCATGGTGCAGATCTGGTCGACGTCCACGGGTTTGCCCAAATGCCCGTTCATGCCGGAGCACAGGGAACGCTCGACATCTTCCGCGAACACGCTGGCGGACAAAGCGAAAATGGGGATGCGGTCGGCGTCTTCACGGGGCAGCGCACGGATAGCCCGGGCGGCGTCAAGGCCATCCATGATCGGCATTTGTATATCCATAAGGATCGCGGCGTATTCCCCAGGCGCGGAATGCTCAAACAGCTCCACGGCCACCTTGCCGTTTTCGGCGCGGGCTACCTTCAGGTTGATGTAACCAAGCAGGTTTTCAAGGACTTCAGCATTCAATCCGTCATCCTCGGCGAGGAGGAGCGTTTCTCCATGGAAGGGGCACCGTCCCTCGGGCGTCGCGTCGGCCGCTTCTTGGCAGTTCGCCGTATCAGCGCGTTCCAAAGGGATGTCCACAGTAAAGCGCGTCCCTTTGCCCAGTTCGCTGTCCACAGTGATGGAGCCGCCCATCAAGGAAGTCAGATTGCCGATAATGGAAAGCCCCAGCCCGCTGCCCGACCGCTTCCTCCGGGATTCGGCATCTTGCTCGAAGGGCAGAAACATGCGTTTCTGAAAAGCCTTGCTCATGCCGATCCCATTGTCCGAGACAATGAAACGCACCGTTTCCTGTTGCCCCACAAGCCGCAGTGATTCAATCCGGAGGGCGACTTTTCCGTCTTCGTTGGCGAATTTCAGGGCATTGGACAGAAGGTTCATCAATATCTGCTTGAGCCGCATGGGATCGCCGACATGCATCCGTCCTATATGGGGATCGACGGACGTTTCGAAAACAATGCCTTTGGCTATGGCGCTGCTGGAGGTGAACAGGGTTACATCGTCAATGATCCCCCCAAGATCAAAAGGCTCGGCGGACAACTGCATCTTGCCGCTTTCGATTTTGGAAACATCAAGGATGTCATTGATCAAAGAAAGCTGGAATTGGGAGGCGAGGGCGATTTTGTCTATGCACTCGTTGAGGCATCCAGGGGCATCCGCGTTCTTTTTGGCGATCTCGGTAAGGCCTATGATCGCGCTCATGGGCGTGCGGATGTCGTGGGACATGCGCGACAAGAAAGCGCTTTTTGCCTGATTGGCCTCTTCGGCCAGTTCTTTTTTGCGGTTGATCTGGAACGTGGCCCCGCCGATGCCGATCACGCCGACAAGCCCGAGCAGGCTGAACGTCAGCCCCACCATGCCGTTGCGCTCCTCAACCGAAGCAAGGATGGGAAAGGCGGAAATGGATACGCTGATGCCTCCGAGCACGTCTCCGAGTTTGTTCCTCTGATGGCATTGCAGGCAGCTTTCCTCCGCCCGCAGCGGCGCCATGTAACGGTAATACGTTCCTCCCCTTCCCGGGACCATCTGAAAACGTTCCGTTTTTCCGGCATCGAAGTCGAGGAGGGCGCTCGCTTCCCACTGGTCCGGGCGGTTTCCCGGGCGTTTGGGGGACAGGCTGCAAATATGAAAGTTCATCGTCTTGGACTGGAAGCGTTCCGCAATTTGGCGGGTCATGTAGGCGGGGTTGAGCCTGACGAGACGCCGTCCGTCCGCGGTGAGCAGCGTGCGTTGATCTTCGGGAAGCCACGGGTTGGGCTGGCAATTGGGCTGTTCGTTGGCCCATACGCCGCCTCGATCGGCATTCCAGCCGCGCGTATTCACGATACTGGAAAAAAGGGTCCTGGTCTGGATCCGGGCCAGCTCCGTGGCATTTGCACCTTCCCGCTGCACGGTCCACTGAAAGAGCGCGAAGAGCAGAATGCACCAGAGCAAGCTCAACAGGAGAGGAAGACGCAGTACATGCCAACGTGGAGCAATCATCTGTTTTCCCTAACTATGAAAGGCGGATGGCTTTGATTGTTTTGGGACTGGACTTTTATTGTATGTCCGCATTCCCGTCAGATCAAGGAGGAATGGGGAATTCAATGCGTTGCCGTATACCACTTTTTTCTATGCGTGCATGCTGTAGGGCGAACGTGATGATATTTCATTTCATGAAACGTGTTTTTTCGTCCCTTGGCAGTAAAAAGAAGTGAAGACCATCCATATACAGCTTGTTCCGTTCGTTTGAAACAGATCGCTCTTCGTATGAAGAAATATTGAACCACTTCCCTCCACGCATACCTTTCTCATTGCCGTCTATGCCGCCGGGCACTATTCTGCTCATAACTCTCTGAATGGTATGCCGTTTATCTTTTTGAGGGCGTTTTCGGAACATGCCTTTCCCTTGCCATTTAATAAGGAGTCCCTTATGCCTCCAGCTTCTTCCCGGTCGCCGCATTTGACGCGGGCGACGAAAGCGTTTGTCGACGCCATTACGGCTGAAAACAACCCTCCCCTGTACACCCTTCCGCCGCAGGCGGCACGCCGGATTCTGGCGGACGCGCAGGCCAAGCCCGTCAAGAAACTCGCGATGGACATGCATGACGAAGAGTTGCCCGTAGGGCCCACGGGCAAGGTCCCGACCCGGTTCATCCGGCCGGAAGGGGCCAGAGGAAAGCTGCCGATAGTCTTTTATTTCCACGGCGGCGGCTGGATTCTGGGCGATAAGGATACGCATGATCGTCTGGTGCGCGAGCTTGCCAAAGGGGCGCAGGCCGCCGTTGTCTACCCGAACTACACGCCGTCGCCCGAAGCCCAATACCCCGTGCCGATCGAACAGGCGTATGCCGCCATGCTCCATGTCATCGAGCATGCCGACGCCTACGGCTTGGATCCGGGCCGCGTCGCCGTGGCGGGGGACAGCGTGGGCGGCAACATGGCCACGGTGATGACGCTGCTCGCCAAGGAACGGAAAGGCCCGGAGATCGCGTTCCAGCTCCTGCTGTATCCGGTGACGGACGCCAGCTTCGATACGGAATCCTATCATGATTTCGCCGACGGCCCGTGGCTGACCCGGGAAGCCATGAAATGGTTCTGGGATGCCTACGCCCCGGACGTGCGCCGACGCGGCGAGATCACCGCCTCCCCGCTGAGGGCCACGCCGGAACAGCTTGCCGGGATTCCCCCGGCCATGATCATCACGGCGGAAAACGACGTACTCCGCGACGAGGGCGAGGCCTACGCCCGCAAGCTGATCGATGCCGGAGTGCATGTGGCCTGCGTGCGCTACAACAATACGCATCATGACTTTATGATGCTGAATGCCCTTGCGGAAACGGCGCCGACGCGTGCCGCCGTGGCGCAGGCCGCCGCCGCGCTCAAGAAAATGCTGCACTGACGCCTTTGACGGCTGTTCCGCAGTCCCCGGTTGGGGCAGCCCCGGCCGCCGGAATGAGACGCCCGCAACGGAAATGTTGCGGGCGTCTTTTCCCGTAGGCCGTCCTTCTCTGGACAGGCATTCCGTTCATAGGTATTTTAGGAGCGTTTGGCACTTCTTTTCCGGGCATTCCCGGACGGGAAGAAAGGTCTGATGAGGAGCCGTTTTTATGGTTGAACAAGACGAACTTTTGGAAATGCTTCCCTGTTCCCACTGCAAAAACGAGAAACCCCACTTGGTTTCGTGCAGGCCCGAAGGACGGACAGCGGATTTGTGGCGCGTGGAATGCCCTTGCGAGAAGGCCCCGACCCAGTGGTCCGTGTCCAAGACTGCGGCTGTCCGCCTGTGGAACAGGTACATGACCAATATGAAGGAATAGCCCGCCGCTTCCGGATTCCCGGCGTCTCCTCCGGAGGGGACGCCCCATCCTTCGCGGGAGGCTTCCCGCGGGCCCGCTTCGGCTGCACAAAAAACCCTCGTGACGGGAACGCCACGAGGGTTTTTCTTTTCGGATCTCTCCACGCGGAGGGTTGCGCGCCGCGCTTTCGCCCTATCCTTACGAACGCTTGGAAAAGAGGAGGGGGAGAAGCCTCTTCTTGAATGGAAGGAGGCGTTCTCCCGCTCTCCTTATTCCTGTACGACTTCCTTCACTTCGTCGCCATAGGGATCGCGTACGATCTTGGTTTCCTTCAGCAGGACGGACCAGCGGCGCAGCGTGCCGATGATGACGAAGCCCATCATGACCATGACCAGCACGCTCAGCGAGGCGAGCAGGTACTTCTGGGTGGGAATGTACTGATAGATGATCAGCCAGATGCCTGCCCAGAAGGTGATGAAGGTCATGAAGATGCCGGGGGCGGCGGTGATCCATGCGTACCTGGTCTTGTTCATGCGCAGCAGCATGGTCGTGCCGATGAGCAGGGTCACCGAGGCGAGGAGCTGGTTGCTGATGCCGAACAGGGGCCAGATGCTGGAAATGTCGCCGGTGTAGACGAGGTAGCCCCACGCGCCCGTGAACAGGAAGCTGGTCACCACGATGCCGGGCCACCAGTTCTTGTCGCCGAACTTGGGGATCACCTTGCCGATCATTTCCTGAAGGAAGAAACGGCCCACGCGGGTGCCTGCGTCCACGGCGGTCAGGATGAACACCGCTTCAAACATGATGGCGAAGTGGTACCAGTAGCTCATGAGGTGGGACATCCACGGGATCTGGCCGAAGATGTGGGCCATGCCCACGGCGAGGGAGACGGAGCCGCCGGGGCGGTGCATCAGGTTTTCGGCCACTTCCTTTTCCAGCGTGGGCAGGTCGACGACGGACATGCCGAGCGCCGCGAACTTGTCGGCCGGGGCGTTGATGGCGAAGTAGTCGGCGGGCACGAGCACGCAGGCGGCGATCAGGGCCATGATGGCCACGAAGCCTTCAACCAGCATGGCGCCGTAACCGACGAACAGCACGTCGCGTTCCTTGCCGATCATCTTGGGCGTGGTGCCCGTGCCGATGGTGGCGTGGAAACCGGAAAGCGCGCCGCAGGCGATGGTGATGAAGATGAACGGGATCACCGGGCCGCCCACGATGGGGCCGCCGCCCTTGGTGAATTCGGTGAACGCGGGCATGTTGAAGTCGGGCATGACGAACACGATGCCGAGCGCCAGCGCGCCGATGGTCCCGATCTTCAGGAAGGTGGACAGGTAGTCGCGGGGCAGAAGCAGCATCCATACGGGCAGGACCGACGCGGCAAAGCCGTACACCGGGATCAGGATGGACATGGGCTTCTTGTCGATGTCGAGCCAGCCGAAGAGTTCGGGATGGGCGGCCACGTAGGGCCCGGTCAGGATGCACAGGGCAAGCAGGACCACGCCGATGACGGACGCGCCGAGCACGTCGCCCTTGCGCCAGATCTGCATGTACAGGCCCATGATCACGGCGATCGGGATGGTCGCGGCCACGGTGTAGGTGGACCACAGACTGTTGTGCATGGCGTTGACCACGGCGATGGACAGGCCCGCCAGCGTCAGCAGCAGGATAGCAAGCACGGCCCATGCGGCGACGGAGCCGGTCGTCTTGTCGATTTCCTGCGAAGCGATGTAGGCGAGGCTCTGCCCCCGGTGCCGCACTGACGCGAACAGCACGACCATGTCATG
>USCL01000163.1 GCA_900553145.1 uncultured Desulfovibrio sp.
CGCCCGAAGCGTACCGATCCGAAGGCCGCAACCCGCTTTGCGGCCCCTTCCTCCGTCACGATGAACCAAAGGCGCCCCGGCTCGGAACTGATGACGCCCCCCAGTTTTTCTCGAACGATCGAACTTGCCGCGTACTCGCCCAGCAATCCGAACAGCTCCCGGTTCCTTGCCGGATCATCTTCATGTTTGAATTCCAGCAGTTCCATCATAACTCCATGTATTTCATGATGAGCTGCGCCTGACGATCCATATCGCGCTTCGTCTGGCCGAAGCTCAACCCCTTGCACCAGTAATCGTTTTTCAACAACGTCTTGCAGATACGCCGCCAGCTCGGGGCCTTGCGGCAGGATTCCAGTTTCGGATCGGCCTCCTGCGGGATTTCTTCGAAGCCGTGCTTCGCCCACCATTTCAGAAAGGTGTTGATCTTCTCCCTGTAGTGCTCCGCCGTGGGCGGAGGCATGGTATCGAGCAAAAATCCGGCATAACTCCTCCATGTATGCCCTTCCGGAAGGCGGATGCGGATATTGCCGAACACGTTTCCGGAAAGTTCCACATAGCGGTTGCCGAAATTGGCCCCCTGTACACGCCCGACCACTCTGGACCATGTTTCCGGCTCCAGCATCTTGAACAGCCAGAGCCCTTTGCGCTGGTCGTCGCCGTACGGCTGGCAGAGGCGCATCTGATGGATGCCCACTCCGGCCAGATGCATGAGGTCGTAAACCTTGTTGTAGTCCCATCCCTGTCTGCCCGTGGCCGTCCACACGTCTTCCGTTTTCCAGTCATAAATCGGATAAATGTTGACGACGCCGGAAGGCGTCACCGTGCTCCAGCTCTTTCCGTTCCATCGGCGCTTGGTCGTGGAGGCGATGGTCCGGAAGCGGTTCAGGGATTCATCGCATCGGATGGCCACCACCGAGGCACAGGAACGCCCTTCCGCGAAATGCTCCGCAAACAGCGGTACGAATTCCTCGAATTCCATTCCCCGCCTGAACCATGGAAAATACGCCTCGTCCGCGATGACGCCCGGATGAGCGGGAAGTTCACGGACCCACAAGTCCTTCGCATCAGGATCCCAGCACAGCCAGTGCGACTGAATCTGCGATACAGAATTCCTCAGATGAATGGGCAGGCATATCCAGTGCGGACGGACATCGGGTCTAGTCATGATGCGGGTGACGAAAGCATCGGTATGCGCGTACCACGCCTCCAGATCGATGTGCAGCACATCCAGTGGGAGGCGGCCTTTTTCTCGGGCGATATCCAGTGCGAGCTGAACGACGACCCCGGAATCCTTCCCGCCGGAAAAAGAAACGCATACCCGCTCGAAAGCGTCAAAGGCTTCCTCCAGCCGCAGGCGCGCCGCGGCGAATACGTCCATGCCAAGCCAATGCCTCATACCGCCTGCTCCACCAGTTTTCTTATGGCATTCCTGTTTCCATTCAGCCTCCTGATTTCCCTCTTCAGCTCCTCAAGCGCGTCGGCCTTCCGGGCAAGCGCTGAACGGATGCGCTCGTCAAACCGGCTTTCACCCTGAAGCGTAGTGTAGTATACGCGGCTCTTCTGGCCTATCCGGTGGCATCTGTCTTCAGCCTGAAGCCTGAGCGCATACCGCCAGTTTTCGGAATAGAAGAAGACCCGATGCGACTCCGTCAGCGTCAGCCCGTACCCTCCGGTCCCTTGCGTCGCCACGAGCACGCCGCCCCTTCTTTTCCAGAGATCGATCTTCGCCGTTCTCGCCGCCGCCGGAACCCTGCCGTGAACCGTATACACCGGCATCTCCGGAAATGCCGTGGAAAGCGCCTCATCCAGCGCGGCGATCGATTCGAGGTAATTCGCCCAAATGATCACATGGCTGGTTTTGAGCTGCCCGAGTTCGGCGAACAAGGCATCCATCCTCTGATTCTTCAGACGCCTTGCCCCCGGAAAGCCGGACGGGAGAACGCCGCAGGAAACGGCGTGCAGCCCGCTGAACAAACGGAAAATCGCCGAACTGAGATCGGATGGCCCGTAACTATCCAGATCGTCCAGGAAGCGAGCCTTCACCGCCTGATAAAGCGTCGCCTGTTCTTCGGAAAAACTGCACAGGATGCGGCGGTACATTTTCGGGGGGAGCGTCAGGCAGTCCTCCTTGCTGACCTGATATACATAGGGGGCTATGGTACGGCAGACTTGGCTAATGCCAATGCTTTCAAGGGAAAACGTCCGCTTCCGGGCTTGAAAGACGGCAAGGGCGTCCTGGAAGGCATGCTTTGAGGCATATCCTAGAATCAACGGGGAAAGAAATTCCATCTGCGTATACAGATCTTCGATTCCCTGCTGGATCGGCGTTCCGGTAAGAATGAGCCTATACGGCGTCCGGGCGCCGAGCTTGATGAGCCGCCGTGTCCGCTTCGCCCGGTGCCCTTTGATATAGGTTGACTCATCAACCACAAGGAATGTTCCGCCGTCGATCAGGCTGTCAAGCACATAAACCACGCGGGGCGAACTGCTGAGGCTTTCCAGCCCGACAATATGCCACCCGGCCTGCGGCACGTTCTTTTCCCGTGTCCGGGGGCCTATCATGTGGATGTCGGTGTCGATACAGGACGTGTGCCGCAGGATTTCCCTTCTGGTTTCCTCCATAAGGGATACGGGGCAGCACCAGACACATTTTGCGATGCGCTTCCTGCGAAGCCAGACGAGCTCAAGGGCCGTGCGCGTCTTGCCTGTCCCCATATCCATGAACAGAGCTCCAACCCTGAGCCGCGAGAGCTTTTCTATCGCCGCCCGCTGATGCGCATAGGCAGTCGTCGTCAATTTCCAATCAGCGTTCGAACCGATCATCGAAATCATTCCTATTCATGAAACTATAACAGTTATTATAACAACGATGAGGTGCCTGTCAAAAGCAGACTTATAATGAAACGGACAGTTGGGTATTCTCGGTGCGCGCGCTGCGGAAACTGGCCGGAGGCAACTAGCCCAGATCGGCCTGACGGCGTATTCGGTTGCCAGAAGTCCCGATAGACTTTCCGATAACCCGTCGGTTTTTTTCAATGCCGTGGAAGCATCCGTGGCGAACCAGCTGGTTGCTCGGAAATACGTATGGGGAACCGTTTTTGTCCGGCATCCCATAGGGCTGGCCTTCAGCGCGCTGCTCGCCAAGGCCATGCCCCACCGGAGCCGGGCTCCTCGGCACGTCTTCAATCGTCTACCCCCGCGGCATCTGCCACAAGTTCGCCCCCTCCTCCCGCCACGTAGGAGGAACTGTTCCGGCAATCCCGCCTGTCCACGCTTGTGGGCGGTGCAATATCCATCGGAGAGGCGCTCCTGTTCCAAGACGTGTTCGGCCTGAGGCTCCGCATCTTCAAGCTGTGGCCGCCCGCCATCCTGCCGCCTCTGGTGTGCGGCCTGCTCTGGGGCAAGGTTTCGCCCTGCGCTGGCGCGCCCGCCGTCATCGCCGGGCCTGAGCCTTTTCCTCTGGAACGGCAAGATGCTCGGCGAACCTTTCGGCATTCCGGCCAATCTCATTGTCAAACCGCCTTGTCCTGTTCCCCGTCCAACAGGCCATGAAGGCCTACGGGGCCGAGGGCCCCTTCATCCCCACATCAACCAACGCCCTCACCGGAGGGGCGGCATCATGCGGTTCGACTGACCAAGTATCTGTTCCCCCTTCATTTCTGAATACAGCCTGCGGCGTCCGGGGATTCTTCGGCATCGTCCCGGGATCGGGGAATTCAACCAACGCTATGTTCCCGGAGCGGGCAGGAACCGACGCGGCTTCCTCCCTGACCGGCTCCAACGCTCCACATGAAAAAACGGACAGGGCGACCACCCTGTCCGTTTTTTTCATGCTTCCCTTTCAGGCCGCCCGTCAGTCCTTCTTCACCTGCGTGAGTAAAAGGTGCTTGCCGTCCTCACGAATGATCTTCAGCCAGCAAAGTGTCAGGACGATGACCGGAAGGGCCATCAGGGCGCCGGAGAAGTTCCCGAAAATCTTCGCCACGTTCAGCCCGCCCACGGTCAGCAGGCCAAGGGCGAGGAGCCCCTGCGCCACGGCCCAGAACGACCGGTGCAGGCGATGCGGATCGGAACCGGAGGGCATGCGGCGCGTGGCGGAAGACGAGATGACGTAACAGCCCGAGTCCACGCTGGTGGCGAGGAAGACCGTGGAGAAGGCGCAGTAGGCCAGCAGGACGACCTTGCTGAAAGGCAGAGTGTTCAGCACGGCGATCATGGCGGCAGGGGCCCCGGAACTCTTAAGGATCGAAACAGCGTCAAGCAGGCCGTTGTGCTGGAGGTACAGCGTGTAGGAGCCGAACACGCCGTGGATCATGAACCCGCCCGCGACCGTTCCGAACATGCCCCAGCCAATGACTTCGCGCACGGTGCGGCCCCGCGAGATGCGGGCGATGAACAGCCCCATGAAAGGTCCGTACCCGGCCCAGAACAGCGCGTAGAAAATAGTCCAGTCCTGCGGGAAGGAACCTTCGGCGAACGGATTGGTCCAGAAGGTCATGTTCCAGAAATTACCCAGCATCTTGCCGAGAGCGTTGGTGAAGATGTCGAACAACGACGCCGTGGGTCCCACGAGGGCTCCGTAGGCCACCATGACCAAAGCAATGATGATGTTCAGGTCCGACAGGCGCTTGATGCCCTTCTCGAGGCCCATATAGACGCTGCCCCCGGCGATGAACGCGCTGACCAGAAGGACGCTGAGTTCGACCTTGAAGGATGGTTCGAACCCGAACACCTCCGACAGGGCGGCCGATACGGTGGGCAACGAGATGCACATGGTTACGGCGGTACAGAATAGCAGGCCGAGTATGAAGAAAATGTCCACGCAGCGCCCGAGGATGCCGTCCTTGTTGCCGATAATGATTTCGGAAGCCGCACTGAGCCGCAGGAACGGCTTGTTCTTGTTATGGAAAAAATAGGCGATGGGCAGCGCGGTGATGAAGTAGGTGCACCAAGCGTTGGGCCCCCAGTGCAGCAGCAGATAGGCCAGGGACCAGTCATACGCCGCTACGCTCATGGGTGCCGCGTACTGGGGCGGGGCGATGAGGTCCCACAACGGCTCAATGATCGACCAGAACATCACAGCTCCGGCCACGCCGGAACAGAAAATCATGGCGATCCATGAGGAAAGGGAAAATTCCGGCGTCGCTTCGGAACCGCCGAAACGGATATTGCCGTACCGGCTGCACGCGAAGTAGATGCACAGGATGATGAGGGCGACCGTGATCCACAGGTACAACGTGCCGAAGTTGGCCGCAAAAGGCTTATAGACGACCGCGATGAGCTCTTCCGCTGCCTTCGGATACAACAATGAAGGGATGCTGATAAGCAGAACAACCAGCATGGCGGGCACGAAGATACCCCATTCCGGTCTCAGATCGACGTCCGTACCCTGGGCCTTTTCAGATGCTTGACTCATAGTGCTCTCTCCTCAGTCCAAACACAATTTTGGTATCCACATTGGCCCAGAGTTTGCCAAGATTGTGCCAAAAAGAACATCATGTTTTAGCACAATGAATTAGCATAAAAAGATGTCTGTATCGCTTCGGGTAGCGACAACTCTGTCGTATTTTGCGACAATACGACTCCAACGTGGGTAAAAAAGAAAATCACTGTGTTAAGTACTAAAAGTAAGAGCTGATGACAAAGTTGTCGTACCTGTCCGGCGGCAGAATGCTCCGAGAGGCACATACTCTTGGAAAAAAAAGGGCAATGAGGCTGTTTTGTCTGTGAAGAACGCCTTGGCACGCATCTTGATATATCTTTCGTAACGACACACCGGGCCGGCAGGCGGCCCTGAACCTTTCACCGCAGCACAAGGAGTCCGTGATGGCAGAGAAAGCAAAGCGCGCCGCACTTATTGGGTATGACTGCCTTATCCCGAAACGTCTTGAGGCCATGCTGGCCGAAGGCGGGCTGGACAACTTCCGCACATTCATGGCCGAAGGCAGCTTCATCCCCGAAGGCTACAACCTGCCCACCGTGACACCGCCGTCATGGGCGACCATTTGCACGGGAGCCTATCCCCGCACGCACGGCGTGGAAGACTATTACTACTACCATGAAGGCCGCAGCCTGGACTACAAGGAAACCACCCAGGCGTTCGGTTCCGACATCGTGACCGCGCAGACCATCTGGGACGCGTGGGACAAGGAAGGCAAGAAGTGCCTCGTGGTCAACTATCCCATGTCCTGGCCGTCCCACATGAAGAACGGCGTCATGATCATGGGTCAGGGCCTCTCGCCCGCCGAAACCCGCTGGCCCCTGCATGGCAACGAACACAAGGAATTCCTGGCTTCCGAAAGCGTGATCTCCACCGAATTCTACCCGATGGGCGTTCAGGGTACCTTTGACGACGCCAAGGGCTGGAAGAACCTCCCCGACTGTGACGAGCCGCTGGAAATGACGGTGCAGATGGCCTTCAAGGAAGCCGTCGAACCGCTCGAAGGCCAGACATGGTACTGCCTCGCGTGGGAAAGCGGCGACGACGGCTATGACCGCATCGCCCTGTGCCCCGAAAAGGACTATTCCAAGGCTTTCTTCACCATCAAGCTCGGCGAATGGAGCGAACCCGTCCAGCACGGCTTCACTATCAAGGCCGACGGGCGCACCGAAAAGGGCGTGTTCCGCTGCAAGCTGATGCAGCTCTCCGACGACGCCGAAGAATTCAAGCTGTACATGTCCGGCATCGCGGGCCGCATCGGCTTCATCGCCCCGCCCGAAGCCGCCAGCCAGATCGACTTCTCCAAGCACATCACCGCCAACGACATCGGCCTCGTCGCCTACCTGCACGGCATCATCGATACGGACACCGTCTGCGAGCTGGTGGAATTCCACAGCGCATGGCTCTGGAACACCATCGAGTGCCTGATCAAGGCCAATCCCGACTGGAGCCTGTTCTACATGCACTCGCATCCCATCGACTGGTTCTACCACGGCTGGCTGAGCGATCTGGACAGCAAGGATCCCGAAGTGCGCGCCCGCGCCGAAAAGATGGAACGCCACATCTATGAAGTGGAAGACCGCCTGCTCGGCCGCCTCATGGACATCATGGGCGGCGACACCCTGATGTGCGTGTGCTCCGACCACGGCGCGACCCCGATGGGCCCCATCCTGAACACCGCCCACGCCCTCAAGGAAGCGGGCCTGTGCTCCTACGAGCCCAAGAAGTCCGAAAACTACTGGGACATCTATGAAGAAACCGAAGGGTTCAACTACGTCCTCGACGTGAGCAAGTCCCTCGCCGTGCCGCAGCGTTACATGTTCGTCTACGTGAACCTCAAGGGCAAGTACCCCGGCGGCATCGTGGAACCCGAAGACTACGAAAACGTGCGCGACAGGATCATCAACGCGCTGCTCGACTACAAGCATCCCGAAACCGGCGAACGCCCGGTGCTCCTCGCGGTCCGCAGGGAAGACGCGCAGGTGTTCGGCATGGGCGGCGCGCAGGCGGGCGACGTGGTGTATGTCCTGAAGCCCGAATACATGGCGGAACACGGCTACGGCCTGCCCACCGGCGAATCCGGCTGCGGCAGCCTCAAGAACCTGCTCATGTTCCGTGGCCCGAACGTCAAGAAGGGCTTCCGCTACACCCGTCCGCGTTGGCTGGCCGACATCGTGCCCACCCTCTGCTACATGACCGGCGGCCCCATCCCCGAAGACGCCGAAGGCGCCCCGATCTACCAGATCATGGAAAACCCCAATCTGGTGAAGTAATGAATGATTGAAAAAGGGGAGAGGAAAGAGGGAACCTTCTTGAAAAAGGCCTGCCCCTTCCCTCCCCCGGCTCCCTCCCAAGGCTTTCAACCGGTGGGGAGGCCTAAGGCGTCCCCGCCGGACGGGAGCCGGGGTGTTCGGTGTTCTCTTTATAAACACACGGTGTTCCTTGAGTAAGGAACAATTGTCCGCAACGATACCGACAACGGGCCTCCGGGCCTTCTGACAAGGAAATCATCATGGCTGAAAAAAAAGCCCTCCTCGTACTGGCTGATGCGCTTGACCTTTCCGGTTCCGGCGAGGCTTTGGACAAGCTGACGAAAAAGGCCGTCCTGCTTCCCAACGCGGACGCGAAGGGCCTCAAGGAACTGGCCGTGGCCCTCGGCGCTTCCGCCGTGGAGGCTTCCGGCATTCAGGCCGCCTTTGACGGCGACGCCGCGTTCGTGATGGTGGAAGGCACCGAAGCCCTCGGCGCCGCGCTTGAAGCCGCCGACCGCCGCACGCTGGTCGTGGTCGCCACCGCCAAGGGCGTGGCCTTCTACGGCCTCGCCGTGAACGCCAAGGCCGGTTCCGTCGCCCGCAGCGTCAACGCGCAGGACATTGCCGTGACCATCGCCGCCGTCGCCGACCTGCCCATCGACGAAACCTGCACCGGCGCGATCATCTATCAGGCGATGAAGAACCCCAACCTCAAGCTCGACGAAATCAAGAAGCTCAAGGAAGCCCTCGTCCGCATGGAATCCGTCATCCAGCGCGACAACCGCGAACCCTGGGACAAGCACGACTGCGCCTGATGGGGAAAGCGAATCGGGGGAGGGGAGGAGAACCCTTTCTGGAGAAAGGGTTCTCCTCCCCTCCCCCGATACCCCC
>USCL01000164.1 GCA_900553145.1 uncultured Desulfovibrio sp.
GGCGGCAGCCTGCCGTTCGAGCTCCGGCAGGGGACGCCCGCCTCGCCTGACGAGGTATACAGCATCGGCGTGAAGGTTCCCGAGCTGCCGTGGCTGGTCGTGCAGGAAGTGCCGATGGCCGATGCGCTCAAGCCCTTCCTGTCGCAGCGCAATGCGATCGTCGTGTGGGCGGCCATCGCCGTCGTGGTGGTGCTGCTGGCCCTGCTGGCGGTCTGGTGGTGGCTCGTGGGGCGCAACGCCCGGAACGTGAGCGCCGAACTGCTCCAGCTGTATCAGATTTCCAATCAGCAGAAGCAGCTCCTCGACGGCATCAACAGCGCGCTCGTGGACGGCATCGTCCTGACCGACAAGGGTGGTATGGTCCAGTACGCCAACCAGGCGTTCGCGCGTATGGTGGGGCGTTCCGACGAAGAGCTCGTGGGCATGGATTGCGCGGCGATCTTCGGCTATGACACCGCGTTGCGGCTGTATAAGCAGCTGGACGTGGCCATCCAGAACGAGCAGTCCTTCATGTTCAAGGACGTGATGTGGCTGCAGTCGAAGAAGTATCATTATCAGATCACGTGTTCGCCGTATCGCAATGAAGGCGGCGTGATCACCGGTACGGTTTCGGTGTTCCGCGACATCACGCAGCTTGTCGACGCGCAGGAGCGCAACCAGCGCATGGTCCACCAGACCATCGCCGCATTCATGCATTCCATTGAGGCCGTCGACCCGTATCTGGGCGGCCAGTCCTCGTACATGGCGAACTTGGGCGGCGATTTGGTCAAGGTGCTTGGCCTCGGCGAGGAGGACGAAAGCACCGTCCGCACGGCGGCCAGCCTGTCGCAGATCGGCAAGATGCAGCTGCCCCGCGAGCTGCTGACGAAGCCCGGCGCCTTCACGCCGGAGGAACGGCAAGCTATGGAGCGGCATGTGGAATATGCCCGGGAGACCTTGAAGAATATCAACTTCGAGCTGCCCGTCGTGGAAGCCATTTCCCAGATGAACGAGTTCATGGACGGTTCCGGGTACCCCGAAAAGCTGCACGGCGACGAGATCGGCATCTACGGCCGCATCCTGTCCGTCGCGAATACGTTCTGCGCCTTGATCAGGCCCCGCTCGTACCGTAACGCCAAGTCCGTGGAAACGGCCCTGAACATCCTGGAATCCGAATCGGCCAAGTATGATCAGCATGTGGTGCAGGCGTTGCGCGAATACCTGAAGACGCCTGCGGGGGAAAAGTTCGTCAGAAGCCTCGCTGACGAAAACGCCTGATCGGGCGATAACGAAGGAACCGGTGTGGGCTATGCGCGTCCTTTTTCTGCATCATACGTTCCCCGGGCCGTTTCGGCATCTGGCGGCGCGCTTGGGTGGGCTTCCCGGCAATGAAGTCGTGTTCCTTTCGGAGCGGAGCAGGCGGGATGTGCGGATCCCGGGCGTCCGGAATCTGACGGTTTCCGGCGTCCAGCCGGTCATGGCGGAGGACAGGGCCGAACGGGAATTGATGCAGATGATGCGTTACGGCTCCCGTTTCGCCAACGCCTTGCTGAAGCTGCAGATGAGCGGCTTTGAGCCGGACATCGTGTACGCCCATCCCCGGTGGGGATGCAGTTTTTTTGCGCAGGACATTTTCCCTGAAGCGTTCCATGCCGTGTATGCGGAATGGTACTATACGAAAGGGGCCAACTACACCTTCTTTACGCGGGGGGCGGCGCGGCCCGCCGTGGAATTTGCCCAGAGCCGCGTCCGCAACCTTTGCCAGCTCAACGCGCTGGCGGAATGCGATTTGGCGGTTACGGCCACGGCATGGCAGAAAGAGCAGTATCCGCAACAGATTGCGAAGCATATCCACGTGGTGCACGAGGGCGTGGATACGGATTTCTTTTCTCCGAAGCCTGAGCGTTTCCGCATCGAAGGGTGCGATTTGTCCTCCGCCAGGGAACTGGTGACCTTTTCGGGCCGCGGGCTGGAGCCTTTCCGGGGATTCCCCCAGTTTTACAAGAGCTTACCCCGGCTGCTCGCGGCGCGTCCCGAATGCCATGTGCTGATCATGGCGTCGGAACGGCAGGGGAGCGATGAGCCCGTTTCACTGGAGCGGCTGCGGGAAGAGGTCCCCGTCGATCCCCGCCGCGTCCATTTTGTGGGGTTCCGCCCCTACGAGGATTACCGGCTGCTGTTGCGCGCCTCCACCGTGCATGTGTATTTCACCGCGCCGTTCGCGCTTTCTGCGGGGCTGTTCGAATCCATGAGCTGCGGCTGCCTGCTGGTCAGTTCGGATACGGAACCCGTCCGGGAAGTGGTCCGGCACGGCGAGGACGGCTTTTTGTGCGATTTTTGGGATCACGAGGCGCTTGCCGGCATGACGGCGGAACTGCTGGCCCGGGCGGATGCCATGGGGCCCGTGCGCGCGGCCGCCCGCCGGCGCATCGTGGAGGAGTACAATCTGAAAGTGCAGATTCCGCAACATCTTGACGTACTGCTGTCGGCGTATGCCGACTGGAAAAAAGCCCGGCGGACGCCGTAGGCGAAAGAGGGCTCCCCGCATAAGGGAGCCTTTTTTGTCGCTTTTGTGGGGAAAGGGGCAGGGCGCGAGTTGTTTTTTTGTGAAGAGCGGGTCATACTCGGGAGAACGATAAAAACCTTCAGAGCCGATGCGCTCGCCGGTACCCGTCCCTGAGGGGGACGGGCGGAAGACTGCGGAGAGGAGTGTGGAATGGAGACGAAAGGGAATAAGCCTTCTCTAGGGTGGGCGGTACTGTCGCTGGTATTGCCTGTGGCGATGATCCTGTACGGCACGCTGGTTGTCGGCGTGCGGCCGCCTGTGCTGCCGCTCATCGGGGCCGTGGCGTTGGCCGGGCTTATGGGCTTGAAGACGGGCTATCGCTGGGAAGAGCTGCAGGAAGGGATGTTTGAGGCGCTCGGGCGCATCCAGATCGCCATCGCCATCCTCGCGCTGGTGGGCATGATCATCGCGGCGTGGCTCGCCTCCGGCACCATCCCCGCCATCATCTACTGGGGCCTGAAGCTGATCGCGCCCGAACACTTCCTCCTTTCGGCCATGGTGCTGTGCTCGGTGGCGTCCATTGCGACGGGGACCTCGTTCGGGACTATGGGGACCATCGGCGTGGCGCTGCTCGGCGTGGGGCAGGCGCTTGGCTATCCCCCGGCCATGACGGTGGGGGCCATCGTTTCCGGCGCGTACATCGGCGACAAGATGTCCCCCGTGTCCGACTCGACCAACATCACGGCTTCCGTCTGCGAAGTGCCGCTTTTCGACCACATCCTTTCCATGCTCTGGACGACGGTCCCCGCGTTCGTCGCGGCGGGGATTGTGTACGCCGTGCTCGGTTTCTCCTTTGCGCAGGAGCAGACCGCTTCGCTGGAAAGCCTCAATACGATCCTCAGCGGCCTTGAAGCGAATTTCAGTCTGGATTTTGTGGCGTTCATCCCGCCCATCCTGATGATCGTCTTGGCGTACAAGCGTTTCCCGGTTCTTCCCGTTATGACGGCCTGCCTGCTCAGCGCGGTGGCCATCGCCGTGTATGAAGGCGTTGCCTTCAACGATCTCGCCAAGATGATGACTTCCGGCTACATTTCCAAGACCGGCATCAAGCAGCTTGATCCGCTGCTGTCCCGCGGCGGCCTGCTCAGCATCATGCCCACGGTCCTGCTGTTGTGTTCCGGCATGGCTTTCGGCGGAATACTGGAACGTTCCCGCGTGCTTGAAGTGCTGCTCGACGCGGTGCTGAAGGGTGCCCGCTCCGTCGTCCGTCTTGTCGCGTCCGTGCTGGCGGCGGCCTACATCATCAACCTCGGCACGGGCAGCCAGATGCTGGCGGTCATCGTGCCCGGCCGCGCCTTCCTCGACTCGTTCAAGAAGGCCGACATCAGCCCGCTGGTGCTGTCGCGCACCTGCGAAGACGCCGGCACCATCGGCTGCCCGCTGGTGCCTTGGAGCGTCCACGCCTTCTATATTGCGGGCGTGCTCGGCGTCAGCGCGTTCGACTTCGCGCCGTACGCCTTCCTGAACTGGTTTGTCCCCATTTTCTCCATCCTGTGTGCCCTGACCGGCTTCGGCATCTGGCGTTTGAACGGCACGCCGGTCCACGGCTCCAGAAAAGCCTGACGAGGACAGCATGTCTCCCATCAAGAATGTGATTTTCATCATGCTGGACACGCTCCAGTTCAACTATCTGGGCTGCTACGGCAACCCGGACGTCAAAACGCCCAATCTGGACCGTTTCGCCAGACAGGGGTTCCTGTTCGAGAACGCCTACAGCGAGGGGCTCCCCACCATTCCCGTCCGCCGGGCGATCATGACCGGGCGCTTCACCTTGCCTTACGCCGGGTGGAAGCCGCTGGATCTGAACGACACCAGCCTGACCGACATGCTGTGGTGCCGGGAAGTGCAGACGGCGCTGGTGTACGATACGCCGCCCATGCGCCTGCCCAAATACGGCTATTCGCGCGGGTTCGACTACGTGAAGTTCTGCAACGGGCACGAGCTGGATCACGAAACGTTCCATAACGTGCCGCTGGACCCCGCCGTGAAGGCCGAAGATTATTTGTCGCCCGGGATGCTGCACAAGAACGAGGACGGCGAATACGACAGCTCGTCCCTGTCCCTGATCCGCGAGGCCGAGTGCTATCTCAAGCAGCGCCAGTTCTGGAAGTCGGACGCCGACAACTATGTCAGCGTCGTGGCCCGCGAGGCCGACGATTGGCTGCGGCGAAAGCGCGATCCGAAACGGCCTTTCCTCATGTGGGTGGATTCCTTCGATCCCCATGAGCCGTGGGACCCGCCGTCCGTCTGGGAAGGAAAGCCGTGCCCCCATGACCCGGACTATCAGGGCAATCCGATGATTCTGGCCCCGTGGACCGAGGTCAAGGGCGTGATGACGGAAGAGGAATGCGCCCATATCCGCGCGCTGTACATGGAAAAAGTGGAACTCGTGGACAAATGGATCGGCAACCTGCTCGATTCGATCCGCGGGCAGGGTCTTTGGGACGAAACGATGGTGGTCATCACCTCCGACCACGGCCAGCCCATGGGCAACGGCGAGCACGGCCACGGCATCATGCGCAAATGCCGCCCGTGGCCGTATGAGGAGCTGGTCCACATCCCGCTGCTCATCCATGTGCCCGGCCTTGAGGGTGGGAAGCGGATCGGGAGTTTTGTCCAGAACGTGGACATCACGGCGACGATCATGGACGCGCTCGGCTATGGGCAGTCCGCGCTTTCGGAAGCCGGGCACGAAGGCATCCAGACCTATGGCGCGGACGAGATGCACGGCATCAGCCTGCTTCCGGCCATGCGCGGGGAAACGGATACCGTGCGCGAGGTCGCCATCGCCGGGTATTACGGCATGTCGTGGTCGCTCATCACCAAGGATTGGTCGTACATCCACTGGCTCAAGAACGACATCGACACCGACGAGATGAACCGCCTGTTTTATGACGGCTCGGGCAAGGGCGGCAACGCCGGGCGTCAGTCCGCCGAGCTGGAAATGAAAGAGGAAATGTGGACGTGCGTGCAGGGGGCCGAAGTGACGGTTCCCGAGCAGGACGAACTCTACGACAGGCGGGCCGATCCATTCCAGCTGAACAATTTGGCGGGCGAATACCCCGAAAAGGCCAAGGAACTGCTCCAGCAGTTGAAACTGTATATCGGTGAATTGAGGACCCTGTAGCTTACGAAAAGGCGGGGCGTTCCCCCGCCTTTTTTGTTTTGGAAAACGCGATGGCCGAACCCGTATATGCCGCTTTGGACTTTGAAACCGCCGACTATCAGCCGGACAGCGCGTGTGCCGTGGGGTTGGCGAAAGTGCGCGGCGGCGAAGTCGTCGATACGCTGTACAGCCTGATCCGCCCTCCGAGGCGGCGCATCATGTTCACATGGGTTCACGGCATTACATGGAAGGACGTGCAGGACAGCCCCACCTTTGCGGAATACTGGCCGCAGGTGGCGGCGTTCCTGCAGGGCGTCACCCATCTTGTGGCGCACAACGCCCCCTTTGACCGGCGGGTGCTGGAAGCCTGTTGCCAAGTCAACGGCATCGCGCTCCCCGAGCTTCCGTTCGTGTGCACGCTCCGGGAGTCGCGCAGGCGGCTCAAGCTTCCTTCGCACAAGCTGGACGCCGTTTGCCGGTACTGCGGCATCCCGCTTGATCACCACCATGCGGGGTCGGACGCCATCGCCGCCGCCCGGATTTTGATCTACCTGCAGCAACGGGAAGCGGAGCGGGGAGGGGAGTAGGCTGTGAAGTATTGGGGAGGGGGGACCTTTATGGAGAAAGGTTCCCCCCCCAAGCCCCTCCCTTTCCCCTCCCAAGGTTTTCGACTGGCGGGGAGGCTATGCGGGGGAAGTCCCCGTCGGATGGAAGGTTGGAGAGGCGCGGGAGAATGGGGGAATGCGTTCCGCACAGGAAAGGGAGCAGGGGGACGGTATCGTTCAAACGATGACGATCCCTCATGCTCCCCACTTGCCTTTAGCTCTTTGCGGGAGAGGCGGGGCCGTTGGAGAAAGTGGGCTTGATGGCCAAGGGAATTTCCTTGTTGGCGTAGCGCATTTCCCTGAGGCGTATGGCCTTTGCGTCTGGCTGATGTTTCCTCCGCCGGCGTGGTTCGCGCCTTGCGGCGTGCGGAGGCGGAACCACTGCGGGGCAAGGAGGAAAGCCGCTTCTATGAACCGCTTTCTTCGGGCACGGGGCGCCTCTCAAGGCTTGGCCCCATCTCCCAGCGAACGGTTTTTTCGATGCGCCGGGACAGTTCGCCGAGGCCGTCCCGGGTTCCCGCCGAAAGGGGCAGGGCTCCGGGCCATCTTTCGAGCAGGATGTCGCGCATCTCGTCGTCCAGGCGATCCCATTTGTTCAGGATGAGGATGCGCGGGACGTCGTTCAATTCCATATCGGAAAGGATGCCGTCCACAGCCGCGATCTGGCGGTCGAGCTCAGGGTGTGAGGCGTCGGCCACATGCAACAGCAGATCGGCGGCTTCCAGTTCCTCAAGTGTGGCTTGGAACGCTTCGGTCAGCTCTTTGGGGAGGTTGCGGATAAATCCGACCGTATCCGCCAGCACCAGTTCATGCTCTTCCGGGAAACGGAGCCGCCGGGTGGTGGGGTCCAGCGTGGCGAACAGCTTGTCTTCCGCCAAGACGTCCGAGCGGGTCAGGGCGTTGAGCAGCGTCGATTTGCCCGCGTTGGTGTAGCCCACCAGAGCCGCCACCGGCAATCCCTGCCGGGCGCGGCGGGCGCGGGTGAATGCCCGCTGCTGGCGCAATCCCTCAAGTTCTTTCTTGATTCTGGCGATGCGCTCGCGGACGCGGCGCCTGTCCGTTTCCAGCTTGGTCTCTCCCGGGCCGCGGCCGCCGATGCCGCCCATGAGCCTGTCCATCGCCCGGTTTTTGCCGACGAGCCGGGGCTGGGTATACTTGAGCTGCGCCATTTCCACTTGCAGCTTGCCCGCCCGCGTCGTGGCGCGCTGGGCGAAAATGTCGAGGATAAGCTGCGTCCGGTCGAGCACCTTGCGCTCGGTCACTTCCGAAAGGCTGTTGAGCTGCGCGGGCGTAAGCTCGCCGTCGAAAATGATCAGCGAAGCCTGACCCTGCAAGGCCAGTATTTCGAGATCCGTCAGTTTGCCCTTGCCCAAAATATGCCGGGGGTGGATATCCGCGACCCGCTGGATGAGCGTCCCGGTGACCACGATACCCGCGCTGCGGGCCAGCTCCCGCAATTCCTCGATATGCGTTTCCTGCGTGGAGCGGGGGAGGGGGGAGACGGAAACGAGGATTGCCCGGGGGCTGTCCGCCGCCTCCGAGGCTTCGGAGAGCACGCGGCCGAGTTCCTCTTCCAAGGATACGGCTTCGGCGTTGAAGTCGATGTCCACGCGATCCCATGCGGTCATGGGATGGACGCGATAAGGCTTGCTGTCCGCGTTGGGCGGGAGCAGGTGCCCGCTCTGGAAGCTGACGGGGTCGCCGTAGTCGTTGACGGTCAGGACGGAAACGCTGTCCAGACGCAGAAACAGCATGTCCATCAGGTCTTCCTGTGAAAGCCCGTCCGGCGAAAGGTGCGTGTGCATCAGGCGGATGCCGCGCAAACGGCCCGCCGAGCCGCGCCCGCGCGGGAGTTCCGGGATCATGATGGATGCGGGATCGCCCACGATGACCATATCCACCTTGCCCTGCCGATCGATGACGAGCCCGACCTGACGCCCGAGCGCGCGTGAAAGGAGCGCAAGTTCGCGCGCCTGTTCCGTTGTGTAGCCGCCCTGCACGGGATAGCGCCGCTGCCCCAAGCGCGTCAACGCCTTCATCTGGCTGGGCTTCAGCCCCGCCGTGTTGCCTTCCAGTCGCGTAGCTATGGTCAGTGCCTCGTGTTTATGGATGAAAAACGGAGCCCGCCTCTTTTTGCAGGAGCCCCTGTTGGATTCGGCGGCGCGTGTTCCGGAGGCGTCGCCATCAACGGAATCGCGTTATCATGCGGAAAAAATGCAATTTGGAGCGAACACGGAAAAATCCGTCTTCTCTCATCCTCTATAGGGACGAACTCCTCCCGCGCAGCCTCCCCGCCAGTCGA
>USCL01000165.1 GCA_900553145.1 uncultured Desulfovibrio sp.
TCCACCCCACCCCCACCTCCCTTCTTCCCTGAAAGGCTCTCCGTTCCCGAAGCAATGCGCGGAACAGGGATTCAATAAAGTCAAAAGTCTTGGGAAGGAGAGGGGCGGGGTCTGGGGAGGGGGGAGGAAAGCCCTTCTCCAAGAAGGGTTTCCTCCCCCCTCCCCAGTCTTCCCTATGAGGAATTATGGACCACAGAATCCCTGAACCGCTGAAAGCGCTGGTTGAGCAACTGGCGCGGCTGCCCGGCCTCGGGCCGAAATCGGCCATGCGCGTAGCCATGACGCTGCTCAAATGGCCGGAGGCCGAGACACGCCGCCTCGGCAAGGGCATCCACGATCTGCGCGACAACCTGCGCCTGTGCTCCCGCTGCGGGGCGCTGACCGAAAACGATCCCTGCAGCGTCTGCTCGGACAAGGAACGCGACGACGCGCTGCTGTGCGTGGTCGCGGAATGGGACAGCATGCTCACGCTGGAAGAGGGCGCGTTCTACAAGGGCCGCTACCTCATTCTGGGCGGCCTGCTGGCGCCTCTCGACAACCTGAGCGCCGAAGGGCTCGAACTCGACCGGCTCACCAAGCGTCTGGAAGAAGGGCAGGTGCGGGAAGTCGTCCTTGCCCTCGGCGCCACCGTGGAAGCGGAAACCACGGGCGCGCTCATCAGGAGCGTCGTCAACCGCCGTTTCCCCGGCGTGACCGTCACGCGGCTCGCGCAGGGCATCCCGCTCGGCGCGGAAGTGAAGTTCATGGACCGCGAAACCCTGCGCCAGTCGCTCCAGTACCGGCAGGAAATCCGCTGAGTTTGCAATGCCGCGCACTTGCGTCACGGCCTTTTAATGACTATTATCCCGAAAGGTATTTCAGAGTTCTCTTACCCCCTTTTTTTACGGAGGTTTTATTCAATGGAAAGTTTGCGCGATTCCACTCGGTCAACCAGCATCAGCGTCGCATCCGTCTTCATGCGCCATGTGTACCAGTGGATGACGGTCGGCCTGCTCGTTACGGCGGGGACCGCCTTTTTCGTCGCGTCCTCCCCGGCCCTCCTGTCCGCCATCTTCGGCAACACCTTCGGCCTGATCATCCTCGCCATCGCCGTGTTCGCCATGCCGCTGGTTTTGAGCGGCATGATTTCCCGGCTGTCCGCGTTTGCCGCCACCGCTCTCTTCGTCGTCTACAGCGCGCTGATGGGCGCGTTCCTGTCCTCGGTTCTGCTTGTGTATACGGGCGCTTCCGTCATGTCCACGTTCGTCACCTGCGCGGCCATGTTCGGCGGGATGAGCATCTACGGCACGGTCACCAAGCGTGACCTCACCGGGATGGGGAGCTTCATGATGATGGGCCTGTTCGGCCTGATCATCGCCATGATCGTCAATATCTTCCTCCAGAGCTCGGCCATGACCTTCGTGATCAGCGCCCTCGGCGTGGTCATCTTCACCGGCCTGACCGCCTACGACACGCAGAAGATCCGCGCCTTCGGCGAAAACGCCCCGCTCGACGACGCCACCGCCATCCGCCGCGGCGCCCTGCTCGGCGCGCTGACCCTCTACCTCGACTTCATCAACCTGTTCCTGATGCTGCTCCGCCTCATGGGCGACCGCCGCTAACCGGATCGATTCCGGGGAACCGTCCCCTCACGCCCGCCGGGCCAGACCCGGCGGGCAACGGGAGCCTTTCATGACCGCATCCGGGATGTGAAAGGCTTTTTTGCTACCCGACAGGAAACGCGCATGGCCTCCAAACAACGCAAGCGGCGCCGGAAACGCCGCGCCGTCAAAAACGCCCCGCCGCCTCCCCCCATTTCCGCGCGGATCGAAGAGGAAAAAGCCCGGATCCGCGGGCGGCGTTCCGCCAAAGGCTGGCGCCTATGCCTCTTCGGGCTCGGCCTCCTTCTCGCCTTGTGGGCCGTCCTTGCCGTCTCCCTGCCGCCCACGGTGCTGCGCGGCGTGGTGGAAAGCCAGCTTTCAAAGGCCGTCAACGCGCCCGTCACCATCGAATCCCTGTCGGTCAACCCGTTTACCCTCGGCATCACCGTGCGCGGCGTCCGTGTCCCCTACCTCGAAGACGCGGGGACGCCCGACGGCGCGCTGCTGACCATCGGGAGGCTGGATATCAGCCCCCGCCTCCGCCTGTCCGGGGACGCCGCCCAGATTCAGGCCGCCCTCCGCGTCCGGAACCCGGTACTGGACATCACCTATCTCGGCAACGGCCTGTTTTCGTTCTCCAAGCTGCTGCCCGCTCCAAGCGGGGACGGCGCCGAGCCCGGGACTCCGCTTTTCGCCTTAAGCGATCTCGATCTGGAAGGCGGGACCATCCTGCTCCGCGACGGCCCGGTCGGCATGGTCCACACGGTCAGCGACGTGAATTTCCATGTCCCGCTCCTGCCCTCGGCGGATCTCCCGTTCGCCCCCACGCTCACCGCGCTGGTCAACGGCACGCGCATCGACGTGGCGGGCCGTACCGAACCCGACGCCGAAGCGGTCCGCACCACCTTCGCCATCCATACGGCCCCGCTGCACATGGAGCACTTCAAGCGTTATCTGGCCGATTTCACGCCCTTGAGCCTGAACAGCGGCACCGTGGCCCTCGACCTGCTCTTCACCCTGTCGCAGCCGCAGCCGGGGCGCGTGGCAAGCAGCCTGTCCGGCACGGTCCGGGTGGAGGGCGCGGAAATAGCCACCCCGGACGGCGACGTTGTGGGCAGGCTCCGCCGGGGGCAGGCCACCCTGAAAGACTTCACGCTGTCCGAACGCCGCATCCGGCTGGACGAGATGGAGCTCGACGGCCTGTACCTGCGCGTCAGCCGCGACAAGGCCGGGCGCATCGACTGGGAGGATTGGCTGAGCGGGACGGACGCGAACCCCGAAAACCTTTCGCCCGAGACGCCGTTCGTGGTTGAAGGCGCGGACCTCATCCTCAGGAACTCCGATTTCACATGGGCCGACGCCAGCCTTGCGGACTCGCAGCGGATTGAGATCACCGGCGTGGACGGGCGCATCGCCGAATACTCCACCCGCCCCGGCGCGCGCACGGCCATGCGCCTCTCCTTCGGCATCAGCACGGAAGGGGTGCTCGCCGTGGACGGCGAAGGCACGCTCAACCCGCCGAGCCTGAACGCCTCCCTCTGGGTGGACGATCTGCCGCTCGCCCTGCTCCGCCCCCTGCTCGGCGGAACGCCTCTCAGCGACATTCTGGGGCGCATTGCGATCAAGGGCGGCGTGCGCTTCGGTTCGGACGGGAAAACGCCCCAGACATCCCCTGAAGGCCCTTCCCCGGCCCCCTGCCTCGCCGTCACCGACGCGGAAGCCTCGGTGAGCGCGCTGTCCTTCGGGCGCGGCAGCAGCCTTTCCGACGCCGACCGCAAGGCCGGGAAAGACGCCGGTACGCCCGCGATCCGGGTACAGTCGCTTACTTTCAACGGCCTGCATTTCGACACGCAAGCCCGTTCCGCTTCGGTCAAGGCGTTGTCCGTCTCCGCCCCCGTGGTGCGCGTGGCCCCATCCGGAGGCGGCATTGAGCTGGCGATCCCCGGCGCAACGCGATCCGCCGCCAAACCCGCTTCCGCCGCAAAGGCGCGCCTCCCCGAAGGCATGCTCACGGACGCCCTGCCGGACGCCGCGAAAGCCTTCCTCGCCGACTGGAAGCTCAAGGCCGGCGGTTTCCGCATCGCCGGGGGCAAGCTGGAACACGCCACATCCGAAAAGGCGGAACGCCTTGTTTCCAGCCTCGATCTGGAAACCGGGCCGCTTTCCGGCGATCTGGCCAAGGACATCAGCTTCACCCTGCGCGCCAAAGGGGCGTCCTCCGATTCCCTGAGCCTCAAAGGGACGCTGCGCCCGGCCCCCCTGCGCCTTGCCGCCAACATGGACGCAACGGATCTGCCGCTCGCATGGCTCGATTCCCCCCTGCGCGCCTTCACGGGCCTGTCGCCGTCCGGGCGGCTTTCCGCGACGTGCGACGCCACCCTCGCAGAAGAAAAGGGGAAGGTTCTCGGCATGCAGGTTTCGGGAGGGCTCACCGTGCGCGACCTCCAGCTCAAGGACGCCCGCACCGATAAAGTGTACGCCGTGCTCCGCCGCCTCTCCGCGGACGCGTTCCGGTTTTCGTCAACCGCCTCAAGCTTTGAGGCCAAGGAAGTGCTTCTGGACCGGCTGCGCATGGATATGGCCCTCACCCCCGGCAAGACGCTCGACATCATGGACTGCGCCCTGAAAAAACAGCCTAAAGGGCCTTCCTCCCCCTTCCGCTTTTCCGTAGCCTCCCTGAGGCTCCAAGACGCCGCGTTGCTGTTTCGGGATCAGGCCCACGGTTCCGTTTCCGCCGTCCAGGACATCAACGCCACGGCCAGCGGCCTTTCCTCGTCCGGCGGCGTGTCCGACATCACCCTGACCGGGCAGATCGGGGGCGCGCCCGTCACGCTGGCGGGCTCATGCAACCCCTTCTCCACCCCTCCGGCGGCCAAGCTGGCCTTCACCGCCAAGGGCGTGGATCTCGCGCGCTACTCGGCCTATACGCGGGCCTATCTGGGCTATCCCATCGTACAGGGCCGCCTCGATCTCGAAAGCACCTTCGCCACATCCGGCTGGACGTTCTCCCTCGACAACCGCATCCGGCTGGAAAAGCCCGTGCTCGGCCCCAAGGACGTCCGGCCCGGCGCGCCTGACTACCCCGTTTCCCTCGGCCTCGCCCTGCTGGAAGACCTGCGCGGCAACATAACGCTGGACCTCCCCATTTCCGGGCGGTTCGACGACGCCGCGCTGCAGGTCGGCGGGCTGGTGGGCAAAGCGCTCGGCGGGCTGTTCACCAAGGTCGTAACCTCGCCCTTCGCCCTGCTCGGAGGCATCATCGGGCTCGTAACGCCGGACGATCCCGCGCTTCAGGTCATCGCCTTCCCTCCCGGCGACCCCCGCGTCAACCCCGCCGCGCAGGAACGCCTCAAGCGCATCGCCAAGGCGATTGAGGAACGCCCCCGCGTCAAAATCGAACTCGTCGGCATGTACGAACCCTCCAGCGACACGCGCGGCCTGAAGCGCCTGCGGGTCCTCCGCAAGGTACAGGCCCGGCAGCAAGCCGCCCTGCCCCGCAAGCAGCAGGCAGCCAACCCCGTTGGCACCATAACGTTGTCACCCGGCGAGTATGAGCGGGCTCTGCGTCAGGTTTACAAAGCCTCCCCCGCCGGACGCAACGCCCGCGGCAACGAGGAACCGGACATCATGGAGCAGGAACTGCAATCCCTTGAAAACGTAACGCAAGCGGACTTGGAAGCGCTGGCCCGCGCCCGCGCGGAAGCCGTACGCGCCGTTCTCCTGAAGCACGGGCCGGGACTCGGGAAACGGGTGTCCATCGCCGCCGGAGGAGGCGTCCCCACCGTGCGGAGCGGGACGGCGCAGGTGGAGATCCAATTACGCTAATCCACTGATACAAAAAGATAAAAAACGATTTCAGTTCCCGCTTGCATTTATGGTATACAGGCTGCATGTATTCGGAGAAAGAACCCTTTCCATTTGTAGGAGGTTCCATGAACTTGCCTCACATTCCCGGTGTCCGCCGCGTCTCCCCGGCGGACCTCGCATGCGACCCGGGACGCAAAGAAAACGGCGTGCGCAAACGCTTCCGGTTCGTTGAAGCGCTGTTCACGCTGGCCGTCTTCATGGCGGGGGGGAATGCGGCGTCCGCCGCGACGATTGCCAACCATATGGACTATCCCGTCGAAGGCTTTTCCCTTTGGTGCCAAGACCCGCAACAGCACTGGATCGAACGCAGGCTCACCGGGCATCTGGACATGGAGCAGCAGGCCGCGATCACCCTGCCCGAAGATCCCTGCTTCTTCCTTGAAGCGGACATGGGCGACTACCTCCTGAGCTTTCCGATCAAGCAGGAGCTCCAGCCGGACGATCTGCTCGATACGAGCTGCATGCCCGATCCCACGCTCGAGGTGTACCGCAAGGCCGAACCGCTGTTCATCGCCGACGGGGAGGAGAAGGACCGCGGCCTTGAGCGCGATCCCGACCGGAACCCTCCGGAAACCGTCTCCATCGGGCGGCTGCTTGATACCTTCAAGGGCGGCATGAGCGAACAGGAATGCCTCATGTACGGCATCCCGCTGCGCCGGGAAAGCTACAACGACAGCCAGAACGTCTCGATCAAGACGGCGCTGGTCAGCGACGGGGTCGTCTGGCACGGGGTCATCTCCCTCTACAAGGATGCGGAAACCAACATGATAGGCCTGTCCCTGACCACATCGCTCAGCGAAGGCTCGCTGGAGAAGCTGTTTTCCGCGCTGTCCGAGAGGGCATACAAACATGCGGCGCTCGGAGACGACGGCCCCGTCTACACGGACGATCCGATCCTCAGCCCCGATCCCGCCGTCCGCAAAGAGGCCATACGGAACATGCTCGCCCAGCTGGCGGCCCCGAACGCCGATCCCTATGACACGCATTTCGAGCCCGATTCGCCCGAATGCCGCGAAAAAGATGCCAAAGAGGAAAAGAAAACGCCGGACGACGCGCAAAGCGTCTGCAAGGAACTGAGCGCGGACATCCGCATCGCCCCCGGCAGCGATCGCATCGAACTCTTCCTTCAGGAAGGGGAAGAGTCCGCCGAATAGTCGTCTGAGGAAGAAGGAATTGCAGAAGGGAGGAGGGAACCGTGTTCCTTCCTCCCTTCTGGCGTGCAGGGGGGAGAAAAAGAGACGGCGAAATTGGGGAGGGGAAGGGGCGCTTTTCTGGAGAAAGGCGCCCCTTCCCCTCCTCAAGCCCCACCCTTTCCCCACCCAAGACTTTCGCGTTTATCGAATCCCTGACGGACAGCGTGCTTGTGCGCGGAAAGGAGTCCGTTTTTTCACAGTGGTGGGGGATACGTTGAGAAGGCTGTCCAAGGTTGGCCTGTGAAAAGCTACGGGCTGGAAATAGCTACGGAAGCGTGACCGGCGAGAAACCGGGCGGAACGGGGCATCCGGGGTTCAGATATCCACGAACGAAACGGGATTGCCGTGGTTGCGGATCAGGGATTCGAGATCCGCGAAAGACAAGAAAACGGTAGCGGTATTCCGGTTGGGATGGACGCCGAGCGAAGGCAGCCCCGCGAGATCGCGGTCAAAGAGCACTTCCACGGCGCGGGCTTCGTCGTTCAGGATGCCGAGCGGCGTTACCGCGCCTTTTTCCAGCCCCAGAAAACGCCTCAGCCGATCTTCCGAGGCAAAAGACAGGGCGCCCGTCCCGAGCTGTCCCCGCAATGCCTTGAGATCTGCTGCCTTGTGCTTGGCCAGAACAACGAGGAAGTGGCGCCTGCCCCGCGCGTCGCGCAAAAAAAGATTCTTGGCGATCCGGGCATCGGCATCAAGATGCAGACGCTCCATTTCTTCAACGGTATACACGGGAGCATGCGAAACCATGCGGTAACCGATGCCCTCATGATCCAGCACGCCCAGCACTTTGCGGATTTCTTTGTCTTCCATGCCCCTCTCCGTTGACGGTCCAAACACAAAAACCCCGCGATACAACGTATCACGGGGGAGGAAAAACAACGCCGGGCGGGGCTACTTCATACGGTAGGTGATGCGCCCACGGGTCAGGTCGTAAGGGGAAAGCTCCACCTTGACCCGGTCGCCGGGCAGGATGCGGATATAAAACTTGCGCATCTTGCCGGAAATGTGGGCGAGCACCGTGTGCCCGTTTTCAAGCTCAACAAGAAACATCGCGTTCGGCAACGCTTCCTGAACCACGCCGTCAACTTCAATGGCATCTTCTTTCGCCATGGAGCCTCCTCAAAAAAACATGTGATGTATGTCCACACCCCTGCAAAAGGCGTTGGATTCAATGACCCGTTACAGTGCCCCGAAACGGCCTCCCTTGTCAACCGCGCAGGACGGATTCACAAGCCTTTCCCTACATTCCGCCATCCAGCCAAACCAGCCCCGCTCCCCTGAAAAAACGTCCTTCCCCAAAACAGAGCGCCCGACATCCCATCGGCGGGAAATCCGGCCGACAGGGATTCGATAAACGTGAAAGTCTTGGGAGGGAGAGAGGAGGGGGGTTGGGGGAGGGGAGAGGGAACCTTTCTGAAGAAAGGTTCCCTCTCCCTTCCCCAAACCCCATCCCCCTCCCTCCCAAGACCTTTATAAACGGGGCGGGTGGCTGACGGGGGCGTTGCCCTTGTTTTCCCTGGACGGAAGTTCCCCGGTTGCTCCATATGAGAAATCCCGGATAGTTGCGCTATCCGGGATTTTTTCTTTCGAGGGCCGAGTTTTTGGGGGAGAGCGGCTGAAACAACGCGGTCATTTTTGCAACCGTTTTTGCCTTTCAAGATACATGAGGGAGGAACACCCTTACAGAGAACGGAAAAGCTGCAAAGAGGGATTCGATAAGGGGGAAAGTCTTGGGAAGGGGTGGGGAGGGTTTGGGAGGGGCGGGGAGAACCTTTCTCCAGAAGGGTTTCCCCGCCCCTCCCAATCTTTCCTATCTACACATTCTCTCCCCGCACGATTTCCTCCGCGGAAGGGCTCAGGAGCTTGTCGAGCTGGGCATAGGCTTCTTCGGGGGCCTGA
>USCL01000166.1 GCA_900553145.1 uncultured Desulfovibrio sp.
CCCCTCCAAGCCTCCCCTCTCACTCTCCAAAGACTTTCGTATGCGGGCGTCGGTCCCGGCTTTGTCCTCAGCGACGGGCCGATCGGCGCTTTTCCTTTGATCCAATACCTCAAAAACACTGGGCCATCCGTAAAATCAAGGGGTAAGCCCACAGCGAGCGTCTGATACCGAAGGCGCTGTCATGGCATTTGATTGATATACATCCATAGTATGTTGCATTTACAATATTTGTTGTCGACAAGCTCACAACAAAGGAAGTTTCCTTTAGTATATATCTAAAATTTTATGAAATAAGATATCAATCGGTTACTGTGACAGAGCCATACCGAACAGCCGTTCTCAAGGTCAGGAGAAAACCTTCTCCAGAGACAGGAAAACGGCGAGCAGGGATTCGATAACGTCGAAAGCCCTTGGAGGCGGAGGGGTGGGAGTTCGGGAGAGGGGGACAGCTTGTCCCCTTCATAGGGATCCTCCAGAAAGGCCTCCCCTCCCCCGCTCATTCTCTCAATGAGAAATCCGCCTCAAAGGGGTTGCGTTTCTGAGTGGTTCCATTATTTCAGAAAGGTAGTGCAGAACGATTTTACCAACGGATTGATTCATGGTCATTGCAGTCCTTACCGTCGAGTATCACCTGCACGGCAACGACTCCCTCAAGGGGAAACGCCGTGTCGCCAATAGCCTGAAGCAGAAGGTGCGCAACACGTTCAACGTGGCCATCGCCGAATACGGCACGGAGGAATCCCTGACCCGGCTCCGGCTGATGGTCGTATCCCTGAGCAACAGCGAACAGCACCTGCAGTCACGGATGGACAAATGCCTCGCCATGATGGAGGCCGTGTGTTCCGAAGAAATGGTTTACAGTGATTTGGAATTCATCAACGGGGATTGACCAGTGTACGAACAAGACATGCAGACGGCCCATATCATCCAGCCCGCCGAGGAAATGGCGGCGATCATCCAACAATTCGACAACATAGTCGTTGTGGCGCACGGCAGCCCGGACGGGGACGCCATCGGCGCCACCGGAGCCATGGGCTATCTTGTCAAGGCGCTCGGCAAACGGTTCGTGCTCTACAACGCGACCGGCATCCCCGACTATCTGGAATGGGTCCCTCTGCCCGGAAAGCTCGTCACCAAACCCTCCGCCATCCCCTTCAAACCCGGATTGATCATCGTGCTGGATTGCGGGGACGCTTGGCGCATGGGCAAGGAACTGTTCGCGGCCTTCCCCGAATACCCTTCCGTCAACATTGACCATCACCTCGGCAATCCCATGTTCGCCTCCCTCGGGAACTGGGTCGATCCCGGCATGGCCGCTACGGGCCAGATGGTAGCCGCCATCGCCGACGCGGCGGGCGTGCCCCTCACCGGGGAACTGGCCCAGTGCGTCTACCTTTCCCTTGTTTCGGATACGGGCTCCTTCACGCACGGCAACACCAGCGCCGCCGTCTTCACGCTCGCCGCCCGTCTCGTCGCCAACGGCCTTGACGCCGCCTCCATGCGCGAAAAACTCGACAATCAGTGGTCCATGCCCAAGACGCGGCTCTGGGGCAAGCTTATGCAGACCCTCTCCCTCGAATGCGGCGGCATGGTAGCCATTTGCCCCGTCACAATGGAAGAAATCGGCTCCTTCGGGGCCGTACGCGAGGATCTGGAAGGCTTCGCCGAACAAATGCGCCGCATCAAAGGCGTGCGCGTCGCCGTGCTCATCCGGCAGGATCCCGGCAACCGCTGCAAGCTGAGCCTCCGCTCGTCCGGGAGCGACGATATACGCTCCGTAGCCGCCCTCTTTGGCGGCGGCGGCCACCTTAACGCCGCAGGGGCCACCATCGACGACGCCGACATGGACGCCGTAACCCGCCAGACGCTAAAGGCCATTCAGGAAATCACGTTTGGGACGGGGAAAGAATAGGCCATTTGGAGGGAAGAGAGAGAGAGAGAGAGAGAGAGAACCCTTTAAAAAAGCGTCCCTCTCCCCTCCTCAGAACTGCCAGCACGGCTCGCGCCCTCTCCCTCCCATTTTGACCTTATCAACCCTTTGTTCGAGGCCCTCCGCGTTTACGCGGTATAGCTGAAGGCGTTGTGCCGCAAAGCCAAACGAACCTAAATCACGCTGTTTCCCCGCAAAAAAGCCCATTCCGTAACACTCGGAATGGGCTTTTCGTATCCTATAGTGGGAACGCTGGCGCGCAGCCTCCCCGCGAGCCGAAAATCTTGGGAAAGGTGGGGCCCGGAGGAGGAAAATTCTCCAGAGGGGTTTTCCTCCCCCGATTCCCTCTTCTCCGTTTACTTCTTGGCTTCGGGCTTGGCGTCAGCCTTGGGGGCGGCGTTGATGGGCTCCAGCTTGACGGGCTCGAAGGTCACCTTGGTCTTGTCCATTTCGGCGATCACTTCCTTGGTCACGTCGGACTTGGGATCGAAGGCAAGGAGGCCTTCGGCGTTCATGATGACCGAATAGCCGTTCTTGGTGCGGAAGCCTTCGAGGGTCTTCTGCATCAAGCCGTTGATCTGCTGCACGACCTTCTGCTGTTCGGCATTGACGAGCTGCTGATAGCCGACGAACGTCTTCTGGAAACGGGCGCGGAGGGCTTCATCATTGGGGGCCTTTTCGATCATGCCCTGAGCGGCCTTGAGCTGCTCCTGCATGGCGGCTTCAAGCTGCTTCAGGTGCTCGATGCCGGCCTTGCCGGGTTCGCTTTCCTGGAAAAGGCGAGCCGGATCGACCACGGCGATTTTGTTGGCGGCACAGCCGGTCGTCGCAAACACGAGCATGAGGCACAGAGCGATAGCGCTGATGGTACGCATGGAAACTCCATTCGCAAAGAGGTTCAACGTCGCCGCAACCCGGCGACAGGGGAGCTTTCCGCAGGAAAGATCCCGTCCAAATGATCATCCTACCTTTTTTCGCCGCAAGCCACAATCCGCAACAAAAGACGGGATCGCGGGGGCGATCCCGTCGGATTTCCGGTATTGGGGAAAAAAGAGCGGCGGTGCTTCACGCCGGGAGGGCAATCAGCCCATCAGCGAAAAACGCTCGCGCGACTTGAGCACCTTGGCGAGGAACGCCTTGGTTTCCCGTGAGGAAAGCTTCTTGAGGAGCGTGCTCCGCACCTCTTCCGGCGTCATGGCGTTGATGGCCTCGAAGGCGTCGTCACGCGACTTGCCGAATGTCCGCAGCATGCCCCCGGTACCGATGTTGTAGGCGGCGATGGCGCAGTACTCCCGGGACTGGGGATCGGCGATCGCGGTCAGGTGCCGGTTTTGCAGGAGGTACAGGTACGCGGTACCGTACTTGATGTTCGTCTCGGGATGCAGCAGCAGCGACGGGGACGGCTTGCCGGTACGTCCGAGCCAGCGGTGCACTTCCCCGCCCGCCGTGTTCGGCACCACCTGCATGAGGCCGTGCGCCGAGCGGTTGCTGATCAGATCGGGGTCGAAATCGCTTTCGGTATAGATAATCGCAAACACCAAGTCCGGCGAGAGATTGTAACGGTCGGCATACTTCTCCACGACCGGGCGGTACTGTTCGGCCTGACGGCGCATGGAGGCGGTCAGGCCGGAAACCTGCCGCAATTCGCCAAGCAGCTTGTCCGTGCGCTCAAGGACCTCAGGGGCCAGCTCGAAAGCCTGCTGGCTGCCGTTCCAGCGCAGGGGCAGATCATCAAAATCCAGCTGCTTGCCCAGTACGTCAAGATGGGCGGGTTCCGCCTGATTGACGCGGGGCATATTGGAAAACAGCTCCGCGCGGGGAACGAAATCGGCCTGCCGGGGTTCCGTGGGGGCTGCGGCCAGCATAGCCGCAAGCGACGTGCTGGTCGTTTCCAGTTTGACCGGAATGCTCCCGTGCAGCGGGCGCATGGTTACCGTGCCGTCGCTCTGCACTTCCAAAACCGGAAAACGCTTTTCGGAAGCGGAAAGGGACGTTGAAGGGAGATTCTGCTTCATGGCTTCCCGAAACTGCTCGGGAATGTGGAGCAACGGGCGGGGCAGAGGGTTTTCCCCTTTGGCCCGGCTGGTCGCTCCAGTGACGGGCTCAAGGCTCTGATTGCTTCCGCCGGGCACAAAACCCGTCACAAGGGCAAGCAGGGCCAACGTGCCTGTCACAGAAACAGCATATCCTGCCAATGGGTTACGCATAGAAAAACTATCCTCGACTGTTTGGGTCCAACCGGAAAAAACGCTTCTCTCCGGTTCATAGGGCGCGCCGTAAGGGTATAGCAAAGAACATGCCATAACCCCTTTTAGACGGAAAAAGCGGATCCGGAGGATTTGACCGCCCCCCATCGCCTGTGGACGGCCCCCACAAAAAAAGCCCCTCTTCCGCAGGGAAAAGGGGCCGGACGCCATTTCCGTCCTATGAGGCGAGAAGCGAGGCGCTAGGCCGTTTTCGGGGCTCCCCCCATCGGGAAGTCACGGATTGAAAACGGATCGGGCGCACCAGCGGAAGGGGACACGCGGCGGGCCGCCGCGGCCACCCCAAAGACGGCGCACGGCAAGACAAGCCGGAGAAGGCTTTTTTTTCCGCGTGAAAACCCTTTTTTGTATTATTTTTTGTACTACAGGGGAGAATACCCGCTCTAATGGTACAATATTTTATACGCTAACAGGAATGTTTTGCTTTTAAAAAGCATTCTAACGCGAACCAACGAAATCCCGGGTGCCCCAGCGGCACTTCAGCCCACGAACCTTGCCCTTCGGAATCCCGTTTCCTGACAAAAAGCCGCTTCCGCCCGCCGTCACTGCCGCCCTGTGCAGGCGGCTTGGTCCATCACCCAGATCAGTTCGCCGCCCTCCGGGCGCACGAGCTGCACCGGCAAGGATACGGGGGCCAGCAGATCCAGAGCCTTGCCGAGCGGAGGACGCTTTCCCGCTCCCGTTACCAGATACAGGCAACAGCGGGCCGCGTTGATCATCTCCAGCGTCAACGTGATGCGGCGGCTTTCCGGGTTGGGGGCCAGACGCTCGGCCACAGCGGAACCGGTCAGGCGGCCCGAACGCAAAGCCTCCGGCGTCAGCAGCGGGCTGCCGGGAAACAGCGACGCGGTGTGCCCGTCGTCGCCCATGCCGAGCAGCGCGCAATCAAGGCGCGGCACGCCCCTCTCCGCCGGAACGTGCTGCCGGAGGATCTCTTCATAGGCCACGGCGGATTCGCCGGGATCGATCCCGCCGTCCATCGGGTAGATTTCCGCCGCCGGGACATGGGCCAGCAGTTCCTGGTTGGCCACGCCATAATTGCTCGCGGGGTGATCCGGAGCGACGCAGCGTTCATCCACCCAAAAAACACGGGTATGCGCCCAATCGACCTGCGCCGCCCACGCCTCCGTGCGCAACAGCCGGAACAGGGCCAACGGCGTGGAACCGCCGGACAGGGCCAGCGTGAACACGCCGCGCCGGGATACCGCCTCAGCGCAACGGTCGGCCAACAGCCCGGCGGCGCAGGCCGCCACACCGTCCACATCGGGTCGGACGTACGTTTCAAGGTGAAGCCCGTCCAGCGGGTTATCCGTTTTGTTCTGGAACATCGCTCTTGTCCTCTTGCTGAAGGGTTGGTTCTTTCGCCTTGCGGGGCTCGCGCAACTCCACGGGCACGGTTTCGTTCTCGCGCAGGTGCACATCCATTTGCGGGAAGGAAATCTCGATGTCGGCTTCGGTAAACTTGGCATCGATGACTTTGCGGATATCAGAGGCGATACCGCTGCCGTGCAGGATGTCCCCCACCCAGAACCGGAGCCGGAAGTCCAGCGAGCTCGCCGCAAAGTCGTTGAACAGGACCACGGGTTCGGGATAGGTCAGGACCTTCTGGTGTTCCTTCGCCACCTGCTTGAGCAGCTTCTCGACAAGCTGGATATCAGACCCGTAGGCAACGCCCACAGCGACCTCCTGCCGGACCATGCGCCCGTTGCGCGTCCAGTTGGTGAGCTTGCCGGACAAAAATTCCGCGTTGGGCACGAAGATAACGGCGTTGTCGAACGTTTCCACCTGCGTGGAACGGATGTTGATGCGCCGGACGATGCCGTTGACGCCCCCCACATCAATGACGTCGCCTTCGCGCAGGGTCTGCCCGAAGATGACCAGAAGCCCGCTGACGAAGTTATTGATGATGTTCTGGAGGCCGAAACCGATACCGACGGACAAACCGCCCGCCACCACCGCGATGCTGGTCAGGCTGAACCCAAGCGCGCTCAGGGTGTACAGGCCGAACAGGCCCCACAAGAGATACGTGAACCCGGCCTGAATCGGCCCCACAAGGCTGCGGTCGAGACGCATGGAGTGCGCGGGCAGGTCCGCAATGAATGACCGCCCCACGGAGATGAAGGACCGGGTCACATAGAACGCGCTGACGATAAGCAGTACCTGAAGCATGCTGAACGAGGTCTTGCCCACGCTTACGTCCATATTGGCCAAATGCGTCAGCAGGAACTCGCCGCCGGGATAGGCCAGAATCCACAAGCCCGTTGCCGCCGTCGCCAGCACGAGCATGGCGGGAAGCGCCAGAGCCAGCAGGAACCCGCTGAACAAGGCCTTGACCCCCTCCTGCGGCATATGCTCGGCAATGACATTCATGAGCCGCATGAAGCCCACGGCCTGCTGCACGCACACGGCCACCGCCGCATACGCCACGCACACCAGAATCGACAGCCTCCCCCATCCGATCAAGGTCATGAGCACGGCGATCCAAAGGATGACGGCCTGCCCCTTCAACAGGTTGATGACCAGCGGGAACGGGATGTCCGGCATGGGGCGCTTGTAGTCGCGCCATAAAATGACGAGCAGCATGATCAGCCAGATGCCGCCGAGAATCGGACCCGGCAAATTGAAGAACAAAAGAAGAAGCCCGCCGAGCAGGGGAACGAACAGCGGCCAGAGCGGCGAGCGCAGCTGGAGATCCTTCCGCTGGAATGTATACAAGTCCCACGCAAGGGCCATCTGCCCGAGGCTCAAAAGCAGCGTCCCGATAATGGACAAGACATGGTAGGAGCCGCCCGGGGACCACGCCGCGAAATGGAACGTGAACCCGAAGGACAGCCATACGAAGCTGTGCCCGCACATCTTGGTCCACCCCGTGCGCAAGGACTCGGGCCATGTCCTCGACATGCGGCGTGAAACGAACATCAGGCCATGTAGCGGCAGGATAAGCACGATGGCCCGCAAGATGACGCCGAACCACCCGGCGAGGGACCACGGCAGTTCCGCGTTCATGCGGACGAAAAAAGTCTCCTGCAGCGCATTGATGCTTTTATGGATATTGAGCCACGAGTCCACCTCGTAAATCTTGCCCGAGCGCTGGAGATAGTAATCCTGCCACAGCCCGGGAATGGACTTGGCGACCCGCCCGGTCAGGGAGGCAATGTTCTCCTGCAGCTTACGGGCGGGAGCGAGCACCCGGCTGATGCGGATCTGAACCGTATTCAGCCGTCCCTGCGTCTGCGCAAGATCACTCAAAAAGGCTTGCAGTTCCGGTGAAATATCCGTCTCGTCCTTCGAGGGCGCGGAATCCTGCTCCAGAAGGGAAATCTCGCTGAGCCGGCTTTTCAGCGTATTCAGCGTTCCTTCCAACGGCTCCAGCACATCCGAAAGCTTGTCGCTCAGCCGCGCCAGCCGTTGCTGGACAACGGATAATTCCAGTGGCAGCCCCCTGCTCACGCGGGAAAGCGTCATGAGGCGCTGGTATTCCTCCTCAACGCCGCTGAGCGCCGCATTCAGTTTGCGGGACGCGTCCGGAAGCCGCTTGGTCAAGGCCACGGTTTCCGCATCGATGGCCCCGAGTTCCTCCACCCGGTTTTGGAGCAGCGTATTCCAGACATCCTGCGTCGGATCGGGCGCGGGTTTCGGCGTGCCCGCGGGCGCGTCCGTTTTCTGCCCAGAGGCCGGAGCACCTCCCGACGTGGGAACGGTATCCGCAACAGCCGCGCAAGGCAGGAAAAAACTCAAGCAAAGAAGCAGTGAAGCAAGGCGAGGAGCTTTCATACAACGGCATTCCGTTCGGCTAAAGTCTATTTGATGTTTCCAGAGCATACCCCGCGATCCTTCCGCTCCGCAACCACTGAGAATGCTGACGAGGAAAAGGGGAAGGAAGGAAGGAAGGAAGGAAGGAAGGAAGGAAAGGGGCCATTCTGAAGAATCCCCATGAAGGCGACAAGCACCCCCTTCTCTCCTCCCCTCCCCTTATCCCCAAGGCATTTCGGCTTTATCGAACCCCTCTCCATGATTTTCCCCATCCTTCAACAGTAAAGGGAAACTGAAGGGCTATAAAAGAAGACAAAGAAGAAGAAGAAGAAGAAGATAATGATGATGATGAAGATTCTTTCTTTTCAAGAAGCCATCCATACATAAAGGAACGTTGAACGCAGCCCCACAGCGAAAAAAAGAGCGTGGAAAACAAAAAAGAAGGGGGGGCGGCTTCATTCACCAGTCACTTTTTCCGGCATCACATGCAGACGCCTTTTCCCGCCCTCCATCCAACGGAACTCCTGCCGCGCGGCCTCCCCACCAGTCAATATTTTGCGGAGGGGGGCAAG
>USCL01000167.1 GCA_900553145.1 uncultured Desulfovibrio sp.
ACGTCCGCAACCCGCGGGCGGGATTCCGTCAGGGTGCCGGTCTTGTCGAAGACCACGGCATCGGCCGCCGCCAGCGATTCGAGGAACCGCCCGCCCTTGACGAGAACGCCGCGCCCGACCCCTTCCTTCATGGCGGCGAGCACAGCCAGAGGCGTGGCGAGCTTCAGCGCGCACGAATAGTCGACGAGAAGGACGGAAGCGGCGCGGGCGGGGTTGCGGGTGATCAGCCAGACAAGCCCGGCCAGCAGGAAGCTGAACGGCACCACCGCATCGGCGAGCCGTTCGGCCTTGCCCTGCACCCCGGCCTTGAGCGCTTCCGAGTCTTCGATAAACCGCACAATCTGCCGGAGACGCGTACCGTCGCCCACGCCCGTGGGCCGGATGGCGATTTCGCCCTCCTCGACCACGGTCCCGGCGTATACCGACGAGCCGGGAGCGCGCAGGACGCCGAGCGGTTCCCCGGTCATGGAAGCCTGATTGACGGAGGCTTCGCCTTCCATCACCACGCCGTCCACCGGAATGGCGGAACCCGTCCGGACAATGACCAGATCGTCCTCACGAAGTTCGCTGACCGCGACGTGCAATTCCCGGCCTTCGCGCCGTACCCAGACGGTATCGATATCAAGCGCGAGGCTTTCAGCGAGGGTATCCAGCGACTTCTTGCGCGTCCACGCTTCGAGGGCTTCCCCGAAACCGAGCAGCAGGGTCAATAGGCGCGCCGTCTTGAAGTCCCGGCGCAGCAAGGAAATACCGATGGCGGCGGCGTCAAGGACATCCACGCTCAGCCGCCCGCGGAACAGGGCGGCCACCCCTTTGAGGAGAAACGGGACTGAGGCCGCCACCGCCGTGGCCACCCGGACGAGGACCGGCATGAACGGCCGCACAAAGACATAGCGGAGAAAAGGCCCCCAGCTCGGCTTTGCGGCTGATTCGGGGAGGTTTTCACCGCGCACGGCGACATCCCCGCCGGGCTGTTCCGGCACGGGCACAGCCAGCAACAGGAACGCGGCCCTCTTGGCTTCCTCGTCGGCGTACAGCAGGAGCACGCTCCCCGTGCGGGGGTTGACGCGCACCCCTTCGATGCCGCCGACGGCGTCGAGCCTGTCCGCAAGGGTTTGCGCCTTGCGGAAACTGAAACCGGACCGGGCACGCAGGCGAACCCGGCCCGGCACGTCATGGACAATAAAAAACAGCATGGGATTTCTCTTTTTGGAGGAAAGGAAGAGCCCCGCCCGCCTTCCGGGAGCGGCCCGAGGCCGCTCCGGAGGCGTAAGGGGGGAGAGCGCCGCCCATATCCCCGGTCGCTTCACCCGCATTCCGGCAGGAAAGGCAAGCAGCAACAGGTTATCGGCAAAACGCCCGCGAGGGGAAACCGGGGACTAGGCCTCTTCCTTCGATTCCCGGCGCTGTTCCGCCGCATGGCGGGCTTCGGCCACCATGTCGTCCACGTTTTCCTTCACCGTTTCCACCTTGGCGAGCACGGCGTCCTTGACGTCCATCCCACGGCTCAGCAGATCCGCGGCCATCGGCTTCAGGTCAAGCTTGCCGCGGCTTACCGCCACCGCGCCGATCGCGCCGAGAGCCAAGCCTCCGAGGAAAAACAGGCCGTACTTCATGTTCTCGTTCATGTCATGCTCCTTCGATGTAGAGTTTCATTCTCAATTAAGGGTGAAAAAAGAGGGCTATAAAACCGCCATGCCGATCTTGTAGGCGGCCGCCGACACGGCGTAGGCGAACACGGTATTGAACACCATGCTGAACACGACCCATCCCCAGCTTCCCGCCTCCTGCCGGATGACCACGAGGGCCACGAAGCACGGGGAATACAACAGTACGAAAAGCATGAGGGACAGCGCCGTCGCCTTGTTCCAGTTCGGGTCCTGCGCGAGGCGTTCCGCCAGCGACGTCGCTTCTTCAGGATCCTGCTCGCCGAGCGAATAGGCCGTGCCGAGCGTGGAAACAATGGCTTCCTTAGCCGCGATGCCGCCGATCAGGGCCACGTCCGTGCGCCAGTCGAAGCCCACGGGCCTGGTCAGGGGCTCGATGGCCATGCCAAGGCGTCCCGCCCACGAGTACTGCAAGGATTCTTCGGCAAGGGTCGCCTGCACGGCGGCCAGCTCTTCCTCCAGCGGAGTGCGGGTGCCATCCCCTTCGGGCAAGGCTTCCACCTTTTCCTCCAAGGCGGCGATCTGCGCTTCCAGCGGCGCGGCGCGTTCGGGATCCAGAGCCGGAAAGGTCATGCTCGCCCAGATCAGGATGGATACGGCGACAAGCACGGTCCCGGCCTTCTTGAGATACATCCACGTACGTTCCCAGCAGTGCGTGAGCACGCTGCGCAAGGTGGGGATGCGGTAGGGGGGCAGTTCCATGACGAAGGGCGTGGATTCGCCGCGGATGATGGTCGAGCGCATGATGCGGGCCATGAGGAGCGCGGCGGCCCAACCGGCCAGCGTCAGCAGGAACATGGTCCGGGCCGGGTTGTCGGGGAAGAACACGCCCACCAGCAGCAGAAACACAGGGAGTTTGGCCCCGCACGCCATATAAGGAAGCGTGAGCAGGGTCGCCAGCTTTTCCTTGGGACTGCGCAGGGTCCGGGTGGCCATGACGCCGGGGATGGCGCAGCCGCCCGCGATGCCGCCCGCGATGATGAACGGCATGACGGAAGCCCCGTGCAGGCCGAAGGCGCGGAACACGCGGTCCAGCATATAGGCCATGCGGGCCATATAGCCGAAGTCCTCAAGAATCGCGACGAGCGTGAACATGATGACGATGAGCGGCACGAAGCTCATGACGCCGCCGAGGCCGTCGATGACGCCGCTGACGATGAGCGACTTGAGGAGGCCGTCGGGCATCAGGGCGCTTACGGCTTCGCCGAGCCAGCCGAAGCCGTCCTCGACCCACCCTTGCGGGTACGCGCCGATCACGAAGGTCAGCTGGAACATGGCGTACAGCACGCCGAGCATGATGATGGGGCCAAGCAAGGTATTGGTCAGCACCTTATCCAGCTTGTCGGACAGCTCGAGACGGTCTTTGGCCGACTCGCGCCGGACGGCCCCGCTGCGCAGCACGCCGCGGATGAAACCGTAGCGGTAATCCGCGATGATGGCTTCGGGCGACGTCTGCAAGGTATCCCGAAGGTGATCGGCCACGGTTTCCCGGTCGGCGCGCAGCTGCGCGGCCACATCGGGCATGCGCTCCACCTGCTTCAGGATTTCGGAGTCGTTTTCCAGCACCTTCAGGGCAATCCAGCGGGCGGGATAGCGATCCGTCAAAAGCCCTTTCTCGGCAAGGAGACGTTCCATTTTCGTGAGGACCGGATCCAGATCCGGGCCGTAGGAAATATTCAGAGGGGAGCTTCCCCGGCGGCCAAAGGCGACGGCCTCGCGCAGGGCGTCCTTGAGCCCTTCGCCGGAACGCGCCACGGTCGCCACGACGGGAATGCCGAGCTGCTTGCCCAGCTCCTTCGTGTCCACCTGAATGCCCGCTTTCCGGGCTTCATCCATCATGTTGCAGGCGAGCACCACCGGCAGGCCCATTTCCATGATCTGGACGGTGAGGAACAAATTGCGCTCAAGCGCGGAGGTATCCACCAAATCCACCACCGCGAGCGGCTTGTCCTCGACCTTTTCGGGGGCGAGCACGGCACGGGTGACGATTTCCTCCTGCGAGTACGCCGTCAGGGAATAGGTGCCGGGAAGGTCCACCATAAGGACTTCAACGCCGTCAATGGAGACGTACCCTTCCTTTTTGTCCACGGTCACGCCGGGGTAGTTCCCGACATGCTGGTGAGTTCCGGTATATTCGTTGAACGCCGTGGTTTTCCCGCAGTTCGGGTTCCCCGCCAGCGCAATGCGGATCTCTTTCAACTCGATGTGCTTCGCCTCGCCGCCGTCCTGACGGCAGTGCGGGCAATCGGTATGGGCCTGACTCATGCGACCTCCACAGTGATGTAATCGGCTTCACGGTTCCGCAGGGCCAGCGTGACCCCGAAAAGCCGCAGTGCAACCGGGTCGCGCAACGGGGCACGGCCCACAATTTCCACATCCGTACCGGGGATAAGCCCCATGTCGCGGATGCGCCGCCCGAGCTCGCCGTCGGCATCGACGCTGATGATGCTGCCCTTCTGCCCAGCCTGCATCTGGCGCAATCCTATCCTCCGCATACAACCCTCCAAATTGATTTTGATTTTCTTTATTAAGAAAACCAGACAATGGTATACGAGACCATCACATGCAGCACCCTGCACGCGTCACTCTTTTCTGAAAGGGGTCATGCCTCTCCCACAAAAATGCCTATCGCGTGTGGAACGCAGCATCCCCGGAACGGGTGAAAGATGCCACTGTTGAAAAGTGTTGTCAATATAAGTGAGAAATTTTTTCAACTATGTTCCCCGTTACAATATCTCAGTTTATATTCTGTTATTTTTATAGGTTATACGCATACAAACCGGCACGGCGGGCAGCCTGCACGCTCTATGGGGAGACGCTCGGGGAAAAAAACGTAAAGATTGATTCATCAAACTTTATTTGACAAATAGTCCATTCTGGCCTACTTCCCCAATTCGGGAGAAACCATGACCTCGAACGCCCCCCCAGACCACGTCCTGCCATCCACCCGGGAACTCATATCCCTGACCGTGCCCCAGCTCGGCATGATGCTGTGCCATCTCACCGTTTCCATGACGGATCTCTGGGTAGCGGGACGGCTGGACGCCGCCGTGCAGGCTTCGCTCGGCATCGTTTCGCAGGTGTTCACCCTCCTCATGCTGATCACGTCCCTTGCCGGAAGCGGCTGCCTGACGACCATCAGCCAAGCCCTCGGGGCCGGGCTCGGACAGCGAGCCCGCCGGTACGCGGCGCTGATCGCGGGGCTCGCCGGGCTTACAGGCACGGTCATCGCCCTCATGAGCCTCCTTTGCCTTCCCCTGACGCTCCGGCTCATGCACGTCTCCCCCGAACTGGAACCCGTGGTCAGGACCTTTATCATTGCCTACAGCTGCCAACTGCCGTTCTACTACACCCTGATCATGCTGAATTCGGTCTTCCGGGCCTACAAGCTGGTACGGCTGCCGCTCATCGCCATTGCAGCGGTCGCCGTCAGCAACCTCGTCGGCAGCGCGGGTTTCGGGCTGGGGCTGTGGGGATTGCCCGACTACGGGTATCAGGGCATCGCGTGGAGCACTTTCGGGTCCGCCCTGTTCGGGCTCGCCTGCAACCTGTACGCCATCGTACGGCACGGCATCCTGACCCGCTCGGCCATCGCGCCGTGGAAATGGGCACGGCGCGCCATGCCCTACCTGTTCCGGGTGGGCGGGCCGTCCGCCCTCGGCGCGCTGGCGGGCCACATGGGGAACCTCGTCATCCTGTCGCTGCTTACGGGCCTGCCCGGCGACATGGTGCCCGTCCTCGCCGGGATGACCCTCGGCTCGCGCGTGGAAAGCTTTTTGACCTTCCCCACGGCGGCGTTGAGCATGACCGTCACCATCCTGAGCGGGCACCTGCTCGGCGCGGACCGGCTTGAGGCACTGTTCCGCTTCGGCCAGCGGCTTGCGCTCGCCGCCGCCCTGGCGCTCGGTTTCGGCGCGGGGCTGCTGTTCCTGCTCCGGGCTCCGGTGGCGGGTCTGCTCACCACGCAGCCCGAGGTGATCCGGCAGGCGGCGCAGTTCCTCGCCTTCGCGTGCGCGGGCATCCCGCTCAAGACCTACTCCATGCTCGTGAACGGGGCGTTCGCCGGGGCGGGGGCCACACGGATCTCCTGCAAAGTCAATTGCGTGACCATGTGGGCATTCCAGCTTCCGCTGGCATGGGCGCTCGGCAACATTTTCGGCGCGATCGGCATCTACGCCGCCATGCTCTGCGCGAACGCGGGCTCGGCGTTCTGGTACGCACGGCTCTATGCCGGGAAAAAATGGCTTGAATACGGCATGCGAAAACGTCAGAATGCCTGACGAGCCGAAACAGGAGAATGTGGAATGCCCGAAGAGCGGAACGAAGCCAGACAGCTCTCGCCTGTGCTGGAGAATTATCTTGAAATCATCTTTTACCAGGAAATCCGGGAAGGCGCGGCCCGCGCCAGCTCCATCGCCGAGGCGGCGGGCGTGTCACGCTCCACCGTCACCAGTACGCTGAAGGTACTGAAAAAAATGGGCTATGTGGAATATGAGCCCTACAGCCTCGTCCATCTGACGGAAGCGGGAATGCACATCGGGCGCGACATCTCCCACCGGCATATCGTCCTTCAGGAATTCTTCCAGCAGATCCTCCAGCTGGAGCCGAACGTCTCCAACGATGTGGCCTGTGAGCTGGAGCACGTCGTCCCGCCGGACGTCATCCGGCGTCTGGGGCAGTTCGTCCTCTACCTGCGGAGCCGCGAGGACGACTGGAAAAACTGGCAGGAAGACTATAAGCAGGTCCGGCTGGACCATATCCAGTCCAATACGGACAAGGATCTTATCCGCAATGCCCCGCCCATGCTCGCCATGCGCACCCAGATGATGGGGCAGGACGAGCTGCGCAAAAAATACCGCTAACGAGCCTCCCGCCCATCGTGCTGGCGGACGCCCGTTGTCCCGTGGACAGGAAGGGACAGGGAACCGCGTTCAACGCGCATCGCCAAACGCCCCGCCGTGATGTCTCCAGCAATGGGGAAGCCAGAAAAACGGGGGGCGTGAGGGAAGGACAGCCCGTGCGGGGCCCCACCCTTCAGAAGGTTTTCCCCTTCCCGGCGCATGGCACCCTAACGCGCTGGAACCGCCTATGAAACGGTCACCGGGCCTTTCACCGCCACAAGGCACAACGAACCGCCCTTCCGCATATCCGTCCGTACAGCTTCGAATCCGGCGGCACGCAGCCATTCCGTAAGCGTGTCCGCCGTATGCACACGCATCCCGTCCACAACGGCGGGCCACCGCGAATCGCCGGATTCCTCATTGACGATCAAAAACGCGCCGGACGGGGCGAGCACCCGGTACGCCTCGGCAAAGGCGGCGGGCACATCGGGCCAGAAGTAGACCGTCTCGAAAGCGGTAACCAGATCAAAAGCCCCATCGGCATAAGGCAACCGGGAAGCGTCGCCCTGCCGCACCTCGCAGCGGCCTGCGGCCACGGCTCCGGCATTCTTCCGCAGGCTGACGGCGACGCTCTCGGCGGAAAAATCAATCCCGCACACCCGCCCCCGTGGGCATCGATTCAGGAACTGCGCCAGATTCGCCCCGCCGCCGCATCCGATGTCGAGCACGCGGGCATCCGGCGCCGGGGACACGTGCGAACGCCCCCACTCCGCCAATGAAGCGTGCCCCCAGTTCATGGCCCACAGCATGATCCTCCCGGCGATGCCGTCAGGCTTCCGGGCATTCTGAAAAAACGTCCGCAACAAAGCGCACATACAGTCTCCTTGTCGATCCGGCTGCTGTTCCCCGGCCCGCTGTCCGAAAATGCCGCCGGTTCAAAACGGCAATAGCCTCTTACCAAGCTTGAAAAGACCCCGGACAAGCGTCCGCCGCGGACGGAAAGCCCGCACAGCCGGATTGGTTGGGGCACCGTAACGGATCGGAAAAGCACAAAGCCTTTCCCGGAACGGACGCCGCCCGCGCCGAGGGCACACCGCCGTGTTTCCCGAAATACCCACTTTGCGGGAGCAGCGGCCCGTACGTCAAGAGGCGTGCCGGGGCTTGGCGTTCCGCCCCGGCGCGGGCGGCGTCGGCATACGCTGTATCGACATGGACAATACCGGAACCATACCGTTGCTCATCAAGCATCCTTGAGCGAGTAACGAACCGGGACCAGCACCTGAAAACCTTTCCCTCCACGGGCCGAGGGCACATCAAGCCCGACGAGCTTCTCTCCAAGCCGTTCGGTTGCGGCGTCAAGCGCGCCGACCCCGCTGCCCTTGCCGAGCGAACACGCGCTCACCTTGCCGTCCGGGGAGACTGTCACGAGCAATTGTACCGTCCCTTCCGCGCCGATGCGCCGTGCCTGTTTGGGGTAACGCTTATGACGGTTCAGGACGTCAAGGATGGTCCCCAACGCCTTGCTCTTGTCATCCGGCCGTTCCTGCGTTCCCGCGACCGGGGCCGAAGACGTCCCCACGGAGGAAACCGCCGTCCCCGCCGTGGCCGGGGAAACGTCAGCCTTCTCACCCGCAGGCATGGAGGGCGGAACCGGTTTTTGCGGCTGGCGGGCGACCGGTTGCGGCTTCTTTACCGGAGGCGTCTTCTTCGGTTTCGGCTTCACGGGCTCGGGGGCCACCGTTTTGGGCACCTCCCGGGGCGGTTCCGGAAGCCGTTCGACGACCGAAGGGGGCACAGGGATCGTCACCTCCGATTCCGGGCTCAACAGCTTGCGCATGGCATCCGGTTCAACAGGCTTCACGGCAGGCTCCGGTTCGGGGCGGACCACGCGCATGAGCATGACCGCCGGCGCGGCTTTCGGCGGCGCAAGGGTCTTCACGGCGGG
>USCL01000168.1 GCA_900553145.1 uncultured Desulfovibrio sp.
CCCGCCCGCCACATGGATATGATCCGGCCCGAACAGCTCCTCAAGAAACCGCAATGATTCGCGGAAGAATGTTTCAGCCTCTTCCAGGCGTCCTTGGACATGCAGGCAGCGCCCGAGGCCGTCCAGAGCCAAAATCCGGCCTCCCGCGGGCAGATCGGGCGTCAGCAGATCCCGGTAGATCTTTTCCGCGGCGGGAGCCTTGCCTTCCGCAAAAAACGCCCGTGCCTCGTTCAAGCAGTTCTGAAAATGTTCGTCAAGCTGCATACGACTCTCCCTCTGGAAATGGAATGCCGAAGAGACGGCGTGCAAGGCCGCCCCGACCGGAACAGTCGCCCCTGCCCGCAGGCGCGGGCAGGATCGGACAATGCGGACTGTAGGCCATTTCGCCCCAAAAGGCTACAGAGGGAAGGGATCAGCTCGATGTACCGCTTTCCAGAATGGAAACAATGGAGAACAGGGTGAAGCAGATCCCGCCGAGGCCGACCATGACCCGGGCCGGGACCATGTAGGCGGGGTTGAAGGCCGCCGCTTCAAACAGGAAGGCCGCAATGAACAGGCAGGCCAGGGCCGTCAGTACGGGGATGAGGGGGATGCGCTTGGCGAGTGGATAGGGATGCCGCCATACCACCGCCAGCAGCAGGACCTTGCTCAGGATGCTGTAGCAGACGATACCGAGGCCGATGAGGACGAACCCCGGGGCGATGGTAACCGGGTCGTACTGGAAGATCAGCAGATAGAGTCCCCAAAGGATGTCGATGGTGCCCATGATGATGACCAGCCACGGCCAGAAGCGGCGGTCGGTTTCGGCGTAGGTGTTCTGGATCTGGCGCACGACGCTGGCGACGAGGGCGACGAGGCTCGCGCAGACCAGGCCGATGCCCGCCAGGACGTGCCCGGCCACGACGTTGGGCGCTTCGCCGGCCCTGAGGATATCGATTCCCCAGATGACGCCGATCAGGGCGCAGATGATGGGGATGGCAAACAGAAGCGCAACCATGCCGCCGCTGAACGCCTGATCGGGGCGGTGTCCGGGCCCGGCCTTGGAGTTGCTCGGGATGAGGATGAACTTGGTGGAGGATAAGGCTACCGTGGACACGCAGCAGGTGATCAATCCAAGGCCGAAGACGACGTGCCCGGCGACGAAGTGTTCAGCCCCCGTGCCGGAATGGACGAAGATCAGCCCGCCGATGATGCCGATGGCCGCGGCCACATACCCGATAAGGGGCAGAGCGACCTTAAAGGCGGGGCTGTAGGTGTGGATGAGCTGACGGATGATGGTCGCCGCCGTCGTGAACAACGCCACGCAGATGATGCTCAGGAAGAGCACGACATGCCCGGCGACGTACGTGTTGGCGTCGCTGCCCATATCCCAGATGTACCAGCCGTAGCCGAGACAGATGGCCCCCATGGCCAGCGGGATGATCCTGAAGAGAACGCTGATCCAGTAATTCATGGCTTGCTCCTTTGCGGATGGAATGTATGATCAGAGCCAAGCACACCGGATTTCTGAATACTATTATAAATTAAATGGGTTAGATGTATTAAAAGAGAGCGCTACGTATTGTTGCGCTGCGTTTTCGTTTGGAATCTGGGGTTTTCGCTCCAAGGGGGCTGGTCATTTCGGCCTTCCCACGGTAGAGCAGTGCCCCATGATGCGCATTATCCAAAACCACGTTTCGTTGTCCGTACAGGCAGGGCTGGCGCTCTTCGGCGCCGTGCTCCTCTGGAGCAGTTCGTTCATAGCGCTCAAGATCGCGGTATCGGCCTTTGATCCGATGGTCATGGTCTTTGGCCGCATGCTGAGCTCGTTGGTGGCGTTGATGCTCCTGCGGGTGACCGTATGGCGCCGTGCCGAGGCCCCCATGCTGTTGGATAAGCGGGTGACGCGCCGCGAGTGGAAGTACATTGTGCTGCTGGCGTTGTGCGAGCCCTGCTTCTATTTCGTGTTTGAGGGGTACGCCATGACCTATACGACGGCGTCTCAGGCCGGGATGGTGGTCGCGGCGCTGCCTCTGGCGGTTGTGGTCGCGGCATGGCTGCTGCTCGGCGAACGCCCGCATCGGCGCGTATGGATGGGATTTGTGCTGGCCGTCGTCGGCGTCATTTGGCTGAGTGCCGGTTCCGAAGCCACGGAAAGCGCGCCGAATCCGGTTTTTGGCAATTTTCTGGAAGTGTTGGCCATGCTGTGCGGGGCCTTGTATGTGGTCTGCGCCAAGCAGCTTTCTTCCCGGTGTTCGCCTGTCTTGATCACGACCATGCAGTCGTTGATCGGCCTCCTTTTTTTTCTGTGCCTGTTGCCCCTTCCTTCGGTTACGCTTCCGGACACGTTCCCCCTGCTGCCCACGCTGGCCGTTCTTTATCTGGGCGTCGGTGTGACCATGCTTTCTTTTTTGTTGTATAATTTCGCCGTCCGTTCCGTGCCCGCCTCGCGCACTGGTGCCTTTCTCAACCTTGTGCCCGTGCTGACGTTGTTCATGGGGATCGTTTTCTTGGACGAACGGTTGACCATGGGGCAATGGGCCGCTTCCGCTCTGGTGTTCGGCGGTGTGATCTTCAGCCAGTGGAAGACGGCGCAGCCAGCGGAAAAGGCGGGTTCGTCCGTGATGGCTTCCGCTTCGGATGGTGTGGAATGAAGGGAAGGATAAATCGTCTGCCGGAGCTGCTGGTCCCCGCCGGAGGCCGGGAGCAGCTGGAGGCCGCCATCCTCTATGGGGCCGACGCCGTGTATATGGGCGGCCCGGAATTGAGCTTGCGGACCGCGTGCGAAGGGTTTTCAGGCGAAGAGCTGGCGCATGCCGTGCGCGACGCGCACGCCGCAGGAGTGCGGGTTTACTACTGCCTCAACGCCATGCCGTACGACGCGCAGTTGCCCGCCGTGGAAGCGGCGTTGGAGCGGCTGCCCGGGATGGGCGTGGATGGCCTTATCGCCGCGGATCCCGGCGTGATCTGGCTGGCGAAAAAGCACTGCCCAGCAGTGCCGCTGCACCTGTCCACGCAGGCCCATTCCGTAAACGGGGCCGCCGTGGCGTTCTGGCGCGAGGCCGGGGTGGAGCGGATCAATCTGGCCCGGGAGCTGGGCTTCAAACAGATCCGCGCCTTGACGGAAGCGTTTCCCGATGTGGATTTCGAAGTGTTCGTGCACGGGGCCATGTGTTTGGCCTTGTCCGGGCATTGCCTGCTGTCCGCGTGGGTGAACAACCGCCCCGCCAATCAGGGGCGGTGCACGCAGCCGTGCCGCTTCGAGTACCGCGGCGTGTCCCTGCTGGTGGAGGAGCAAAAACGCTCGGGCGACCCCCTGTGGGAAGTGCGCGAAGGCGAAGCGTTCAGCGGTTTCTGGGCTCCGCAGGATTTGTGCCTGCTGCGGTATGTGGGCTGTCTGGCCCAGTCGGGCGTCCGGGCGCTGAAACTGGAAGGGCGCACCAAGAGCGGCGGATACGTGGCGCAGATCGCGGACGTGTACCGTACGGCACTGGATCGGCACGCGTACAGGGAGGGCGGGGCATCATGTCCCGGGAAGGAAGCGATCCCGACGGCCGCGCTGCTTGAAGAACTCTTCCATACGGCGTCGCGTCCCCTGTCCACAGGCTTTTTCCTCCCACGCAGGCGCGTGGAGACGCCCCCGGCGGGATTGCTTCCCCGGCCCGTGGTGGCGCGGCTTGCGGAGCCGGAAGGCGGCGGCTGGCGGGTGCAGGTGCGGTCCCCGTGGGCAGCAGATCGCCAAGCCTCCGTCCTCGTGCCGGGAATGCGGCGTCCGGCGCTTCTCCCCGGCGCGTATCAGCTTGAGAACCACAGGGGAGAGCGCGTGGACGTCCTGCATCCCGGCATGGAAGGCGTCCTTCATTGCGAAGCCGACGGCCTCGCAAGAGGGCTGTACGTCAGGGCGTAGGCGCTACTGCTCCAGCTTCGCCCACGTGAGCTCGTGCTTGTTGCAGGACAAGTGCATGAGCCGCGATCCCGGGATGGCCGCGAATTTCGCTGCGGTGGCGTGATCCGTTTCGGCTTGGAACTTGAGGGTGCATACGAAGTTGCGGCAGCTTCCCAGCTCGATCCAGCGGCAGATGACGTCATACAGCTTGTCGGGGTAGCAGATCATATCCGAGAACAGCCAGTCCACGGCCCCGGCGTGGCGCGGGTCGAGGGCGAAGCCGCTGCCGATGCAGTGGCTCACTCCGGGCATGGCGTCCACCTGCGGGGCGAGCGGGGCCTTGTCGATGCTGAAAACCTGCGCGCCGAGGCTGGCGAGCACCCATGTCCAGCCGCCGGGGGCCGAACCGAGATCAAGGCACAGATCGCCGGGGCCGGGGCGTTTGGGCAGCAGGGTGAAGGATTCCCAGAGCTTGAGGTAGGCCCGGCTCGGCGGGTCGATCTTGTTCTCGTGGAACTGCACCATCCCGTCGGGGAACGGCGACGAACACCGGGCCGAAGCAAGGATGAGGTTGGGCTCCCACAACGTCCATGAACCGAGCGGGGCCGTGGGCGCGGCCTCGCCGAAGTGGCGCGGCTTTTCGGAAACGTGGGGGCTTCTCTTGGATGAGCGCGGCCCGGCGGTGGTTTTCCTCGGAATGCAGATGCCAGTTCCGTTGGATGGCGGAGAGCTTGCGCGCGCCGTCGCCGATGGATTCAATGGGGAGGAAGACGGGCGACTCCCAAATGTTCTGAGCCCAGGCGGCGGGGCGGGGCGCGCCTTTGACGAGCACGAGCCTTCCGCGGACGTCAATGACGTCGTCTCCGAGCTCGACGAGAAGATCTTCGAGAAAACCCTTTGCGGCAAGATATGCGGTAAAGGGAACCGTAACGGGGGATGCGTTTCCAGAAATGGAGGCGTCGGCGGATATTTTTTTCATAAAGAGAAGGAATGACCTCTGAGGGACAAAATCGGCTGAAATGTTTATGCCTTGCAAAGGCGATGCCGAATCTCTATACTCCACCTTTGTTTTATCCACAATCCGCGAATGGGGATTTCCCGCCAGACAAAGGAAGCTCACATGCCTCATAAAGGCCCGCACATTTCCATTGCTCCTGATTTTGTCGTCAACCGCATTCTCCGCATCAATCTCGAAGACTTTGCCGACTGGCCGGAATCCGTGCGGCATCTGGCTACCGAAATCGCGGAAGAGCTGTTCCTTGTCGCCTATAACCCCTTCGTGGATTCGGCCACGGTCAAGGCGAGCGTAAAGGAACGTTTTGAGCGGGAAGTTTTTGCCCTTGCGCACCATTATGCGAATACCATCGGCGAAGGCATCACCCTGTTCTGGAGCGGCCATGAGGCCGAAGTCGCCTTCCGCAAGGAGCTGGTCGAGCGCCTGAGCGCCTTCCTGCCGCCGGATGCCATCGTCACCCGTCCCAGCGCGCTGGTGGCCTGCGCCACGGACGCTACCGACCTGCGCATGGAGCTTCCGCTCATGGTGGTGGAGCCCGCCAACGCGGAACAGGTGAGCGAACTGGTCAAGCTGGCCAATGAATTGAAGTTCGCGTTGATCCCGCGCGGCGGAGCGTCCGGGCTGACCGGCGGATCGGTACCCATGCGGCGGCGTTCCGTCATCGTCCGCACGACCCGGTTTACCAAGATGTCCCGGGTGGATCGCGAGGACATGAGCATTACGCTGGATGCCGGGGTGATCACGCAGGCGGCCATCGACGCCGTGGCGAAAGAGGGGTTCCTCTTCACCGTCGACCCGGCCTCGAAGACCGCTTCGACCATCGGCGGCAACGTCGCGGAAAACTCCGGCGGCCCGTTCGCCTTCGAATACGGGACGACGCTGGACAACCTGCTTTCGTGGCGCATGGTGACGCCGACCGGCGAAATCATCAGCATCGAGCGCAAGAACCATCCCCGCCACAAGATCCTGCCTGATGAAGTGGCCGTATTCGAGGTCAAGGACATCAGCGGCGGCGTGCGGAGCGTCGTGGAGCTGCACGGTTCCGAAATCCGTTTGCCGGGCCTCGGCAAGGACGTCACCAACAAGGCGCTCGGCGGCCTTCCGGGCATGCAGAAGGAAGGCGTGGACGGCATCATCACCGATGCGACCTTCATCGTGCACAAGAAGCCCGCGCAGTCGCGGGTCATGGTGCTGGAATTCTACGGGCGTTCCATGCATCAGGCCGCCGTGGTCATCGGCCAGATCGTGGAGTTGCGCAACCGTATCCGCGAAGAGGGGGATTACGCCCATCTGTCGGCGCTGGAGGAATTCAACGCCAAATACGTGCGCGCCATCGAATATCAAAAGAAGTCGGATAAGTATGAAGGCATACCCATTTCCGTCATCATCATTCAGGTGGACGGCGACGAGCCGTACCTGCTGGAAAAATGCGTTCAGGAAATCGTGGATATCGTGGACGCGCAGGACAACGTGGCGCTTCTAGTGGCGAAGGACGAGAAGGAAGCCGAGGTGTTCTGGGAAGATCGCCATCGCCTTTCCGCCATCGCCCGCCGGACGTCCGGGTTCAAGATCAACGAGGACGTGGTTATCCCCATGCAGCGCATCCCGGATTTCGCGCTGTTCCTTGAGCAGCTCAATCTGGAGTGCTCGGCCACCGCGTACCGTCAGGCGCTGCAGGAGCTGGGGCGTCTGCCCGGCATGGCGCTGGAGGACAAGGACCTCAACCGCGAATTCGTCAACGTGACCCGGGTCGCGCAGGGGGGCGTGCCTTCTTCCGAGCTTTCCGATGAGGAAATGGAGGAGCGCGCGGTGGAGTTCCTCCGGCTCATGGCCGAGCGGTATGACCGCCTTGCCCCAAAGATCAAGAAGATCAGCGACAATATGCTCGTCGGCCGCGTCGTCGTGGCGAGCCATATGCACGCGGGCGACGGCAACTGCCACGTCAACATCAATGACCTGCACATGCTTGAAATCGCCGAAGAAGCCGCCATGCGGGTCATGGCCGAGGCGCAGGAGATGGGCGGGGCCGTTTCGGGCGAGCACGGCATCGGCATCACCAAGATCGCCTTCCTCGGGAAGGACAAGATGGACGCCATCCGGGAGTTCAAGAACCGGGTGGACCCGCGCGACGTGTTCAACCCCGCCAAGCTCACGCAGCGCGAGCTTCCCGTGCGTCCCTTCACCTTCTCCTTCAACCGCCTGATCGAAGACATCAGCCAGAGCGGCCTGCCGGACAAGGAACGGCTCATCAGCCTGCTGGCTTCCGTGCAGATGTGCACCCGTTGCGGCAAGTGCAAGCAGGTGTGCCCCATGATGTATCCGGAGTGTTCCTACCATTTCCATCCCCGGAACAAAAATATGGTGCTCGGGGCGATCATCGAAGCCATCTATTATTCGCAGATCAACAAGGGGCGGCCCGATCCGGCGATCTTGGCCGAATTGCGGGCCATGATGGAGCATTGCACGGGGTGCGGCCGCTGCACGTCCGTCTGCCCTGTGAAGATTCCTTCCGCCGACGTGGCCTTGCAGCTTCGCGCATTCCTTGATGAAGAGGGCGCGGGCGGCCATCCGCTTAAGAGTAAAGTTCTGAACTGGTTGGTGCGCAACCCTGAACACCGCATCCCTCAGGCGGTCAAGGCGGCGGCGCTGGGCCAGAGGATGCAGAACAGGATTATCGGCGTTGTGCCGCAGGCCATCAAGAAGCGTTTGTATAACCCGCTGTTTTCAGGTAAAGGTCCGGAACCGGGATATAGGAACCTGTACGAAGCGCTGCATCTGGAGCGCGGGAACATCTTTATGGCCCGTTCCGGAGACGGCGTGCCCGCGCAGGGGAATACGGCGCTCAAGGAAGCGGTGTTGTACTTCCCCGGCTGCGGGGGAAGCCTGCTTTCCCGGACCATCGGGCTGTCCGCTCTGGGGCTGTTGCTGCGGACGGGCGTCGCTGTTATCCTGCCCGAGACGCATTTGTGTTGCGGCTACCCGCTGCTGTCTTCGGGGGCCGATGCGCAGTTCGCCTCCAACATGGAGCGGAACAAAAAAGCGTTGCAGGCGACCATCGCTGGCGCGACGAAGCGCGGCTTCCGGGTGACGCACATCGTCACGGCCTGCGGTTCGTGCCGTGAAGGCATTGAACGCTTTGAGCCGTCGACGCTGCTTGGCGAAGGGGTCGGGGAACTCGTGCACCTCGACGTCATGCAGTTCGTGCAGGGCCGGATGGACGCCAGCCCCGAGCTGTTCAAAGGCAAGGTTCTGTATCACGCCTCATGCCATCCGGAATGGGTCGGCGTCCACAAGGTGAAGGGCGTGCGGAAGCAGGCCGGGGCCATCGCCCGGCTGACCGGCGCGGCGATTGAAGTGTCGCCGGGATGCTGCGGCGAATCGGGCATGGGGGCCATTGCGTCTCCGCTGGTGTACAATACGCTGCGCAAGCGGAAGATGGATATGCTGGAAGCGGCGTTGGCCGAGTATCCGGCGCAGAGCCCCATTCTGGTGGGGTGCCCTTCCTGCAAGGTGGGCATCACCCGGAGCCTGATGGCCATGCACGCGCGCAGGCCCGTGCTGCATACGGTG
>USCL01000169.1 GCA_900553145.1 uncultured Desulfovibrio sp.
CACCCCCCTCCCTCCCAAGACTTTTGTGTTTATCGAATCCCTGTCCGCAACGTTCCCATATGCCTATTCACTTTGAGAGAGCCGATATTCAGAGAGAGAGAGAGAGAGAGAGAGAGAGAGAGTGTGTGTGTGTGTGTGGACGCTGGCCGGAAATCGCGGAAAAGAGCGCTTCGGCGGGCTTCCGGGGCGGGATGCCTCCGGTTGTTCCTGTGGACACAGGCCCCGCTTTGTACGAAACTGGAAGACAGGTTTCTTTCATTGCGCATTGCCGTTCTCGGAACGGGCCGCCGCGCCGCCTCCCCGCCAATGAAAAGTCTTGGGAGAGGTGGGTGTTTTTGGGGGGAAGAGGCCTTTCTTCAGAAAGCGCCCTCCCCAATCATGACAACCATTCCTCGCAAAAGGATTGCTTATGGCTACACTGATCCTGCTGAACAAGACGGGGCTCCCGGCGGGGACGCCTTCGGACGCGCTGGTCGCTGTCTGGGACAAAGGCAGCGTCCCTGACGGGCAGATTTCCATCCCCGTGGAGCTGAACGAACGGCTGCTCCCCATCCGGGACGAGCTGGCGGCATGGACCTACGAAACCGGCTGCGCGCGCATCAGCGGCAAGCTGCTGGAGGAACATCTCCGCGCCGACGACAACCTGTCCATGTGGTGGTGCTCCACGCTGGTGGAAAAGCACCCCAAGGTGACGCACAACCTGTTCCCTGCCCTAAAGCTCCGCGCCCTTGAACTCCTGATGGACGAAAAGGGCGTCACCCGTCTGGAGCTCTGCATCCCGGCGGACGCCGAACCGTGGATGGAAGACGTCCTTGGCCGCTTCTGCAAGGCTACCGGGCGCGAGTTCGCCGTGCGCCGCGCCGGCGGGGCGGAAGAGGCGCGCCCCGAAGGGCTGAAGGCCAAGCTCAAGGCGTGCTACTACCGCCTGCCCGCCCCGGTGAAGGCGCTGGTGCGCTTCCCGGCGTGGCTATGGATCGTGCGCCGCCGCCTGCCGCGCACGCCGCTTGCCCGCCCGGCCCTGCCCGAGGGCATGAAGCCCGCGAGCATCGTAACCTATTTCCCCAATATCGATATGGCCGCCGCCAAGAACGGGCGGTTCCGCTCCCGCTACTGGGAAAAGCTCCATGACGCCCTGCAGCCCGCCGAAGGCAAACCCAACCGCGTGAACTGGGTGTTCCTCTATTTCCCGGCCCCCCAGTGCCCCTTCCCCGATGCGATCAAGCTGCGCGACCGCTTCCGCGCCAACGGGCGGGACGGCGCGTCGTTCCATTTCCTTGAGGAGTTCCTCACCAACGGCGACATCGCCAAGAGCCTCGTCCGCTTCGGCAAGCTCCTGCTCTCCAGCCGGGCCGTGGAGCCGCAGGTCAAGGAACTGTTCCGCTTCCCCGGTTCCCGGATGGATCTCTGGCCCGTCCTGAAGGAAAACTGGGCCGACTCCACGCGCGGCTGGCGGGCGCTGGAACGCTGCCTCATGCGCGAGGCCTTCCGCCGCTATGCCGAATGGGCCGGGCCGCAGGACTGGACGACCTTCCCGCAGGAAAACTGCCCGTGGGAACGCATGCTCTGCCAGTCCGTGCACGACGCGGACGCCGGGCCGGTCTACGGCGCGCAGCACTCCACAGTGCGGCCCACGGACTTCCGCTATTTCGACGATCCCCGCATGATCAACGATCCCGCCTGCCGCCGGGCCATGCCCGAACTGTGGCTATGCAACGGGACCGGCGCTCGGGACGCCCTGCTCGCCGGGCACATGCCCGAAGACCGCACCGCGCTGGTGGAAGCCCTGCGCTACCTCTACCTCGCGCCGAAGCCCGGGGCCGAAGCGGCGCCCGAAACGCCCGCCAAGCCCACGCGCCTGCTCGTCGTCACCAGCTTCTTCGCCGACGAAACCGACGCCCACCTCGCCACGCTGGCGGCCTCCGCCAAAGCCGGGACGCTGGACGGGTGGGAAGTCGTCGTCAAGCCGCATCCTTACCTGCCCGTGGCCGAACGCCTCAAGAACCTGTACGGGACCGCCGAGCCGCCAAGCGTCGTGGACGGCCCCATCGGAAACTTCCTCACGCCGGGCACCGTGGTCTGGGCTTCCAACTCCACCACCGTGGCGCTGGAGGCGGCGTTCCGCAAACTGCCCGTGCTGGTGCAGGCCGCCGAGGACGATGTGGACCTCTGCCCCTTGCAGGGCCTTCCCGGCGTGGTGAACGTCCGCACGGTCGGCGATGTGGCCGCCGCCCTTGCCGATCCCAAGGCCCCGGATCTGCCGCCCGATTACCTCGCCCTTGATCCCGGACTCCCGAGATGGAAGGAGCGGCTGGGCCTGTAACGCATGAAAGGGGGGCAACCCCCTTTTCCTTTGCCCCAAACGGCCTGTCCCGGCGATGGAGCCTTTTTCAAAGGCCTGTGTTCAATCCCGCGGCGGATCACATCCCGTATGGCATCAGAAGATTCCTTACAGGGTTGAAAGCGCGCTTGCCTTCGTGGCACGGGCACCGCCGCAACACTCGCGGCAATGGCTTTCCAGCCCCGCCGCATCAGCCGTTTTCTTAACCGCCGCTTCTTCTTGAAAAGTACCTTGCGGAAGGTTGCCTCCTTGAGGTCCCGTATGGTGCAATCCCTCAGGATTCTTCCTTGATAAGGGATAGGCCGTTATGTATGGTGAAGGCATCTCATGTCCGCGTATCGCGTACGCGGGCGAAGGAGAGGTGCGGCCCGAAATGAAAAAACTGCTGCGTGCGCTCAAACAGTGGACACTCCTCATCGCCATCACGGTGGGGGCCGTAGGGCATAGCTTCTTCTCCCAATTCACGTGGCTGGCGCCTTGGCTGCTCGCCTCCATGCTCCTGCTCACCTTCTGCAACATCTCGCCGCGCGACCTGCGCTTCCACCCTCTGCACCTCATCCTGATGGGCCTTCAGATAGTCATGAGCCTCGGCCTCTACGCGCTGACGCTCCCGTGGCACCCCGCCATCGCGCAGGGCGTATGCATGGCCGCCCTCACGCCCACGGCCACGGCGGCGGCCATCATCACCGGCATGCTCGGCGGCAGCGTGGCGTTTCTTGCGGCCTACGCCTCCCTGAGCAACCTCGCCATCGTCGTGCTCGCGCCGCTGGTCCTGCCGCTCATCGCCACGGGGCATATCGACACGCCTTTCCTTGAAACCATGGCCAACGTGTTCATGCGCGTGGGGCCCACCATGCTGCTGCCCCTGCTGGCCGCGTGGTTCATCCAGTACGCCGCCCCCAAAGTCAACGCCGTGCTGCTGCGCTGGGGCATTCTGGCCTATTACCTGTGGGCGGGGATGCTCGTCATCCTCATGGGCGGCACCTTCGAGCAGCTCCTCAAGCCCGGAGAAAAGGACTACCAGCTCGAGATCTTCCTTGCCCTTACCGGGATTGCCGTGTGCACCGCCAACTTCATCCTCGGCAAGTCCATCGGCTCCCGCTTCCATCGCCGCATCGCGGGCGGTCAGGCGCTGGCGCAGAAAAACATCATCCTGCCCATGTGGCTCACCTTCCAGTACCTTGACCCCATCGCTTCCGTATCGCTGGCCGCCTACTCCATCTTCCAGAATATCGTCAACGCCGCCCAGATATGGCTCAAAGGACGCCGCGACGACCGCATCCTCCAGCGGCTCCACGATTTCCACGAGAAAAAACACGCCCGCATGCAGGCCGCCGGAGGGCTTGTCCCCAAAGAGGAACACGCCGAGCTCCTCTCGGAACTGCCAGCCCGCGTCAAGGACAGGCTCAAAAAATAACGGCCAGAGCGAGCCCGGTCGAAGCCCGGGGCACGCCGGAAAGCCAACGGGGTACCCTCGCCCGGGCGGCCGCGCCCACGGCTTTGCTTCACGGGATGCCTTCCCACAATGTTGCGGCCAACCGTGAAGGCTTGCCCAGCGCCCCCTCCCAAAGAAAGACATCCGGAACAACACCCTTCCGGCGCAGTGTTTTTTCCCGCGCCGGGATTTCCCTTCCCGCCCCCATGCCGCCGTATGGCCAGCGTACGGCGCCGGGCATCCGCCATCCCCCGTCCCCCTCCATGAAGATTCATTCCGCCATGTTGGGCCCCGCCGCAGAGATGCTGACTTCCGCCGCATAACAAAACGCCTGCCGCATGCAAGCGACAGGCGTTGTCCTCCCCTTCGAGGAGGGAGGACATTCCCCCTTGGCCTTCGCCGGAGGGGAATGTCCGAGGGGAGGGAAGGTGCGGCGTCCCGGTTGGGGGCAGGACGCCGCGATTTGGGGCTAGAAGGGCCAGATCATCGGAATGACGAACACGCACAGCACAAGGCTGATGATCTGCAACGGCCAGCCCGCCTTGATATAGTCAAGGAAGGTGTAGCGGCCGGGAGTCAATACGATGGTGTTCGGAGGCGTGGCGATCGGGGTCAGGAAGCAGGCCGAGGCCGACATGCAAATGCCCATCATGAGCGGCAGGGGCGAGATGCCGCCGCCGACGGCGATGGGGAGGGCCAGCGGGGCCATCAGGGCCGCCGTTGCGGTGTTGGACATAAAGTTGGTGAGCAGCATGGTGAGCGCGCAGGACACGAGCATCAGCATGGTCGGCCCGGACACGTTGGCGACCACGGCGTTCGCCACCAGAGCGGCGGCACCGGACTTCTGCATGGCGGCGGACATGGACAGCATGCCCGCGAACAGGAAGATGGTCACCCAGTCGATGCAATGGAAGGCTTCCTTCATGGTCATGCAGCGGGTCGCCACAACAAGGCACGCGCCAAGCACGGCGGCGGTCGTCAGAGGCAGCGCCCCCGTCACCATCATGATGACCACGAAAGCGAAGATCCCCATGGAATACGGCATCTTCTCCGTGCGCCGTTCCTTGAGTTCCGAGCCGAAGGAATGGTCTTCGCCGCCCTTGTCCGCAGGAAGCAGGCGGTAGCCGAAAGCCCAGTAATACAACATGCCGACGGCAAACAGGATAAGGCCGAACTTGCCGAATTCAAAGAACCCGAACTGCGGGATGCCGACCTGATCGAGCATGGAGTTGATGATGCCGTTGGGGGGCGTGCCCACGAGGGTCACGGTACCGCCGAGGGACGACGCGAAGGCCACGGGCATGAGGATCTTGCTCGGCGCGACCTTGGCGGAGGCGCACATGCCCATGATCATGGGGACGGCCACCGCGGTGGTGCCGGTGTTGGAAAGCACGGTGGACAGGCCACCGACGGCGAGCATGGAGAACAGCAGCAGTTTCTTCATGTCGCCTTTGGACAGCTTCAGGGCCATCTGGCCGACCTTGTCGGCGAAACCGGTGACGAACGTCGACTCGCCGATGATGAACATGGCCATGAACAGCACCACGGTGTTGTCGCCGAAGTAGCTGAACGCCACCTTGGAGGTCAGGACGCCCGTGGAGGAAAGCCCCACGGGAACGAGCATGGCCGTAATGGGCAACGGAAGCGCTTCCGTCACGAACAGCAGCGCGGCGACGACGAGGATGCCGAGAGTAATATAGGCTTTGGTGCGGTCACCGGGGATCGCGGAGCCCGCCGTCCCGGGAGCAGCCGCAAAACACTCAAACCCTCCGGCCAGATACACGCCTACACACGCGACGATCATAAGAGCAAAGAAGCCCCACATAAACCGTTTCATACAAACTTCTCCCCTGCTTGCCAAAAAAGCAAAAACAGTTAGTGTATGAAGGTCATCAAACTGGTGATGCCTTTGACGGAAACTCTCCCCTAGGACGGCTTTATTCCTCCCAAAACGCAGCCGTCCCCCCCGATAAGGCGCCCGTCCGCTCCGCTGCAACGGCGCGGACGGGCATTTTTTTTATTCGTAAGAAGCGACGAAAGGCCGTATGCGATCGTGCGAGGCCTTCACGCGCCGTTCCAGTTCACGGGCGTATCCGTCGAGATCTTCAATACGTTTGCGGGCAACGCCCGTATCCATCGCCGCCTTGGCGACAGCGGGCGTGATGCACGTCAAAATGCGCGGATCAAGCGGCTTCGGGATGATGTAGTCGAAGCCGTATTCGAGGCTGTCCACGTTATAGGCAGAGCAGACTTCCGCCGGGGCCGGTTCCTTCGCCAGCGCGGCGAGGGCTTCGGCGGCGGCGATCTTCATGGCCTCGTTGATTTCGGTGGCTTCCACATCAAGCGCGCCGCGGAAGATGTAGGGGAAACCGGAGACATTGTTGATCTGGTTCGGGTAGTCGGAACGCCCGGTCCCCATGATGCAGTCGGGGCGGGCGGCCTTGGCGTCCTCATAGGAGATCTCCGGGTCAGGGTTCGCCATGGCGAACAGGACCGGCTTGTCGGCCATGGAGCGCACCATGTCCTGCGAGACCAGATTCTTGGTGGAAAGGCCGAGGAACAGGTCCGCGCCCTTCATGCAGTCCGCGAGGCTCCCGAGATCCTCTTCCTGCGCGAATTCCAGCTTGTATTCGGCCAGATTCGAGCGCTTCTTATGGATGAGCCCCTTGGAGTCGAACATGCGGATATTCCCGCGCTTTACCCCAAGCGCACAATAGAACCGGGCGCAGGCCATGCCCGCCGCGCCGGCACCCACCACGACGACGGTCACGTCTTCGATCCTGCGGCCCGTGAGTTCACAGGCGTTGAGCAGGGCCGCGCCGGAAATGATGGCGGTGCCGTGCTGGTCGTCGTGGAATACCGGGATGCCCATCTCCTTCTTCAGCGTCTCTTCAATGATGAAGCATTCCGGAGCCTTGATGTCCTCAAGGTTGATGCCGCCGAAGGTAGGCTCCATCGTCTTCACCGCGGCGATGAACTCCTCGGCGCTGCCCGTCTTGAGGCACAGGTCGAACACGTCGACGTCAGCGAAATTCTTGAACAGGACGCCCTTCCCTTCCATAACCGGCTTGGCGGCGTAGGGTCCGATATTGCCGAGCCCGAGGACGGCGGTGCCGTCGGAGATCACGCCCACCAGATTGGCGCGGCCGGTGTATTCGGACACAAGCGCCTGATCCTCCGCGATGGCCTTGCAGGCTTCCGCCACGCCCGGCGAGTAGGCGAGGGACAAATCCTTCTGGCTTTCGCAGCGCTTGGTCAGCACGACTTCGGTTTTCCCGTGACGGGGGGAACGATGGTATTCGAGGGCTTCTTCCCGCGTAAACAAGGCCATGTGCGTATTCCTTTTATTAATGAAATGAAGGTGAAAGGTGACGCCTCCGGCGGCAAGGCGCGAACCGCACCGGCGGGGCTGCCCCCTTGATCTGCTGGGGGGAGCTCCCTCTGCATGCGATGCCCGTAAGGCTTGCAAGCCCGCCTAACGGCCACGGCTTCTCCGCCCTTTGGGTCAAATTTCCCCCGGCCCTTCCGGGTATGGCCGAGCAGAGGGCGAGGCAAAAACGCGCCCATGCCGTCCCCGCAAGCGCAAGAGAAACGGCGTGCCGTTTCTCTTGCCGATACAGGGGAAACAAGCTTCAGCGATTCCGTTTATGCCGGGGCCCGGGGGGCGGCTCGCCCCCCGGACGGGGTCAAGGGGCGGTAAACCCCTTGCCGCCGGAGGCCTATCTTTTTAGCTATGACAGTGCGAACCGCAGCCCTTAAACTTCTCGTACAGGGCCTTGGGCAGGATGCCCTTGACGGACTTGAGGGCCAGCATGCGGCGCATGATGCCGAGCTGATCCTGAAGGGGGATCTTCTTGGGGCAGACGTCTTCGCAGCCGAGAAGGCCCATGCAGCCGAACACGCCCTGATCGTTGCCGATCACATCGTAGTACTCGTCCTCGGAGCGGCTGTCGCGGGGATCGATGTAGAAGCGGGCGAGGCGGTTGATGGTCGCCGCGCCGAGGAAGTCCTTGCGCATGCGGGCCGTGCCGCAGGCCGCGATGCAGCAGCCGCATTCGATGCAGCGGTCAAGCTCGAAAATCTGCTCGGCAAGATCGTTCTCCATGCGCTTTTCTTCGGCGCGGGGATCGAAGGCCTTGTCCTGCGTATGGACCCATGCCTCGATCTTGCGGCCCACTTCGCGGAACCACACGCCCGTATCCACGGAGAGGTCACCAAGCAGCTTGAAGACCGGCAGCGGATGCAGGACGATGTGATCGGGCAGATCCCGGGTCTGGGTATGGCAGGCGAGGCCGGGACGCCCGTTGATGACCATGCCGCAGGAACCGCAGATGCCCGCGCGGCAGCAGAAGTCGAACTGGAGGCTCGGGTCCTGCTGTTCGCGGATGATGTTCAGCGCGATGAACAGGGTCATGGAATTGTATTCTTCCACATAAAAAGACTGCATGTGCGGAACGGAGGCGGGATCAAGCGGATTGTACCGGAACACCTCGATATGCAATTTGCGACTCATTCTAACTCCCGATCTATGAAAAAGATGTGTTGCCTTTTTCTGAACGCCCTCTCGCTTTTCCTTCACCCTAACAATCAAAAGCCTTAAGAGGATGAGGGGGAGAGGGGGTCCGGGGAGAG
>USCL01000170.1 GCA_900553145.1 uncultured Desulfovibrio sp.
GGAAACTTTCTGAAGAAAGTTTCCCCTTCCCCAAAACCCACCTCCTCCCTTTCAAAGACTTTCGGACTTATCGAACCCCTTTCGCCGATTTTCCCCGTGCGCAAAAAGTCGGGGCGGTGTCTTTCTTTTTGCTCAAAATGAGAGATGCTCAGAATCTGGCTGCATTTGAAAAAACGGAGGGATATTCCTTCGCTTTTCCCGGTTTTCTTCAATAGAGAAAAAATATACACTCCTCATCTTCTCTCATTTTTTTCGAGCTATGCTTCGCGGCACCACCAGATGACCTTGCCGATGATGCGGACGGATTCGGCCATATCTCCTCGCAGATCTACCTCAATAGGCTCGTAGCGTTCATTCAGGCTGCGGAGAATCATCCTGTGTCCGGGCAACGTCTCGATCTGTTTGATGTAAATTTCCTCATTGACGCCTACGGCATAGATGGTGTGCGGATAAATCTGCTGCTTGCTCTGATCGATAAGGGCCATGTCGCCGTGACAGATTTCCGGCTCCATGCTGTCACCGTAGACCTTCATGAGCACCATTTTGTCGGGATTTCCCTTCCGGCACAGCCAGTCGGATCGGAACGCGAAATAATCCAATACATCAGCTTCCGTTTGCAGGCTCCCCGTCCCGGCGGAGAGACTCGCCGCCACCAGCGGGATGCACAAGAGGTCAAGATCCGGCACCGCCATGCCCAAGGACGTGGACGGCTGCGAAACCGGCGAAGCCCCCGGGGATGCCTGAGCCGCGGGGGAAACCGTCCCGGGTTCGTCGCCCTTCCCGAACATCAGCCAGTCCATCGACAGACCGCATAGCTGGGCGATTTTGACTATCCACCCTTCCGGGATCTTGCGTTTGCGGCGGGCCTGGCTCACGGCCTGCGGCGAAACGCCGAGAAGCGCCGCCAGCTGGGCGTCGCGATGCAGCCCCGCACCGGAGAGGAGGCGATCCAGAATAGCATTGGAATCGGATTCGGATGGCAGTGTGTTCATGAAGCAGCCTATACCCGATTATTGATTGTCTTGTCAATATCAACTTGCTTTATGGGGTGTCTAAATCAATTTTCGATCAATTTTATCAATTTTTGATTGACAAACAAATCGGACTCGGGCAATTTCAAGACGCGCCGGGAAAACGGCGATTTCGTGGAGCGAGACGACAAGGAGAAATCTCATGGCTATCAGTGAAGATTTGCGGAGCGTACAGGCGACACTCATGCAGGGGCTGAACCTCGACAACGCGCCATTGTTGCGTCTGGTGTGCAGCAACCTGCAATCCATCGCGGAGCAGATCGAATCCCTTGAGAACCTGCCGCTGGCGACGCGGGCTATCGCCGGAAAAGTCGGACGCCGCCGGGGAAAACGATGCGCCCTCGGCGCGGCATGATCAGCCTTATGGAATGATGGTCAATGACAGTCATTACAATGACAACACGAATAGTCAGATGTGCACAAACTGTCATTGACCATCATCCGCCACAAAAACCTTGCTGGCGGAATCCTCATTGCGGCGCAAGGCCAAAGCCTTCAAGGCTCACGGCATGAGGCCGTTGCTGCTGGAGAGTCTGGAAACGAATAGGCCCCGACCCTTTTTGCCTATACCGTAAGCCGTAACTGTGCCACAATACGCTATCCGGACTGCAACGCAGGATGGAAAAGGCCCGCTTCAGGGTTTTTATACTGTAAGAACCTCGTTGCGAAAAGGCACTACATCTTCCACTGCATCCATTTAGTATCCTTTTCCGATGCAGGTAACCAGTTGAAATCTGTTTTCTTTACCGGAATGCCCAAAGCTAATCCCGATAAGCATCCGCAAAAGGCTTTTTTCTTGCCTCCGACCGATTGACTTCGAACCATTCGATCTTATGTTACGGAGGTAAGAGAGATTCCGCCAAAGGAGGATTTGGTCATGACGAATAAGGAACTCGAAATGGTTGTTTGTGGCGCTTTCGATGCTCATAAGACACAGGGCACGCCGTTTGACCGTGATGCGTTCGCAGCTCTCGTCAAGATGGCACAGGCCCTCTACCCCGATACGACGTATGAGCATCAAATCGATCTCATCGCCCGCATGAAAGTCATCGTCGATCCCATCCACGGGCTTCACCCCCGCTGGGAAACCGATGAGCTGTTTGCCGCCTGCATCAAGGCCATTGAAGACAAACTGCCCTCCTACGCCATTTCGTATGAAGACGCCGTCATTTTCGTCAACGCCATTACTATGGCTCTGAAGCGGCTTGATTCCAAGGCTCAGGCCTGCGCTTGCCTCGCCGCCCTTGCCGAAAAACTGTAGTCCCCCCAATTTTGCCGCTGAAGCAAACAGCCCGTGTCCTCAGAGGTCACGGGCTGTTTGCTTTTCTTCTCCGGGGACGCATATCAAGAAAAGTGAGGCCATACCAAACGCCTTGCCGCCCCAATCAGAGGCTTCAAACCCTGCTTTTGATGTCCGGCCAACCTTCTTTCTAGGGCATTTCCACCGACAATGGTTTACAGACGTATACCGTGCCGCCCTCAAAACACACCATCAGGACGGTATTTTTCAAGGTGATGGACTCCTCTCACAAGGCTTTCCGGCAGCGCCCAAAAAATCAATCTCAGATTGAGCCGATCACATATCGATGTTCAGCCAGCTCCGGGCCGCCCAACCTATCAGGAAAGAAATGCCCGCCACGCTGAAGCTGATGGCGATCATTTCGGTAAAGCCACGCACAAACGACTCCTTCCGCACCACGGACACAAAATACGTGAAGCCCAGAATGATCAACGCCGCATCGAACAAGCAGAAGCCCAGCGCCACCAGCGGGCTGTCGAACACGATGTAGGGCAGCAGCAGGAACGCCACGGTGATCATGTAGGCCACGCCGGTGTAAACCGCCGCTTTAAGCGGGTGCTTCTCCGAAGTATCCGCCTTCTTGGACAGATACTCGGAAGCGGCCATAGACAGCGTTGCCGCCACGCCGGTAATGAACCCCGCCATACCGACCATGCGGTTATCGTTAAGGGCCAGCGTAAACCCGGCCAGAGCGCCGGTCAGCTCCACCAGCGCGTCATTGAGGCCAAGCACCATTGAGCTGATATAACTCAGTTTTTCCTCATGAATCATCGCCGCGAGCTGTTCCTCGTGGCGGGTCTCATCTTCCATGATGCCCCGGGCTTCAGGCAGTTCGTCGATGAGCTTCCGGTAATTCTCGGCGGAATCGTCCTCTCCGCCTTCCATCAGGTTGATCACGAACACAAGGCCGAAAATCTTCCCAAGCACCACAAACAGCCACACCCGGAACATGTCGGCTTTTGCCTCGACCCCGGTATAACGTTCCCACACGGCGCAGTGCGTAGCCTCGTCATGGGACATCTTTTCAAGAATTTCACGGTTTTTCTGCAAACCGGCCTGTTTCGCCAACGCCGCGTACACGCGCTGATCGGTGGCCTCGTTGTCCTGCATCCTGCGGACGATGGCCAGCGTCTCTTCTTTCATAATCGCCTCCTCATAGGCCCCCGGTCTAATCGGCTTCTCAGGAAATGGCAATCTCTGAGAAGAGGTCCTGTCAGGGCCTTCCGAACGCAGCGGAGAGGAGCATGACCGCCGTGCCGAGCTGGAGGGGATCGTGCCACACGCTTGCGCCTTCCGGGGCCCGGATAGTCCACGTGCAGGGTACGCACGGTGCCGAGATACACGCCTCCGCCGCGAGGCGATCCAGCGGGAAGCAATCGCTGGTCGGCGCGGCGTCCAGCAGGCACCCGAACAACGGCAGGCCGGGCAAATCATCCGGCGTGCAGGGCGTGCATCCAGAGAGGGTTCCGCAAGCGGCTTGAGCTTTTTCGCCGTCCATGTCGCACAAAAAAACCTCGTATCCCGCCAGCGCCAACGTCTCCGCGCCCGCGCGCCCCACGGGTCCGGCCCCCAGCACCAGTGCCCGCTTGTCCAGATTCTTTCGCGCCGCCATGCGGATCAAGGCCGTAGCAAACCCGCGTCCCGTCGCCCGCCCGTTTTCCCCCGCTGTACCGGTGAGGATGTTTTCGGCAAGATACGTATCGTCGTCAGCCCAGATGAACAGGTCGAACCCGCCGCTTTTGGCGACTTGAAAACCGGGCACGTCCGCCGGGAGCACATCGGCCTTGAAACCGAGATGGCGGGCGATGGAGGCCAGCGACTCCGCGAACCCGCCGATAAGCCCTTCCCCGGACGAAATCGGAATTGCGCCCACCCGCAGTTCCCGGACGCCGGAACGGGCGGTTTCGAAGTCGATACCAAGGGTTCGCGCGGCCAGCGTCAGCAGGTCGTCGCCCGTCAAGTCCATGAGCCGCCTTTCGTAGGCGGCCCATTCCGCCTCTATGCCGATGATATCGTTTTCCGTCAGCCGAGTCATGGTCGTTCTCCTTTATGGTCTGAAAGGGGAAGGATTCCCTTCCCCATGCCCTTCCCTCTTCCCCCAAAAAGTTCAGCTTGCGGGAAGGCCGTGTGCGGAGGGAATCACACTATGGATAGGGGAAAAGATATGTCGGGAGCGGGATTTCAGCAAAGGTTTTCTCCGGCGTCGGCAAAATACGGGGAAATATGAGAAAAGGTTAGTCAAAAACCACACATAGATACACCCATTACACCACAAGGGGTACCGGAACGGAGAGGACTGACATGTCCGCCGCGAGCGTCTTGATTGTTGCCTGCGGCGAGTGCGGCGGCATGTCCGGTGGGACGCTATTGTTCAAGTTATCCTTTAAAGATGGCCTTGCGGCCTACCGCGCCGCCAACGCCCGAAGGTGCGCCATGCAACCCTCACGGCGGGCCATCACGTCCTCAGCGTCCCGGCCTGTGAACATGAGGGTCGCGGCCCATGAGCCGGAAAGCAGGTTTCCGCCGACAAGCGCTTCGTCCGCCCCATAAAAATCGCCCACCGGAACCAACGGGCCGAACTGCCCCATAATGTGTTCTCCAAGAAAATGCAGGCTGCCGTCTTGGCAAAGGACGTGCTCGTAGCGGGCAACGCGCGTCCCCTCGAAGCCGGGTCCCGGAACAGAAGGGAAAAAGCAGGATACCAAATGTTCCGCGAGGTTGATGCCAGTGGACAGCCACACGGCCGTGGGCGTCTGGCTCGGAAAACGGGCGTCTATTTCCAGTACGCGCATGCCGTCCGGGGCCAAGATGACCTCCAGATCCATCAGCCCGCGCAGTTGCAGCGCCTCCGCGAGCTGGAGCAATTCGGCTTCCATTTCCCGCGAGACGGACGGTGGGGCATCGGCGGGCGCGAGTACGCCCCGGCAATCGAACGCCTCATCCATAAGCAGATCCGTTACCTGGAACGTCTTGTAGTTCCCGGGCGTTCCGCAGATCTCCAGTGAAAAAGACGGGCCGGGGCAATAGGATTCCAGAATCCACCCCTCGGCGTCGAATCCCCCGGGGATATAATCGAACAGTTCGGCCTCATCCTTGAGCAACCGGACGCCACGGCTGCCGCTGCCTTCAGATGGCTTGGCGATGATCGGAAACGCCTTTTCCGCTTTTGCGGCTGGCTGCGGGATCGGTGTGCCGCAACGGCGGAACAGGTCGCGGCTCCGCAGTTTGGAGGCCGTGACGGCGTATGCGGCGGGATCGAAGGCGAACAGCATCCCTTCGCGGGCGCACCAGTTGCCGAGTACGGCAAGCGCGGCGGCATCTTCCAGTGCGGGGATTACAATGTCGGTCCTGAAAATCCGATGCGCCGCCTTCCGTATCCGCACGTCGGAGCCGCCCAGTCCCGTCACGTCGCACCGGATGAAATCGTCCGCCAACCGCAGCGCCGGAGGCGCGGGCCGCTCATCCACGAGCAACGTTTCCCAACCGGCCTTCCGCGCCAGCCAGCACAGCTCCACGCCCTGCAATCCGCCGCCGACAATCGTTACCCGCATCCGAACGCCCCCCCCGAAAAACATCTCCGGCCGTACCCGGCTCTCCTCAAAAAACAACCCAGCCGCGCCGGAACACACTTCCGCCGCGTACCTCCCCGCCAGCCGGAGCCGTAAGAAAAAAGAAGGGAAAGGAAACCGTTCCTGAGATACGGTTTCCCCTCCTCAAATCTGTGTACTTCCGCTCAACAGGTTTCTCCGCCGCTCAACCCACGCGCGGTACTCGCCGGGCGAGGCGGGCTCGATCCCAAGCTCCCCAAGCCTCCCGACAACGGCGGCAACGCTCCGGCGCTGGTTTTCGATATCCAGATCCTTGGAAGCCACACCCGCAAGCCCGCAGCCGGAGGGCACGATGGACGTCACCACGTTGGCCCCGGCCTCAAGCCGCATCGCCAGCCCTTCGAGGCCGTCCACATCCAAGGAGGCGGGGATCAGCCGATCCTCCATCGCCAAACGCATCGCGGCTATGGCGAGGAGCTCATGCGAACGGCGCTCCTCAAGCGTATCCCCCGCCGAGGACGGGAACGTCGACTCGTGCGGCACATAGCTCATCGCCCGGACTTGGCTCAGCGGCTCCCGCGCCATGCCGAGGATCGAATCCGCCAAATCCTCCGCCGATTCGCCCACGCCCGTGAGCAGGCCGTCCTCTGCGAGCAGGCCGCACGCCGCCGCATCGAAGCGGGTGCGTTCCCGGCGGGCGTAATCCTGCTCCAAGCGCAGCCTCGCAAACAAATCCCGGTTGTGCGTCTCCTGATAACAGGCGTACCAGTCCGCCCCCGCCTCACGGAGGCGCAGGAGCTGAGCCGCCGACAGCACGCCCGGCGACACCATGACCGGCAGCCCCGTGGTTTCCTTCAGGGCGGAAATCAGCTCCTCCAGCCGATGGAACCCGGCGGGCTCCACATAATACGGATCTTCCCCAAGGGTCAGGTCAAGCAGATGCACCCCGTCCGCCGCAAGGCGCTTCGCCGCCTCAAGCAGTTCCCCGAGCGGCTTGCGGTAGCGTTCCAGTTCCGTATTGCTGCGCCGGTACTGGCAAAACGCGCAGTCGTTGCGGCAATGGGTGCTCAGGTAGAGAAAACCGTACAAAAACACTTTGTCGCCGAACGCCCGGCGGCGGGCTTCCCGGGCCGCACCGAAGACAAGCGCCCTCTCCCCCTCCGACTTCGCGGACTGGAGGCCAAGCAAGGCGTCCTTGCCGATTGAAGATTCACGTTCCGTTTTCATATCCGTAACCGTATCCCGTGCAGATAAGAGAGGCTGCGCCCGGCCTTCGCCATGTTGCTTTCGCCGGTCGCGGCCATCGTGAGGCGCTCAAGCCCGAAGCCGATCCCCACCCAGTTCTCCATGATGCCCCACGCCGCGTCGAGCGGGTGCGGCCCAAGGGCGGAGGACGCCAGTTCCAAACCGTTTTTGTCCACAAAATCCGAGGTTTCACCGTAGACGGCGGAGTCCTCGTCCGTCATGCGCCAGCCTTCGATCCCGGCGGAGTCGAGCACCATCGCGCCGAGCCCGCGCAGACGGGCGTTGAGATCCGTGCCCTCAGGCAAGCCCATTTCCACGAGGTTCAGCATGGTGAATTCGTTGGCATGGCGCTGGCCCTGCGTTTCGCGGCGGAAGCACGGGCCGATTTCAAACAAACGCACCGGGCGCGGGCGCAACCGGCCGACTTCACGCATGTATTCGTACAGGTGCGGGGCCAGCATAGGCCGCAGGCAGCGTTTGGAATCGATCCAGAACACCTGCTTTTCCATGATCGATCCCTCGAAGACGCCCATTTTTTCAAGGCGCGCACGGGACAGGATGATGGGGGTGTGCACCTGAAGAAAGCCCGCATTGCGCAGGGTTGCGGAAAGGCGTTCCTCCAGTTCAAGGATGAACGGCCTGCGCGGGCCTTCGCAAAAGGCGTCGAGGCGCTCGTGCTGTTCCGTGACGAGCCGCGATTCCAGCCGTTGGAAGGCGCGGTTGCGCTCGGCGTTGTCCGCGAATACGGCTTGCAGGTCTTCGGGCATCGCGCCGAGCTCGCCGAGTCGCCGTTGCTGTTCTTCGCTGAAGATCATTGCCCGCCCTCCTCCGTGCGCAGGACCGCACCGGACTTTTTGCGGAACACGGTTCCCTGATATTTCTTGAGTTTCCATTCGGGGACGGCGCATACGGGGCACGGGTCTGCGAATATCTTATTGCGGAGCCACCGGCTGGCCCGGGAGGTACGGGAATCGCGCACTGTGAAGGTTTTGCCGCAATGCGTGGTGATCACGGCGTGGTCGCCCGTGATTTCCATTGTCCGGATCCCGTGGAGGATGCCCTTGCGGGACGGCCACAGTTTCATCTTGCCGATGAGCGCGAAAAGAAATTGATTTTTGCGGTACGTGCGCTGCTTCTGGGCCGGGCGCGTAGGGGATGCTTCACTCATGGCGATCTCGCTTTCGAGTGGTGGAGGGGAAGTGAAGAGGAGGAGAGGGAGATTGGGGAGGGGAGGAAGGGACTTTCTGGAGAAAGTCCCTTCCTCCCCTCCCAAAAA
>USCL01000171.1 GCA_900553145.1 uncultured Desulfovibrio sp.
ATGCCGATGAAGTGGCTAGGCGTCCGACCAGATACTTCTAAGCCGCCTACACGGCGGATAACTAACCGCTGCCCGAATCATGCGATGCCTGATGCTTCTAAGCCGCCTACACGGCGGATAACTCAAGGAAGCCGCCCAGTACCTCAACTATGTCCTTCTAAGCCGCCTACACGGCGGATAACAAATCCCCCCGCGCATCAGCCTGCGGGCTTGGCTTCTAAGCCGCCTACACGGCGGATAACCTTCTCGCCGTTGTCGCGGTCCGATTCGATGACTTCTAAGCCGCCTACACGGCGGATAACTAGAGTCTTTTACAAAAGTATCTCTGCTTTTCAGTAGGTTACACCTGAAAAGACTTCAGAAACTTCGCTTTTCCTCTCTATTTGTAACTACTTTATTCTTAATCTCTTTTTTAGACAACTTTTTTATGAAGCCAAAGGAAGCCCCTCACTAATGTCCGGGGCTTTCCCCTTTTTCTGGAGAAACGACATGCGAAGACCCATCAACCCCATAATCCCGTACCCGCACGAGGCCATCCAGCATACCCGCTGCGTTCTGACCCTGTCCATGATCACCGTGGCACTCTCTTTCCTCAAGCCGGAAACGCTGGCGCAACTTGGAGACCTCGGAAAGCAGGTCGAAAAGGTCAACCGCTGGAGCGAACGATGTGCGGACGACACGCAGAAGCGCAGGCTCTCCGCAGGCGCGAAGCGAGATCTGGATGCTCGGTTCCATATCCTTGCCGGGTATGCCGGGGACATTCAGGCGGCGGCCGGCGACGCTTCCCGCTGGACGCAATGGGCCGCCGGGATGTGGGCCGGGCTGACCTTCCTTGAAGATTGCCGGAACACCTGCCCCGCCTACTTCCGGGGGCTGCACTGGCACAACCTGCTCAAAACGCTGACCACGCTGTGCAATGCGCTCGAAAAGGTCGACCCGCAGATCGCTGAGATTGGGACGCGGGTGTACGAGCGGGCCGCGTAGGATGAAAGGAGAAAGGATGGAAACGACAATCTCGGAAATCCGCTCAATCGTACAGTGGCGTCGGGAGTTAGAGATTGAAGATCAACGTCTCTACCAACGGTTTCTCGAACTGCTTGAACTCAACCAAGGGACTAGAAAATCTTCCCGCGATAGGCTATCCCCAGAATCAGGGAAGGCGCTTTTTGCTGGCTTGAAGAGAGGTTCTCATGAGCGTAGCAAAGCGCTGTGACGGCAGATTTGTCGTCAAGTTCAAAGATGAAGAAGGGCGTTGGAAACAGCGCTCTTTCCGTACTGATGAAGAGGCCCGGCAGTTCGATGCGGATTGCCAATATGATAAGGTGGAAAACACGCGCCTGACGCTGTTGGAGGCGGTGCTGGTGTACTTAAAGAACACTGAGTACGCCGAAAAAACCATAGCAACGTACGAGTTTTTGGTCTGTGGTCATGACAGGCAAAACGGCTATCACCGGAAAGGTCCAGCGGAGTTTATTGCCGACCGTTTTGTTGACACATTGACACGTCGTGACCTCGAAAATGTGCGCGAGAGGTGCAGGAATGATGGTCTGACTATGACAAGCATCAACTCCTACGTTTCAAAACTCAAGGCCGCAATCAATTGGTGCGTCGAACAGAATTTGCTCCACGAGAATCCTTGGGGGAAATATCGGCAACTCCCAGGCGCAAAAAACAAGCCACGGACGGGAACGCTGGAAGACTTCCACCAACTCTTTCCTGTGCTCCCGCCGTGGCTTCAATGGGCAGCCCAAACCGCCATTGCCCTATGTCTGCGTCCCGGCATATCCGAACTTTTCCGTCTCGAATGGTCGGCATTCGACTGGAAGGCTAGAACCGTGTGCGTTTACATGCCGAAAGTTTGTACTACAAAACTTGTATTCCCGCCAGAGGCATATCTTGCCGAAGCGTGGCTACGGTTCAAGTCAGACATGGCAGCTGGGAAAACCCTCGTTTGCCGTGGGAGAAAAGGCACGGCAGTGACCTCCTCCATATACCACAAGTCATGGGATAGAGCATGTAAAAAAAATCGGCGTACTTATGCCTATGTACGCGTTACGGCATATTGCTGCTTCCGAAATGCTGGCAAATGGGGTGGACATCGCAGCAGTGGCCGCGCAACTTGGGCACAAGAACATCACCACAACAGGGGCATTCTACACTCATGCGCTGGCATCATCCCAACGGCGTGCAGCTACATGCCTCCCTGATTGCACCAATTTGGTGCGGAATGGTGCAGAAAAACAAGTATATAATTAATAAAAACAATGTATTGAGCATGAAAGCTATCTTCCTTCGGTGAACCTTCCTTATTGCAGGAAAAATTTTTACGGATGGAAAGCCGGGACCGGCCTCGGCGCGCTTTTGCTGCTTACTGAGGAACCATGAGATAGCTGGGGATTAGCGGCGAGATAACCCGAGACATTCCGTGACAAAGTGTGACGGAGATGTGAAAAGTTATTGCAAAATATAAAATAGAAAAAAGGGGCCGATTTGGCCCCTTTTGTTGTGGTGGAATTGATGAAGATTAGGTGCGTGCCTGTCTGCCTTGCGTTGGCTTCGGAGGTGCGCTATGGACAGCGGCATTGAGAGCATCGCAGCAGACGTCCCGCATTTTGTCTGCCGCTTCCGCATTGCTTCTGTCGATGAAGAAAAGCGCGACAAGTCGGTTCCGTTCAGAGTCGTTGATCGCGGGTATTCCTATGTTGTTACGCGTAGGCTTGAATCTGGGCATCGCTACCTCACTTCGAGAACTTTATGTGTTTTACGCGGTCTTCAACTTCCGCGCGCTTGGCGTCGTTAAAGCGATCGACAGTACCGACCAAGTAGCCGGTGATTCTACGGATACGCTCAAATTTAACACCTTCACCAATCTTCTTTTGTTGTTTCATGCTGTTCCATCCCCGGGAGCGCAAGCTGCTTCCCATGTTTTTTTGATGATTCCGTCCGAATGATGTCATATACCGTGCGGGTAGTTATATGGAAAATCCGCGCCAGCTCATTATGGTTGTTCCCGGTAAAAGCCGCCATGAGCAGCTTGTTGCGGCACAGCGATCTCCCGGAGATATAAACCTGAGCACCTGCAAATCGATGATAAAAATCGGCTCCTAGTCGCCGGCCGATCTTTTTGCCCAGCTCATCGGCCTGAGCAGATGAGATGCCAAGGCTCGGAGCTACATCTCGGGTATTCAGAATACCGAACAGCACGGAAGTGAGCACCACACGCAACACGGTTCCCGCTCCAGTGTTTATGGACTTTGACATAGCCGTTTCCGTTTCTATGGGAGGCAATGCCAAAGCGGGCATCCATGTTTTGGGAATGGATCTGTGCAAAGCGGAAGGGGACATACGCCATGACACTGTTTCGCGTATCCGTTCTATTCTTCCTATTCATTGGGAAAATCCGAGGGCTTTAGGAGAGAGGCGGTAAGCTCAACCTCTCCTTCCGGCATTTTAAACCGGGCGTGCAGCTGGAGGGTTGTCACTTCGTGCCCTCCCAGCTCACGCACCAAGCGACCGGTGACGTCCGAAAAATGCAAGAGGGATGAATCCTCTTCGGGAAGAGTGATATAGGCTCCTTCACACATGGCTTTTCTCCAACTGCTCATTGAGCGCATCGGGCTCAAAAGTGACGTTGATGAAACCTGCGCCGACATGGACTTCTCCGTCCGCAAAGAAGACTTCCCCAGATATTGAGGCGATGCGTAGCCCGCTTGGGGTTGCCGCTTCGATCAGCCTGACGGCTTCTTTGGTGGTGACGGAATCCATGGCGCTGATGGTCGTTTTCACGGTCGTCTCTATGTTTCGTTCCTTTTTGCCCCTGCCTTCTTCATTTTCTTTCCCAGTTGCACATATGAAAACTGCCTCCTGACAGGGTTGCGCCCTCAACGCCCTTCGCGTATGGGCGGGTATAGAAAACTGTAGAAGTTCGTAGAAATATATTTACCTGTATTTCAAATATTCGTTAACAAGATATTCGGGTTGATTTAAAAATAAAGTAAAAAAATGAATATTAAAAATAGATTACGACAGGTAAGAGAATCGTTCGGGCTAAACCAAATGCAGTTTGTTGAGAAGATGCAGACAAGCCAATCTACGATTTCAGCTCTTGAAAAAGGAGATCGTGCACTTAATGCCGAAGTTGTTATTCGTATTTGCGATTTGTTTAACCTGAATACCGAATGGCTTCTTCGGGGTACAGGGCCAATGCACAAAGGCGACCCCAAAACTGGCGACGCGTCGCTAATTTCACAGCCTCAAAAAACACAACATACTGAAAATATGAAATCCAAAAAAGAAATGACTGGCGACGCGTCGCCAGTGGTGGAAAGCCAGCGCGAGATCATGGAGCTCTTTAAAAAGAATATGGAGCTCCAAGAACGCCTGATGGCGGTCATGCAGGAGAACGCCGACCTCCGGGTGCAGGCCGAGCGGGACGCGACCCGTATCCGGGAATTGGAGCGCGAAAACGAAGCCTTGAAAGGGGAGCGCTCAGAATGACTCTGTGGGAACGTATTCGGCTTGTCCGAGGTAAACACCCGCAACGGGAATTTGCGAAAATGGTTGAGGTACGCGGTGCCGTCCTCCTATCTGTATAAAGACTGGCGCGATCGGGAGGGCGACGCCGATTTCCCCGTGGCCTGCGGATGCGAGGGGCTGTTCATGACCGCCACGTTCCGCAAGGCCGCCATCGTCGCCGTGTTCGTGCTCGGCGTATGCCTGGGGCTGTACTCCGGCAGCCCATTTACGGGCGGCAGATAACGGAGATGTCAATGCCAGATCGCTATGTGCCTGTTAGAGCGCTTTACAGGCGCATATGAAGAACCACCGGCTATGCCGGTGGGTTTCTTTTGTGCCCTCCGAGGCACTCCGCATCTTTTCCGCCCGGGCAGGAAAGCCCCGGTATGTTCTTTTTATTGCAACAGGCTCTCTCGTGCACTTTTTCCCTTCCGCAGATCCGCCTTCCCTCTTTTTTCTTTTCCATAAGAACGGCCCGCAAGCACTCTAACGCCATGCCGCCGCACTCTCATCGCGCGCCGTTATGCGCCCTTTTTCACGTTACGATTTTTCAAGGACCTGATTGACACGGATGTATCGTTGCCGTAGCCTTCGAATACCCTTATACTGGGCTGCTCCCAAATGGAGGAGGGCGGCATTGTTCTTCCCGAGGGGGGAAGGATGCTTGCCCGAGGATCATGTCCTCAGGACGTGCCGTGAAAGGTGCGGCGTTTCTTCCGCAATCATGGGGATGCAGGCCCGGTTTCGTCGTCCTTGCGGTGGAGATGCCGGACGGGTGCGGGAGGGTTTCCGACCATTTTGATCCACGCATGCGACCGACGTCTTGCCGGCCGCTGAAAAGGAGAAGTGTATGCGTATTGCCGTTGGTCTGGGAAAAGAGAATGTCGAGGAGAGGCTGGAACGGCAGGGTGTATCCCGCCGAGATTTCCTGAAATTCTGTAGCATGGTCGCCGTGACGATGGGCATGGGGACCGGTTTTGCCGAACAGGTCGCGCGGGCGCTGACCATGCCCCGCCGCCCTTCCGTGGTCTACCTTCACAACGCCGAATGCACGGGCTGTTCCGAAGCCTTGCTGCGGACGGGCCAGCCGTTTATCGACGAGCTGATTTTGGATACGATTTCGCTCGATTACCATGAAACCATCATGGCCGCCGCGGGCGAAGCCGCCGAAGCGGCTCTGGAACAGGCCGTTTCCGCTCCCGAAGGGTTCATCTGCGTCGTGGAAGGGGCCATCCCCACCGCCAATGACGGCAAATACGGCTACATCGCCGGGCACACCATGCTCGACATCTGCGGCCGCATCCTCCCCAAGGCCAAGGCCGTGGTCGCCTACGGCACCTGCGCCGCGTTTGGCGGCGTGCAGGCGGCCAAGCCCAACCCCACCGGCGCGAAGGGCGTCAACGAGTGCTTCGGCGCCAAGGGCATCAAGGCCATCAACATCGGCGGCTGCCCCCCGAATCCGCTGAACCTCGTGGGCACGCTCGTGGCCTTCCTGCGCGGCGACAAGATCGATCTCGACGCCAACGGTCGCCCCATGATGTTCTACGGCACCAGCGTGCACGACCTGTGCGAGCGCCGGGAACATTTCGACAACGGCGAATTCGCCCCCTCCTTCGATTCCGAAGAGGCCCGCAACGGCTGGTGCTTATACGAGCTGGGCTGCAAGGGGCCGGACACCATGAACAACTGTCCGAAGGTCAAGTTCAACGGGACCAACTGGCCCGTGGGCGCCGGGCATCCGTGCATCGGCTGCAGCGAACCCGGTTTCTGGGACAAACTGTCCCCGTTCTATGAAAACTAGAGGGAGCACCCATGAGCGAAGCCAGAAAAACCCCCCAGAGCCATTTCACCGGACCTGTCGTCATCGATCCCCTGACTCGTATCGAAGGCCACCTGCGTATTGAAGTAGAAGTGAAGGACGGGCGCGTCAGCGAAGCCCGCAGCGTCGGCACCCTCTACCGCGGCCTTGAAACGATCCTGGTCGGGCGCGACCCCCGCGACGTGCAGCACTTCACGCAGCGTACCTGCGGCGTGTGCACCTATACCCACGCGCTGGCCTCCACCCGCGCCCTCGAGGACGCGATCAAGGTGGAAATCCCCAAGAACGCCACCTATATCCGTAACCTCGTGCTCGGCATGCAGTACCTGCATGACCACATCGTGCACTTCTACCACCTGCACGCCCTCGACTTCGTGGACGTGACCAGCGCCTTGCAGGCCGATCCGGCCAAGGCGGCCAAAATCTGTTCCTCCGTTTCCCCGCGCCCCACGTCGGCGGAAGATCTGAAGGCCGTCCAGACGAAACTGAAAGCCTTTGTGGAAAGCGGCCAGCTCGGCCCGTTCACCAACGCCTACTTCCTCGGCGGGCACCCCGCCTATTATCTTGATCCCGAAGCCAACCTCATCGCCACGGCGCACTATCTGGAAGCCCTGCGGCTGCAGGTCAAGGCGGCGCGGGCGATGGCCGTGTTCGGCGCAAAGAACCCGCACACGCAGTTCCTCGTGGCGGGCGGCGTGACCTGCTACGAGAGCCTGACGCCGGAACGCATCGCCGAATTCGAGGGCTTGTATAAGGAAGTCAACGACTTCGTGAATCAGGTCTACATCCCGGATCTGCTGCTCGTCGGCGGCGCATACAAGGATTGGACCAAGATCGGCGGCACGACGAACTTCATGACCTTCGGCGAATTCCCCGGCGACGAGCGCAACCTCGAGTCCCGGTGGTTCAAGCCCGGCGTGGTGTTCGACCGCAAGCTGGAAGCCTTGCCCTTCGATCCCGCGAAGATCGAGGAGCACGTGCGGCACAGCTGGTATGCTGGCGACGCGGTTCATAAGCCGTTCCAAGGCGTTACCGAGCCCAAGTTCACCTTCATGGGCGACAAGGACCGCTACTCGTGGATGAAGGCCCCCCGCTACGACGGGCGCGCCGTGGAAACCGGCCCGCTCGCGCAGATCCTTGTGGCCTACCTCAAGGGCAACGCCGAGGTCGTCCCGGTGGTGGATTCCGTGTTGCAGACCCTCAGCCTGACGCCCGCCGACCTGTTTTCGACGCTCGGCAGGACAGCCGCCCGTGGCATCGAAACCGCCGTCATCGCCAAGAAGACCGGGGAGATGCTGCAAGGCTACAAGGAAAACGTGGCTTCCGGCGACAAGAAGATCGTCGAGAACTGCGAAGTGCCGGACAAGGGCGAAGGCGCGGGATTCGTGAACGCCCCCCGCGGCGGCCTCTCGCACTGGCTCGTCATCGAAAACAAGAAGGTCGCCAACTTCCAGCTGGTCGTGCCTTCCACGTGGAACCTCGGGCCGCGCTGCTCGAAGGGCATCCCGAGCGCGGTGGAAGAGGCGCTCGTGGGCACGCCCATCGCCGATCCCAAGCGCCCGGTGGAAATCCTGCGCACGGTCCACTCGTTCGACCCCTGCATCGCCTGCGCGGTGCACGTGATCGACGGCAGGACCAATGAAGTCAGCAAGTTACAGATATTGTAAGCGAAAACGGGGGAACGGAAGATGTCCGAACAGGTGCTGGTTTTGGGTGTAGGCAACATTCTGTTCTCCGACGAGGGCATCGGGGTGCGCACGGTTGAGCATCTGCAGCAGTGCGCGTCCCTGCCCGAAAACGTGACGCTCATGGACGGCGGCACGCTCGGCATACGGCTCATGGACGCCATCATGGGCTGCGATCTGCTGGTCGTGGTGGACGCCGTCCTTGGCGGCGGCGAGCCCGGAAGCCTGTACCGTCTGGAAGGGGAGGGGCTGCGCGAGAGCATGAGCTTCCGCGACTCCATGCACCAGACGGATTTGGTCGACACGCTGATTTACTGCGATTTGGCGGGGCACAGGCCGGATGCGGTC
>USCL01000172.1 GCA_900553145.1 uncultured Desulfovibrio sp.
GATCACGTCCTCTTTGCGCTGTTCGAGATTACGCAGGTAGGTAAGGCGGTCGCCGAGGGTGCGAAGCGCGACGTCGTCCATACCGCCCGTGGCTTCCTTGCGGTAGCGGGCAATGAAAGGGACCGTGGCGTCCTCGTCGAGGAGACGGATGACGGCTTCGGACTGCTGCGGACGGATATTCAGTTCTTGTGCTATGATGGATGCGTAGTTCGGCACGCGGGTTCCTTCGGTTTGGCGGATTGCTGAAAGAGGGCCTGCGGCCTTGCGGACGCGGGCGGGGCATGCCGTATAGGGAAGGAGGCACGCCGCCGGGTGACGGTATGCTTTTTTGCGGAAAAAGAAAACGCCCGGTCGATTCGGGAGCGGGCCTTGACCTTGGGGCCGCGCGTGACCATAGTAGGGGATATTTCCCTCTAAGGAGTTTTCATGAACACGTCATCTTCAGCCCTTTCCGACGAGATGAAAGGGGCGATGTCCGCCCTGCTCAATGCCGTCATTTTTGAACAATGGCTCCGTTTTTCTTGGATTGAGGAAGACGAGGAAGGGGATTTCTGCATCCAGATCCCCGCGGAGACGGTGAGCGAGCTTGTTGCGGACTACCCCGACTACGAAAGCCTGATCGCCCAGCTCAACGGAACCATCGTGGATGCGGACATGGCCTGTTCCGCCGTCCTCGGCTATGCGCGGGACGCGCTCGGCGAACAGAGCCTCGCCGTGCTGGAGAACAATGAATTCCAGAACATGGTGGGCCGCTTCCACCAGTGGCTCAACGACAATGTGGAGGCGCTGGATCAGAACCCGAAGAATTTTGATCAGTGGTGCGCGCTGTTCCACGCCGAATTGCAGCAAGCTTCCAAGGGCGGCGACGCGTAAGCCGCCTCTGGGCGTCCCGTCGCTGGCGGGGTTCGCTCATCAGGTTATCGGGCGGGCGGTCTGCGCCGCTCCGGAGAAAGGCGGGGCCGTGTCCCGCCTTTCCTCTTTTGGTGGACGACACGTCGGGGAACGGGTACGACACCGCTTTTCTGGCCAGTCTGGCGGGAGAGAGCGGGCGCGCACCGTGCCCTTCGGCGTACGGCGGGCATGGACATATGGAAGAGGCCCTGCGGGGGCCGTTCCCCGGTGGGCGCTGACGGAAGGCGTTTCCGCCGTGCCGTTCAATCCGTTTTTTGCTGGGGAACGCCAAGCGAATCGCCACCCGGGTGGAAACGGCGCTGAGGCTGCTTGATGCGGCGGCGCGGCTGCTGCCTCCGGACAGGCTTTTACCTGCACATGTTGTACACGGGGCATGCCGGAGGCATGAAAGAAGGCAGGGCCGTCCCTGCGTGGAGCGGAGCCCTGCCTTGGAAAAGTGGCTGGTTATGGCCTTGCCGCGGCATAGCAGGCACGGAACAAGGAACGGCTGTTTGGGCGGAGTGCTTTATTTTCCCCAGAGCGAAAGGCGCGGCCCGGCGTCGGCCAGCGCGTCGAGCGGGATGTCCACGACCTGCGGCCCTGCGGCCCACGGAGCGACCTGATACGGCTGGAAGAAAATGCGTATGCCTTCGGGCGTCAGCGCGAAGCTGGAAAAATTTTCGGCTTCGGGAGCGGTGCCGCTGCGGAGCATGTCGTCGTTGTACATGTCGCCGAGGGATTTGGTCAGGGCCTTGGTGCAGTAGCGGCTCATGACGTCGAGCGCCGTATCCAGATTTTCGAAGACGTCGTACAAATCGATGAGCGCGCCGGTCTTCATATCGTAGGTCGTCGTGGTGATTTCCAGATTGCCGTGCGCGCCGCCGGTATAGCTGGCGGTCTTCCAGATGATCGAAAGGACGGACGGCGTGGAGCGGGCCGTGCCGTAGGTCGTTTCGAGTTCATAGGGGACGCCCAGATCCGGCTCTTCGCCGTAGGTATTCTGGAAGGTATCCACCGCCTGATGCGCCCAATCGGCCACGTCGGCATCCACGCGGGCATTGCCTGTCACCGGGTAATGCACCCGGATCTGAAGCTTGCCGGTCTGCCGGGAAAGCACGGCGTCGCGTTCGTTCAAGGCGTCGGCATGCGCGGGGAGCGCCAGCGCAACGGCACAGCACAGCAGGAGAAAGCGGACGAAGTATGACATGGGAGATCCTGTTCCGAGTGATTTTGCGGCAGACATGACATCCGGAAGCCGTTTTGTCCAGATGTTAGAGATCAGATCCGGCATGCCGCGTACAACCGGGCCAGCCACGGCCTAGAGTAGATTTCCAGCCTGAGCCTGAGCCAATCCCATCCCGCGTCGCGTACTTTGAAACGGTGTACAGCCTCTGGCGCGGCGGGAAGGTTGGCCCCCATGCGGGTGGTGAAAAAGACGGAAAAGCCCGCTTGCCGCCCTTCTTCCTGCGCGATTCCGGCCCCGCTTCCCCACGGCCAGCACAGAGAGCGCACCGGATGCCGCAGTTCGCGGCGGAGGGTCTCCGCGCATGCGCCCAGTTCTTCGCGGATGCGGCCTTGGCGCGCCGCTTCGCTTTCCAGCGTCCCGAGCCGGTCAGGGGAAAAGCCCGCCACAAGCTTTTCTAGGGCGGCGACGTCCGCTTCCGACTGGAAGAACGCGCGTGCTTCCCCCGGTTCCTGCGGCACAAGCCGTTGCACGGCCGCGACCAGATCCGGGGAAGGGATGAAGGCCCGGCTGTACAGGAATGGCCGTTCTTTGAAGCGGGGCAGCCCCCATACTTGAGGAAAGTCGACCGCATTGAACGTGTTCGTCCGCGTGCCGGGGACAAGGAAGCGCTGCCCGGCGGCCTCCAGCGGGGAGGCGGGCTTCCGGTGCCTGTCGTGGCGGTTCACCGGGCCCCATTCCGGGCCCGCGAAAACGGCGAGGTGGCGGGCGGAGTGCGCGGCCACGGCCATGACGCCGCTGGATTCCATGTGCCGGGCTTCTTCCCACGAAAAGAACAGATCGCGGCGTTCCCGATAGCCGAGGGGCGTGTCATGCATGGGCGCGTCCACGGGGGGGAGACTGGACGGGGGCAATCCGTTCCAGACGTCGGCGAGGGTGGGGCGGAGCTTGTTTTCGCCCTCCATGCGGTTGGTGACGGCGAAGACGACGCCCTTGTGCCCGTATTTCCGCAGGATGGGCCATGCATAGACGTAATTGTCCAGGTACCCGTCGTCAAAGGTGATCAGCAGGGAACGCGGCGGCAGCGGCGCGCCGTCCAGCAGAAAGGCTTCCGCCTCATCGAGGCCGATCCCGCGCCAGCCGTGTTCGGCCATGCCCCGGCACTGGTCTTCAAAATGTTCCGGGCTGACGGTGATGGCGCCCGGGAAACGGTTGACGTAATGGTACATGAGGACAGGAAGGCTGCATGCGCTCATGGGGGCATCCTTGGAAGGTTTGGGGAAGGATTTTACGCTGTTGCTTATGGGAGGCGTTCTTTGCCGGGTGGATCTGTCCGCGAACTTGCTCCGGTGAGGAGGCGGCGCGGGGTGGGATGGGCGCGCATCGTGAGGCGCGTTTCCGTTTTTTATGACGAAGGGCGCAAGGTTTCAACCATGCCTTGGCATAGAAAAAGGGCGGCCCTTCATCGGAGCCGCCCTTGGAAGGCGATGGATCAGAGGTTGCTGCTGCGTTTGCGCTGTTTGGCGCCCGTGTTTGACGCCCATTGGTGCTCGGGCGAGAGGAACTGCATCGGGTTGATCGGTTTGTCGCGGAGCCGCACTTCAAAGTGCAGGTGCGGAGCCGTAACCCGCCCGGTCCTGCCGAGATTGCCCACGTACTGGCCCTGCTTGACCTTTTGGCCTTTCCGGACGCCGAGTTTGTCCAGATGGGCATAGCGCAGGATCACGCCTTTCCCGGCATCGATGTCGATGGTCAGGCCATAAGAGCCTTTCCGGCCGCTGTAAACGATGGTGCCCGGGGCTGAAGCGACCACTTTCTCGCCGCGGTTGCCGGCGATATCCACGCCCGCGTGCATGAGGCGTCTGCGCTTGATGGGGTGCTTGCGGGGACCGAAGGCCGACGTAACCCGGATTGTTTCCTTGACGGGGCGGATGAGCGAAAGGGTCGGGTAGAGCGACGGTTCCTTAAGCAGGTCGGGCGTGACTTCAATGTCGCCGTCGTCGAATTCTTCATCGGGGATGGGGGCAAACCGGACGTTGGAGGTGTTCCGGTTTGCGGCTGCGCTGGCGGTCTGGAGTTCGCGGCGGGCTGCGTAGGAAAGCGTTTCGCGAACCGGGGGGCGGTATTCATGCAGATCCGTCAGGGAATCCTGATAACGGACAATGGAATATTGATGGTGCTGCAAGCCGGATTGCTGCGGGGCGCAGGCGGTGAGGAGAAGGAGGCAAAGGACGGATGAAAAAAAAGTGAGCCTTTTTGCTGCGCGGGGAGACAAACGGGAAGGTTTGAGCGTCATGAAGGATTCCTTGTTTACAGGGGCCGCATGCGTAATCAAAAATGGGGGATCGCCCCGGTCGCGGTGTCATTGCGGAAAGAAGGAGATACGTTAGCATCCCTGACAAAAACTGTCGAGCCGGTGGATTTTTTGAGGGGTGCCTCCGGTGATCATGCATAAAAAGAAGCGGTTACGCTGGAATAGTGTGCGTATATGCCGTTTTTCCTCTATCCGGTTTAAAAAACTGTACATATTTTCCTCTGTATGATTTTTCAATGATCATGGCGGATAAGAACGGCCTCTCGAAAAGCGCGGGGCGAGAAAATTTTTTTCGGAAAAAGAATGCCCCTGTTATCCTAAATAGGAACTTTTGTGCTTTTGCGGCGGTTCGCCCCCGTGATGACGTTGCCCGCGCACTGCCTGCCCCCCCCCCGGGGTATTGACCTTTTCCGCGTACACCCGGCGAAGGTCCAAAAGAGATAGGGTGTTAGGCCTGAACTTGGCGAATGTGCGAAACTATGGCATAACAGCGGCTTGAAACCGAATAATGAAGAGGCGCTATGCGTACAATACCCTTCACTTTCGCCTCGTTCTGCCGTATCGCCGCCCTTGCCGTTCTGTCCTTTTCTCTGGCGGGCTGCGGGCTGATGGATTACGGCGGAGGGGGTTCCGGCACGCGGGGGACGAAGACGTACACCGTGCGGGGGAAGACCTACAGGCCCTATCTGTCGGCGGACGGCTACAGGGAAGACGGGGTCGCCTCGTGGTACGGCAGGGATTTTCACGGAAAAACCACGGCCAACGGCGAACGGTATAATATGTATGCGATGACCGCCGCGCACAAACTGCTGCCGCTCGGGACCAAGGTGCGGGTCACGCATCTCAGGAACGGGCGCTCCATCGTCGTGCGCGTCAATGACCGGGGGCCGTTCGTCGGGGATCGGATCATCGATCTTTCTTATGCGAGCGCGAAAGAACTGGGCATGATCGGCACAGGTACGGCGCGTGTCCGTGTGGAAGCGATCGAAAGGTTTGACGGCGTGAGCCCCGGCGATATGAATGGGCGTTTCTACATCCAGATCGCCGCGCTGAGCAATCAGTCCTCGGCGCAGGATCTGGTGCGGCGGCTGCAAAGCAGGAACCTCGGCGGGCGGGCGTTCTACGCGCCTTCACTGGGGCTCTGGCGTGTGCAGGCCGGGCCGTTCGACTCGCTGAACCGCGCCGAGGATCTCTCGGACGAACTGAACAGGCAGTATCCCGGCAACTTTGTGGTTGCGGATTAAAGGCGGAAGCGGAAAAGGAGCCATTCGGAAAGGGCTCCTTTTCCGCTTCCCGTGTGACGGCCCTCCGGGGCATTCCCCCGGGGGGGGGCGCTCAGAAGTGCTCCCCATGACGGAAACGTGTGAGAACGTTGCCGAGCGGAGCGTGGGCTGTTGACAACGGTGCTTGGGTGCCGTATGTTTCTTTCCACGTAAAGGGGAGTAACTGGGTTCTTGAGACCCGGGTAACGTCAACAGCATGGCTTCGGCCTGGCGTTACCGTCAAGCTTCGACTTGATGAGTGAGACCTTCACGGCACATGTTGCCGGAGGGTCTTTTTTGTTTTCTCCGGCGGCCAAACGCGATTTAAGGAGTAAAACATGGCGTTCGCTCTTCTTTCCGTCCTGACGGGACGAGCCTGCGGAGGTTTCGATGGTCGTTGAACATTCCGTGACGGAAGTCGTCCTTTTCTGTGTCCTCATCATCGTCTGCCTTTGGTGCGACCTGCACGCGCATCAGGCCGATAAGCCCGTTTCCGCCCGCAACGCCGCTATCTGGAGCTGTATTTGGGTGGCTCTCGCGCTCGTGTTCGCGGGGTACATCGGGTACAGCTTCGGCGCCGAACAGGTCCAGCTCTTCCTGACCGGCTATCTGCTGGAAAAGTCGCTTTCAGTGGACAACCTGTTCGTCATCATGGCCATTTTCAGTTCGTTCGCGGTGAAGGACGCATTCCAGCATCGTGTCCTCTACTACGGCGTCCTCGGCGCGCTGGTCCTGCGCCTGATCTTCGTGGCGGCGGGCAGTTCGCTGGTGGCCCTGTTCGGCCCTTACGCGCTGGCCAGCTTCGGCATCTTCGTGCTCTGGACCGCGTGGAAGATGTGGCAGTCCATGCACAGCGGCGAAAAGGAAGAAATCGTCGACTATTCCGAGCATTGGGCCGTCCGGTACACCAAGCGTTTCATCCCCGTGCACAACCAGCTCAACGGCCATGACTTCTTCGTGAAGGTCCCCGACAGCGCCGGCAAGCTGATCTGGAAGGCCACCCCGCTGTTCCTGTGCCTGTTTGTGGTGGAAGTGTCCGACGTGATGTTCGCGTTCGACTCGGTCCCGGCCATCATCGCCGTCACGCACGATCCCTTCCTCGTGTATACCAGCAACGTGTTTGCCATCCTCGGCCTGCGGTCCATGTATTTCCTGCTCGCCGCCGGAAAGCGCTACCTGCGCCATTTGGAAAAGTCCGTGGTGGTCATCCTCGCCTACATCGGCGTGAAGATGCTGCTGGACGTGGTCGGCGTCGTGCATATTTCCCCGCTGATCAGCCTCGGCGTGGTTCTGGGGCTGCTGGCCATAGGCATCCTCGCCTCGCTGCTGCCGGAAAAGGCAACCAAGTAATTTCTCATGGATGAATGACGCTTGGCCGGAGTATGCTTCACACCTGAGCATACTCCGGCTTCTCTTTGGGGACATTGCATTTTGTGTGGAAAAGCGTATCCCTGTTTCCATTCCATATTGGCCGAGGGCGTTGGCCTTCGGTTATTTTTCCAAGGTTGACGCGGGGAAGGGACGATACGCTCGGATCCGTTTTCCAAAAGCGGGAGCCTTGGTTTCTAATAAGGAGCGTTGGACGCATGAATCGTACGAGAACCCTGCTTATCATTGGGGTTTTTATGCTTTCTCTCGCCGTGCTCGCGGCGTTGGAATTCCGTGTTCAGGACGAACCCCCGAGCGAAGGCCAGATGGTGACGGGCTCCCTTTCGAAGGATATGCCCGCGCTTCCCAAGCTGCCCTCCCTCGGCGATTCGGAAGGGAATAAGGGCGGGGTTCTGGTCCCCCTCGACAACGGGACGCTGCGCGGCGGTACGGCCCCGCTTGATATGTCCGCAATACCGCCCGATGAGGAAACGGCCCCGGCGGGCAAGGATACGCCCGAATCCCCGGCTTCCGAGGCGGCCCCCGCTGTCACGGCGGAAAAGAGCGCGCCCGCTCCGGTGGGGGAAATAGCGCCCGCCGACACCTTCGCGGAAAAGCCGAAGCAGCCCGTAGCGGAGGAAAAGGCTCCGCAACCGGAAAAGAAGGCTGAAAAGGCCGTAGCGGAAAAGCCCGCCGAGAAGGCTCAGCCGAAGCAGGAAAAGGAGCAGGCGAAGGAAGGCGTAGTAGTGCTGACCACCAAGGCCCCCGCAAAGCTGGCGGCGGGGCAGACCGTGATTACCGCGACCCGGCTTGAGTTGGGCAAGAGCGTGGTTTTCCGTATAACCGGCGCCGCCCCGATCAAGACCAAGACGCTCCTCCTCAAAGACCCCAACCGGTATGTCGTGGATCTTCAGGGCAACTGGGGCATCCAGCTCCCGCGTGTCCCCAAGGATCTCTGGATTTCGGGCATCCGTCTGGGGCACCATGAAGAATCCACCCGCCTTGTGTTTGAACTGACCCGGGCCCCTGTGTCGGCCAAGGTCGTCAAAATCAACAATACGACTGTGGAAGTCCGCATCCAGTAGCTTGCCGGATACCAATCAATGCTTGAAAAGCCCTTCGCCGGATCCGGTGGGGGGCTTTTTCTTTGCCCGGGCGCCAGCGCTAGAAGGCTTTTAGGAACGGGACGGAGGTGTTCGGGGTGCAATGGCGTTCTGTCCGTTTTTTTCTTTTTTGCGCCTAACCGGAGTGAAAACACGGTAAAAAGGGAAGGAGGGCGGCAAAAAAATCAGAAAAAAAATAAAAAGTCGTTGACAGAGGGGGCGTGGAGGTGCAT
>USCL01000173.1 GCA_900553145.1 uncultured Desulfovibrio sp.
TTCTCCTCCCCCTCCCCAAACCCCACCCCTTCCTCTTCAAAGACTTTCGGTTTTATTGAATCCCTGTTTTCAACTTTCCCTGAAGCGGATTCTCTTCAAAGGATACACGTTGTAACGGGAACCGGCTCCTTCCTTTTTCCATTTATCCTCGTATGGCAAAACGCCTTCCCCCATACGGAGGAAGGCGTTTTCATGCGGTGGAATCGAGAGCGGGTTCCCTCTCCCCCTCCAATCTTTCATCTATTTCAGCAGCCTTCCCAGCGCCTCGTTGACGAGGGCGGGGTTGGCCTTGCCCTTCATCTTGCGCATGACCTGCCCGACGAAAAAGCTGACGAGCTTGGTTTTGCCGCCTTTGTAGGCTTCGACTTCGGCGGGGTTTTCGGCGATCGCCTCGGCGACGGCGGCGTCGATGGCGGAAGTGTCGGACACCTGCACAAGGCCCTTTTCGCGGACGTAGGCTTCGGGCATGACGCCGTTGGCGTACAGTTCGCTGAAAATGTCCTGCGCGATCTTGGCGCTGATAAGGCCGCCGTCGACGATCTTGGCGAGTTCGGCGAGGGCCTCGGGTTTGAGCGCCGAATCCTTGAGCTCAACGCCGGTCTGGTTGATTTCGCGGAGCATGGGGCCGGTCATATAGTTGGCGATTTTACGCGGCTCGTTGTAGATCGCCACCGCCGCTTCAAACAGGTCGGCCTGCGCGCGGTCGGACGTGATGATGTCCGCGTCCTGCTCGGGGAGTTTCCAGTCGTCCATAAAGCGCTGGCGGCGCTGCGCGGGAAGCTCGGGGAGGCTGGCTTTCCAGCTTTCGAGCTGGGCGTCCGTGATGTGCACGGGCACGAGGTCCGGGTCGGGGAAATAGCGGTAGTCGTGCGCCTCTTCCTTGTCGCGCATGGACATGGTGACGCCCTTCACGCTGTCGAACAGGCGGGTTTCCTGAACCACCTTGTCCCCGTCCTCCAGCACGTCCCGCTGGCGGGACACCTCGTACTCGATGGCTTTTTGCACATGGCGGAACGAGTTCAGGTTCTTGAGCTCGGCGCGGGTGCCGAATTCGGTCGCGCCCTTGGGACGGATGGACACGTTGGCGTCGCAGCGGAAGCTGCCTTCCTCCATGTTGCCGTCCGTGATGCCGAGATAGACCACGATGGCGTGCAGGGCCTTGAGGTAGGCCACGGCCTCCTCGGCGCTGCGCATGTCGGGCTCGCTCACGATTTCGATGAGCGGCACGGCGGCGCGGTTGAGGTCGAGGTAGCTGTGGTCGCCTTCGTGGATGTTCTTGCCCGCGTCGGTTTCCATGTGGATGCGGGTGATGCCGATGCGCTTGGTTTCGCCGCCGACGTTGATGTCCAGATGGCCGAATTCGCACAGCGGGCGCTCGAACTGCGAAATCTGGTAGTTGTACGGCATGTCGGGGTAGAAGTAGTTCTTACGGGCGAACACCGAGTCGTTGTTGATGGCGCAGTTCAGGGCGAGGCCCGCGCGGGTGGCGTATTCCACGGCGGTCTGGTTCAGGACCGGCAGCACGCCCGGCATCCCGGAACACACTTCGCAGACGTTGGTGTTGGGTTCCACCCCGAACGTCGTGGGGCAGGAGCAGAACAGCTTGGATTTGGTGCAGAGGTGGACATGCACTTCAAGGCCGATGACGGTTTCATAAGCGGACATAGGGCGACTCCGGAAGGCCGAACGATTATTCTATTCTAGCATCAAACGTGGGTTGCTTTCAGGCCCGAACAGCGGAGCTGCCCGGAACTCAAGACATAAAAGTCTTAGGAGGATAGGGGATGGGGTTTGGGGAAGGGGAAAGGAAGCCCTTCTTCAGAAGGGTTCCTTTCCCCTTCCCCAAGCCATCTTCATCCCTTTCCTCTATTTTCCATACAGCTCAGGGTTCAACGTGGGATCGTTGTACATCTTGAACTGGAAGTACAGCTTGGGGGTCTTGGTCCCCTCGACGAATTCGGTGACGAGGTGCTTGACGGCGAGGATGAGATCGGAACGCTGTTCCTTGAGGACCGCGAGCTTTTTCGCGCACGAGGCGAGGTGTTCGGGCGTCACGTCGGCACGCTGGAGCTGCTCGTCCATGTGCCAGATTTTGAGGCTCAGGATGGACAGGCGGTCGATGGCCATGCCGAGGGACTCCGTATTGATGTGCGGGGCCGACGAGGCCGGGAGAAGCGGCGAGAGCAGGGCCACGAGGCAGGCGTCCACCCGCTCTATGCGGTCGTTGCGCTCCTGATTGAGCCTGTCGATGCGGTACTTGCAGTCGGCGATGACGTCGGGCGTCACGTCGCGGCGGCGGGCGGTATCCTCGATGTGCCAGAGGCGGAAATTCCGCAGGTGCTGCGCGCGGATCAGGGCGAGGAGCGTCTCGGGGGAGGCGGGGGCGTCCGGGGCGGCGTCGGCGGCTTCGGGTTCTTGGCTGTGCCAGAGGGCCGTGGCTTCATTCTGGGCGTCGAAACACGCGTCCAGAAGCGTGAACAATTGCGTGGGCGTGGTCATATCTATTCCTGGTTGGCGTTGGTAATGGTGGCGTCAAAGAATTTGCCGACGCCGTAATTGCCGCGGCGGAAAAACTTTTCCGGCCCGGGGCCGACGATCTGGAGTTCGGGATGGGAACGCTGCATGTCCAGCGCGATGCGCATTTCCTTGGTGCACCCGGTGGAGAAGGTGGCGTCCTTGCCGGACCAGACGGGCGGGACCTTGAGCCCCATGAGCCCGAAGCTGGCCTCGATGTCCTCCATGCTCTGGAAGCGCCAGATGTTGATGAGGCCGCTGCGCTGCACCTGCTCCCACATGAACATGAGGTCGTCGCCGTCCATGCCCGGCTCGAAATATTCCGCCGGGTTGATGATGAAAACCTCGTCGAGCCGCTCCCGCAGCGACCGGACGAAGGTGTCCGCCACCTTGATCGCCGTGGCGGTCTGGCCGGGGATGCTGCCGATGATGCAGCTGTAGAACATCACGGCCTTGCCGCTGTCCTTGGCGGCGCGCATGCTCTTGATGATCGTCCGGGCCTTGGCCGTGAGGGTCTGTTCGCTGAATTTGCGGATGCCGGGCGCGTGGGGCTTGAGCTGCATGCGCACTTCGCTGCGTTCCTCCCAGAAGCAGAAGACGTCGCGGGTAAAAACATGGCTCGTGCCGAGGAGCACGTCGCGGTTGCAGCGGCCCCGGGCAATGATGGCGTCGCTTTCCTTCCATGCGCGGGCGAAGGTGACCGAGGTGCGGTACAGGTTGAGGCGTTCGCCCGTGCCGTCCGAAATGATGAGCAGGCGGTTTTCCCGCAAGCGCCGGAGCAGCTCGTTCTTGGATGCGGCCGTGGCCTTGAATATATGGGATTCGGGCAGATTGTCCACCAGCAGGGGATCGCGGTCCACGTCCCAGATGGTCGGGGCATAGTAGACCGGGGCTTCCTTGAGCGTCAGGATGACCTTGTGCCCGAGCCGCAGCAGCGTCTGGATGATCCGCAGATCAAGGGCAAGGCCGCCTTCCATCGCGCAGACGTAGAGGAACGTGCGCGGCGGGCCGGGGAAAAGCTCCTCCACCTGCGGGGTGAAGGCTTCCGATCCGGCGAAGATGTCCGGCAGTTCGCATTTGCCGCTTTCCGCCGCGGCGCAGTTGTGGATGAGCTGGGTGAGCGTGTGGTGCGAGCGCCCGGCGAGATGGAAGAGGCGGGTCAGTTCCGCCAGATCCAGCGCGCGGCGCAGATCCGGGATGCCGTCGGCGGGCAGGCCGCCGGGCAGGCGCCCGAGGGCCGCTTGCAGCGCGTCCGAACGGAGAAAGGCGGCGAGCGTTTCGTTGTAGAACAGGCGTTCGTTCAGCCACGGGTCGCCCGCGTCGAAGTGGCTGATGAGCGTGGTGACCAGCCGTTTGACGAGGCGGGAGGGCAGGATGTTGCCGAGCGCGAGGCAGCCCCGGAAGCGGTGGCGGCAATAATTGATCATGTCGCGGCGTTTCTGGCGATCCTTCTCGTAGCGCACGACCCGGATGATGGAGCGCCACGCCGCGATGTACTGGCCGCGCACGCGGGGGGGGAAACTGCGGAGATGGTAGGAGGCCGCCAGTTCCCGGAACGTGGCGTCGGAGCAGGGCGCATACACCTGCCGCTCGTCCATGGCGACCATGAAGCGGAGCTGCTCGGGGCTGGCGACGCCGCTGGGGTTGATGCCGTGCTCGATATTGTTTTCCGCGCAAAAACTGTAAAACCACGCATCGAAGCCGGGATGGTCGCCGAGCCGGAGATCGCTGACCTGTCCGATGTCGGGAAGCCTGTTCATGCTTGCTCCGGGGCGGAAGTCCCGCCCGTTTGGATGAAGCCGCGCTCGCGCAGCCGCTGGAAGTACGTGCCGGATGAGCAGGAAAGGACCCGCAGCCCGGTATCAAGGCTTTCCACCCGCACCACGTCGCCGCCGCACAGGGGGATGCCCTCCTGCCCGTCCACGGTAAGGAAGGCCTCGGGCGCGGCGGCGTCGGTTTCAAGGCGGATGCGGGAATCCGCGGGCAGGACGACGGGCGGGAAGCTCTTGAAGAAAGGCGAAATGGGCGTCAGGGTGAGGGCCTGCACATCGGGGTGCACCAGCGGGCCCTGCGCGGACAGGGAATACGCCGAGGAACCGAGGGGCGTGGAGACGATCACCCCGTCGGAGCGCACGACGCCCATGTCCTCGCCGTCCACGAACACATGGACGGGCAGCACGCGGGCGATGGCCCCGCGCCCGACCACCACGTCGTTGGCGGCGTGCCCGCTGGCGACGGGGGTTTCGCCGCGGAGGAGCTCCCAGCGCAGCAGGACGCAGGTGCGCGTGATCATCTTTCCGTCGAGGAGGCGTTCCAGAGCGGGCTCCCAGCCGACGGCGGGGAGTTCGGTCAAAAAGCCGATCTGCCCGAAATTGATGCCGAGAAGAGGGATGTCGAGCCCGGCGAGCTTGCGGCCGACGCCGATGAAGGTTCCGTCGCCGCCGAGGATGAGCACGGCGCCGGAGGCGCGGGCCTTGGCGACGAGTTCATCGGAAGGGCAGTCGGCGGGAAGGGCGGAACAGGCCACGCCGTGCGCTCCGAGCCACTGGCCGACGGCTGCTGCGGTGGCTTCGGCGGCGGCGTGCCGGGCCTTGGTGACGAGAAGTATGGAAGTGACGGAGTGCATCTGCATTCAGTAGTAGAATCCCTGTGATTCTTCAATAGCAAACTTGGGCGCCCCGAGCCGCCCCGTTGTCGTTTCGGCGGGTTGCGGGGCGTCGCCCGGCCCGCATGGAGTTGTCAGCGGGGGCCGTTTCGCTTATAGCTCAAAGTTCGCCGCGATTGGGTTGCAGAACGGAAATCAGGGATTATCTGTGCTTGTAACCATGCGGTTCGAAGGAGCGTCTATGGACAAAGCCCTGCAGATGATTTCCCAGCATGCGGAAGACGGCGCAAAACTGCGCCGCGATTTTTTTGCCGTCCACGGCGGCAAGGTGGCTGAAGCCGCCCGGCGCATGGCCGTCGCCGTGGCCCGCGGCGGCAAGATCCTGTTGGCCGGCAACGGCGGGAGTGCGGCGGACGCCCAGCACTGGGCCGCGGAATTCGTCAACCGGTTCCTGATGGACCGGCCGCCGCTCCCGGCCATCGCGCTGACGACCGATTCTTCCGTGCTGACGTCCATCGGCAATGATTTCGGCTACGATCTCGTCTTCACCAAGCAGGTGCAGGCGCTCGGGCGGCCCGGCGACGTCTTCGTCGGCATCTCGACCTCGGGCAACAGCGCCAACGTCATCGGCGCGCTGCAGGCGGCCCGCAAGCAGGGCCTGTTCACCATCGGGCTGACCGGCGACGGCGGCGGGCGCATGGGGCCGCTGTGCGACATCCTGCTTGCCGTGGGGCATCCGTCCACGCCGCTCGTGCAGGAGACGCACGCCGCCATCGGGCATATGCTCTGCGCGCTGATGGACTACTACCTTTTCGAGAATGTGATGGCCATCAAGCCCATGCTTGACTGAATATACGTTTACAGGAGAAGCGTCATGCCCATGTTTGAATACCGCTGCACGCGCTGCGGCCATGAATTTGAAGAACTCGTTTTCGGCGACAAGAACCCCGTGTGCCCGGCCTGCCGCGCCGAAGCCACGGAAAAGCTCATCTCCAAGCCGTGCCGCCATTGCGAAGGCGGCAGCCTCGGCGATTTCGGCGCGCCCGCCGCGCCGTCTTCCGGCGGGGGCTGCGCGGGCTGCTCCGGCGGCAACTGCGCGAGCTGCCATTAAGCTTCCGGAAACGGGGAGGGGCCGGAACGTTCCCCTCCTCCGAAGTCCCTTTCTCCGAGCGGATCGTCATTGGGGGAACGCCTCCGATGCGGCGGCGTTCCCGGAAGTGCATCGTGTTCACCAGCGCAAGGATCGTTATGGAAAAACTCGTTATCGCCACCCGTGGCAGCCGTCTGGCCCTCTGGCAGGCGAACCATGTGAAGGACAGCCTCGAAGCCGCGCATCCCGGCCTTGCGGTGGAACTGAATATCATCAAGACCAAGGGCGACATCATCCTTGACGTGCCGCTGGCCAAGGTCGGCGGCAAAGGGTTGTTCGTGAAGGAAATCGAGGAGGCGCTGCTTTCCGGCGCGGCGGACATCGCCGTGCACAGCATGAAGGACGTCCCCATGGAGCTTCCCGAGGGCCTCATCCTCGGCATCGTGCCGGAACGCGAGGACCCCACGGACCTGTTCCTTTCGGTGAACCATGCCTCGTTGGAAGACCTGCCCGCCGGGGCCGTGGTGGGCACGAGCAGCCTCCGCCGTCAGGCGCAGGTGCTGGCCCTGCGGCCCGACCTTGAAGTCGTCTCCCTGCGCGGGAACGTGGACACGCGGCTCCGCAAGCTGACCGAGGGGCAGTTCGCCGCCATCATCATGGCGACGGCGGGCATGAAGCGCCTAGGCCTGTCCGTGCCCAAGGAGTGCCCGCTCGCCCCGCCCGCGTTCATCCCCGCCGTGGGGCAGGGCGCGCTCGGCATCGAATTCCGCGGGGACCGCAAGGATCTGGCCGAGATGCTGTCCTTCATGGAGCACCGCCCGACCCGCATCTGCGTGGAGGCCGAACGCGGCCTGCTCGCCGGGCTTGACGGCGGCTTTCAGGTCCCCATTGCCGGGCATGCGGAAATGCTCGACGACGGCACCTTCGAGCTGGAAGGGCTGGTCGGCGAAGTGGACGGCTCGGTGATCATCCGCCGCAAGGTGACGGGGCGCGCCGAAGAAGCCCGCGCCGTGGGCCTCGCGCTGGCCCGGTCCCTCGCCGAGGACGGTGGGGCCGAGATCCTCGCCCGGGTGTACGCTCAGTAGTTTTTTGTCTTCAGGCCACGCCTCGTCCGGCGCGTAGCCTCGGATTTTGATTTTTCCGGCCTGCAAGCCGATACTTTTGGGACGGGCCGCAGTTGCCCCCTTTCCCTCAGGGCGAAAGCCGTTGAAAAAGAGGGGGAGGATACGGGGAGGGAAGAAAACAGCCTTTCTTCAAGAAAGGGTTTCTCCCCTCCCCGCAGTCTTCTAATCTACACAGGAACATCATGAGCAAAATAAAATCTCTGTCCGGTCAGCGCCTTTGTTCGAGTTTGCCCCCGGATCGTATCCCTTGGGAAACGAGCGACGCCATCCCGCGCAACGGTCACCGCAAGCTGGCTCCGCAGCCCCGCGCCCTCAAGGCGCTGGAGCTGGCGCTGCACATCCATACGGCAGGGTACAACATTTACCTTTCCGGCGAGTCGAACCTCGGGCGCACCTACATGCTCCGGGAATTTCTCGAGCCTCGCGTCCGTAAGGCCCCGCCGCCGCCGGATCTGCTTTACGTGAACAACTTTGACGATCCGGATCGCCCTTTGCTCCTGTCCGTCCCGGCGGGGCAGGGCAAGAAGCTGCGCTCGGTCCTTTCGCAGGCGCTGGCCGACATCCGCAAGGAGCTGCCCGTCCGGCTGGACAACGAGAGCTACGTCAAGAAGCGCTCCGAATTGCAGGATCGCTTTCAGGCCGTGCGTTCCGGGCTCATCAAGCAGATGGACAAGACCGCTGGCAAGCAGGGCTTCAATCTCGATATGGACGATCAGGGCAGCCTGACCCTGTACCCGCTGGTGGAAGGCAAGCGCCTGAGCGAGGAGGAGTACGAACACCTTGATCCCACGCTGCGTCAGGGGCTCAAGCAGAAGGGGGACACCCTCCTGCGGGCCATGTCCGGCATGGTGCGCAAGCTGAATTCCGCCGAGCAGTCCTTCCGTTCCGATGAAAAGACCTTGGAGCAGGAAGTGATCGGCTCGGTGCTTTCCCCCGGCGATCACGCGAAAGTCGTCAAGAGGAACCGTATCGGCCCCGCCTCTCTCGCGGTCGTCGCGG
>USCL01000174.1 GCA_900553145.1 uncultured Desulfovibrio sp.
AGAAAGCCCTTCTGAAGAAGGGCTTTCTCCTCCCTTCCCCCAATCTTCAAAACCTCACATCCCCCTGAACCTTCCGCACGACGACGAACTCGTCGCGCTGGCAGCCGGTCGGGCCGTAATAGTTGAAGGAATAGGAAAGCTGCCCGTACCCGCCGATCATCTGGGTGGGCTTGACGAGAGGCCGGGTGAGGCTGTTGTGCGTGCCGCCGCGCGTGCCGGAAAGCGGCGAAAGCGGCACGTTGACGGTGCGTTCCTGCGCGTGGTGGATGTACGTCTTGCCGTGCGGAATGCGATGGCTCACCACCGCGCGGCCCATGAACACGCCGTTCGCGTTGAAGCACTCCAGCCAGTCGTTGTCGGCAATGCCCGCGGAAGCCGCATCGTCGTTGTTCAGCCAGATCTCCCCGCCGCCCCGCGACAGCTCGCGCATGATGTGGTTGTCCGAGTAGGAGGAGTGGATCGACCACTTGCTGTGCGGCGACAGGAAGTTGAGCACCAGATCCTTGTCCGTGCGCGGAATGCGCGGGCCGGTGATCTCGCCGATGGTGGAGAGGGACAGCGGCGGGCGGTACACGGGCAGGGCCTCGCCAAGTCCACGCATCCATGCGTGATCCATATAGAAATGCTGACGTCCCGTGAGCGTGTGGAACGGCACCAGCCGCCGCACGTTCAATTCGAAGGGGGCGTAGGTGCGCCCGTGGACTTCAATGCCGCTCCAGTTCGGGCTGGTGAACCCCTTCGTGGGACGGGCCGTGATGCCTTCAAAGGTCAAATGCTGATCCTGCACCGGACGGGAGAGGTCGTTGAGCTTGAAGCCGGTCTGCTTCTCCAGCCCCTCCCACGACCGCACGCCCACGTCGCCGTTGCTTTCCGGGGACAGGGCGAGCACGATCTCGCAGGCGTCCTTGGCGTTGCTGATGCGGGGCATGCCCTCGCTGACGCCCGGTTCGGTGACCACGCCGAGACGCGCCTTGAGCTGTTCGTATTCCGGCGCGCACGACCATGAGACGCCCTTCGCGCCCACGCCGCCGGGCTTGGCGACATTGGGGCCGAGCGCGGAATACATCTTGTAGATGTCGGGATAGGGCCGCTCCACAACCTTGAGGTTGAACATCGTCTTGCCGGGCACGGCTTCGGTGTCCTCCCTGCGCCAATCCCTGACCTCGCCGAAGGGCTGGCCTATCTCGCCGGGCGAGTCGTGCTGGAGCGCGGTCGCCACCATGTCCTTGCGGACGCCGAGGTGCTTGCCCGCCAGCTCGGAGAATTTTTGGGCAATGGTTTTGAACTGATCCCAGTTGGTCCGGGCTTCCCACGCGGGGTCGGTCGCCGGATTGAAGGGATGGATGAACGGGTGCATGTCCGTTGAGGACAGATCATGGTATTCGTACCAATGCGCCGCCGGAAGCACGATGTCGGAATAGACGCACGTCGTGCTCATGCGGATTTCGGACGTCACCATAAGGTCGAGCTTGCCGCCGTCCACGCCTTCCGGAGAATCCGGTTCCGGGGTGGTGCGGATGGTTTCGGGCTGGCGGGCCTCCTCGCCGAGGAACGAACTTTCGGTGCCGAGCAGATACTTGAGGAAGTATTCATGCCCTTTGACGTTGGAGCCAAGCGGGTTGGCGCGCCAAAAGACCATGACGCGGGGCACGTTGGCGGGATCGTCGGGCGCGTCCACGGACAGTTCGAGATCCCCGGACTTGAGGCGTTCGAGGGTATGGGCCACGATCTCCTCATTGGAGGAGGCACCGGCCTTGACCGCCTTTTCGCAGGTTTCGAGGGAGTTTTCCTTGAACTGCGGATAGAACGGCAGCCAGCCGAGCCGCGCGGCAAGGGCGTTGCAGTCCGCCGGGTGATCGGGAAGGCTTCCCTTCCGGTCGGGCGGCGTGAGCTTGTCCATGCTGAGGAGCTCGTGACGCCACGAATCGAGGGCGAAATAATAGAACGACGTGCCGTTGTGCAGGCGCGGCGGCCCCATCCAGTCGCTGCCCACGGTCACGGTGGTCCAGCCCGCCAGCGGGCGCACCTTTTCCTGCCCCACGTAATGTGCCCACCCGCCGCCGGACACGCCCTGACAGCCGCAGAGCGTGGTCAGGGAAATCATGGCGCGGTAGGTCACGTCGTTGTTGTACCAATGGTTCACGCCCGCGCCCATGATGATCATGGAGCGGCCGCCCGTGCGCTCGGCATTGTCCGCGAATTCCCGGGCCACGCGGATCATGTCCTCGGCGGGGACGCCCGTGATCGCCTCCTGCCACGCGGGGGTGGCGTAGGCCTGCGCGTCTTCGTAACCGGACGCCACATCGCCGCCGTGCCCGCGATCGATGGCGAGGCTTGCCGCAAGGATGTCGAAGACCGTGGTGATAAGGCGTTCCCGCTGCTTGCCGTCCGCATCGGTGACGCCCAAGCGGCGTACCGGGACGGCCCCCTTGCGCAGGGACGGCTGCCCCTCAAAAAAGACCGGGAACGCGGCAAGCCGCCATTCCGCGCCGCCGTCAAGATCGGCATAGCTCAGGACGGGATCGAGATCGGCGCGGTCGTAACAGTCGCGCATCTCAAGGTTCCATGTCCCTTCCTCGCCGTAACGGGAACCGATGGAACCGTTGGGCACGGCCGGCCCCTTGCGGGCGCGGTCGTGGACCACGAATTTCCATTCCGGGTTGTTGCCCCCAAGCCCCAAATCCGAAGCGCGCACACAGCGGCCCGGCGCGAGTACTATTTCGCCGTCCCGCTCCTCCTCATCGAGGAACAACAGAAACGGCAGATCGGTGAACCGCTTGGCGTAATCTTCAAAATACGGCACGCGGCGGTCAAGGTAGAACTCTTTCAGGACGACATGATCCATCGCCATGGCCAGCGCGCCGTCCGTGCCCGCGCGCACGGGCAGCCAATGGTCGGCGAACTTGGTAAAGTCGGCGTAGTCCGGGGAAATAGCGGCGATTTTGGTTCCGCGATACCGGGCTTCGACGTAGAAATGGGCGTCCGGCGTACGGGTCTGGGGAAGGTTCGAGCCCCACGAAATGATGTAGCCCGCGTTGTACCAGTCCGCGCTTTCGGGGACGTCGGTCTGCTCGCCCCAAATCTGCGGGGAAGCCGGGGGCAGGTCGCAGTACCAGTCGTAGAAGCTGACCATGCTTGCGCCGAGCATGGTCAGGAACCGCGCCCCGGATGCAAAGCTGGTCATGGACATGGCGGGCAGCGGCGTGAAGCCGAATATGCGGTCCGGGCCATGCTTTTTGATGGTGGAAATGAGCGAGGCAGCGACAAGCTCGGACGCCTCGTCCCATGAGAAGCGCACGAAACCGCCCTTCCCCCGCGCCTGCTGGTAGGCCTTGCGTTTGGCGGGATCGGACTGGATGGCCTCCCAAGCGGCAACGGGATCGCCATTGGCGGCCTGTTTCGCGGCCTTCCAGATTTCAAGCAGCTTGCCGCGGATATAAGGATATTTCACGCGCAACGGGCTGTAGACGTACCATGAAGCCGAGACGCCGCGAGGGCAGCCGCGAGGTTCGTAGTCGGGAAAATCGGGATGAGGCGTGGGATAGTCGGTCTTTTGAGCCTCCCACACGATGATCCCGTCTTTGACGAACACATCAAAAGAACAAGAACCCGTGCAGTTGACCCCGTGGGTGGAGCGCACCACCTTATCGTGCTGCCAGCGCCGCCGGTAATACTCTTCCCACGAACGGCCGCCTTGCCGTTCTTCATAAGGATGACGGGCATTCTCGAAATTGTGAGCCAGTTCCCTGGCCCGCTGGCCGAAGTACCTGAGCGTTCGAGAGCTGAGGAAACGCATGAAGCCTCCTAGGACAATCGTGTCTTTTCAGATGATTGTAGAGGGAGGACGTTCACTTGCAATGAGTATCATACGGTGAAAGGCGCAGCCGGAGCCTTCGGGCCGCCCCCGGCGGCACATGCCGGATTATGGCCAATTGAGCGGCAATACGGGCCGATCACGCTTCAGCATCCGTGAACAGAAAACGCCGCTGGCCCGCAGCGGGAAGGGCCTCGCCCGCTTCCCCCAATCCTCCCGCAAAAGTTGGGCCGGGGCACCGTTGCGGCGCCCGGCTCCGGTTCCCGCGAGGTGCCGAAGCGTACGCCCGGCCTTTCCCGGTGCCCGAGCATGGATCTGATAGCCGAAGCCATGCGGGCGGCGTTTACGAGGGTATGGGACTCCCTCAGGGAAAAGGGGCCTGCTCACATGGCGCCGAAGCCCGCAGAAGGCTATTCCCGGGCTCTTTCCGGGTACATGGGCGTTAAGAGCCCCCCAGCCTCCCCGTCCCGGGCATGCCGTTGCAGGCATGCGGGCCTTTTCAAAATACCCGGGAACCACAGCCTGAACCGTTGGGATCAGCGTAACGGCCCGGCTCAGTTCCCCGTTTTGGAATAGGCCTTGGGGTTCACCCCGAGCTTTCGGAGCTTGGAGACAAGGGTGCTGGACGGGATCCCCAAGATCCTCGCGGCGCCCTGCGGGCCGCTGACCCTGCCCCGCGTGTACCCGAGAACGTGATGGAGGTATGAAATCGTCACTTCTTCCAAGGTCATGGACGGAGGCGTTACCCCGCTGAAGGATTGCCCGGCGGCAAGAGGCGGGAACGCGGGGAGCGGCGAATCGTTTCTCCGCTGCAAAAGAGCCGCGAGCGCGTTCGCCAACGGGATACGGAGGCTTTCGCAAATCTGGAGATGCTCTTCCGTGTATTTGTTTTTACCCAGCGCCGAAATGGAAATGTAAAAACAATGCAGGAACCGTTCATCGACGAGCAGAGGAAAGAAAATGGAAGTTTCCTCAGCCAGATGCAGCATGTCAAAGATACGGGTGCGCGAGGTATTGTCTTTTGAGGAAAGGATGCTGGCTTTGTATTTGTCCCCCGAGCAATCCGGGTCGCGGTACAGCTCATGGATAAGCTTATCGGAAACCGTCACGACATTGGGCGGGGAAAAGACCGCCTTGTTGACTGTATAGTGCGCAAGCTGCGTGATACGGTTCGTATTGAATTCCCTGACGGCCAGCGAGGCCACAGGCATAAACTGAACGAAGAACACCGCCAGGAACGATGCGTATTCGTCCGGCGTAAGGTTTTTGAGGGATTGTTCCAGCAATAGGTGCAAAGCGTTTTCCGGGTCGAATTTCATAAGATGCCTTTCTGGGATATGATTCCTGAGACGGGATAGGGGATTCTCATGACTATTTTAGCATTTTGTTGTTTTTTTTCAAATTATGCCTGAAAGAGAACGATTATTTTTTGCCCTGACCAAAAAAATGGCTCCATATCATGAAAAACGGCTGCTTCAACTATGGGATCATCGGGGGGCCGTGCGGAAATGCTGATACAGGCAGGCAAGGCTGGCCCGGGGCTATCTTCAGGCTACCAATGGATAAAGCGACACCCCTCTCGATCGGTCCGCAATATGGCCGAAAGGCTCGGAATATTTTTAAAGTCCATACGGATTGGTTAAAAAATATATATTCAGGAATATTTTTTGCCTATAATGACTCTTTTTGAGCAAATATTCATGCTGGACGTTTCTTCCTTTGTGTCATGAAATATTTTTTCATGTATAAAAGCAATTTTTTGTTTGGAAAATATTTTTTAGACATAAAGGAAAATGTTGGATCGTTTGACACGGATCATGAAGCATTGCATACTAAGCAATTACAATAAGCGTAAACCTATTTCTTGCATTTGATATAAGGCATAGTGTTGCGTGGATGCCGCATCTTTTCCTCTCAAAGAGACATACACAAAACACAAAGGCTGTTTTTGGACCCGTCTCTGGAGATATACTTATGGGATATGCTGAGTTGAAACAGCCTGACGGGATCGTTCATGAATATAATATGCTGATGAGCTCCATGCACGTCGGCGTGGGGAAGCATCTGCTTGATCCCCACTTCACGGTGATCTGGGCCAACGATTTTTACTATGAAAAAACCGGGTATACCCGCAAAGAGTACGAAGCCACTTTCCATAATCATGTCAGCGAGTATTACTCGGCCCTCCCCGATACCTATGAAATGATGGGGAACAGCATCCGAACGGCTCTGGAGCGTGGCGAACCCTCTTATGAATTCGTTTGCCCGATGCCCGTGAAGGGCGGCCACCGGATATGGATCAAGGCCGTCGGCACGTTCACGAAAGAGACAGTGAACGGCACCCCTGTGATCTACAGCGTGTTCACGGACATCACGGATCTCGTGCAGGCGCAGACGGAGAAAAGTGTTGCTTACGATAATTTACCGGGTTTTATAGCTAAATTCCAAATCCGGGAAGGGTGCGGGCCGGAACGCTTCGTCTTCCTGAATGCCAACGACCGCTTCATCGCGTTTTTTGGCGCACGGGCGGAAGGCGACGCCCCGTATTTGCCGGTCAACCGGGTTTCGAAGCGCAATCAACAAGCCCTGGACGAACAGTATCCGGCCATGCGGGAAGGCAAGCCGGTGCACTTCACCGTGCAAGCGAAGACCCTGAACGGTGAGGACGCCTGGCTGCAACTCAACGGGGACTGCGTCGACTTCATGCAGGGCGATCCCGTATATCTTTTCATTTACATTGATATCACCGACATCACCGAGCAGAGGGAGCTCCAGAAAAAACTGGAGGAACGTTCGGAGATGTTGCGCAACGCCCTGGAAATGGCGGAACGGGCCAACCGGGCCAAATCCGACTTTCTCTCGCGCATGTCCCACGACATACGCACCCCCATGAACGCGATCATGGGGATGCTCGCCATCGCCAAGGAATCGTGGGGCGACCCCGATCGGGTGCGGGACTGTCTGGATAAGGTAGAAAGTTCCGCCAAGTTTCTGCTCGTGCTCATCAACGACATCCTGGACATGTCGAAAATCGAGAGCGGGAAGGCCATACTCAAGAAAAAACCTTTCGATTTCGCGGTATTCACAAAGAATCTCGCCACGATGTTTTACAGCCAGGCCGAGAAAAAGCGCGTGCGTTTTCAAGTCCTGCTCGGACAAAGCCTGGCCGAGGCATATGTGGGGGACGAGCTCAAGCTGAACCAAATCCTCATCAACCTGCTCGGCAACGCGCTCAAGTTCACCGAACCGGGCGGCAGCGTGCTGCTTTCCGTGCAGCAGGATAAACGCTCAAACAGCGCATCGGAGCTCGTCTTCACCGTCACGGATACCGGCATCGGCATGGAAAAGGCATTCCTGAGCAAGCTATTCGAGCCGTTCGAGCAGGATTCACAGCAGAGGAACGACCAAGGCGGCTCTGGCCTCGGTTTGGCCATTGCCGAAAAATATGCCCGCATGATGAACGGCGGCATCGTGGTGGACAGCGCGCCCGGCAAGGGCAGCACGTTCGTCGCCCGGGTCTGGTTGGAAAACGACACGGCACGGGCACCGGTATCCCTCAAGGATCGTTTCCGGCATCTCAAGGCACTGGTCGTCGATGCCGACGCCGAGGAACTTGAGTATACCCGCTCGCTCCTGCTGCGGTTCGGGGTAGCCGCCGAAGGCTTCGCTTCAGGCGCTCTGGCGCTGGATCGGCTGGACGCGGCGGCACGGCAGGGCGAGTCCGGCATGATCATCCTCGTGGATTGGGGGAACGCCCGGCCGGCCGCCGACACGTTGATCCGGAAGATACGGAAAACCATGGGCAAGAGCGGGCCTGTCATCGCCGTTGCCGCCTACGACTGGAGCGCAATCAAGGCGAAAGCCCTTGATGCAGGAGCCGACGTATTCCTGCAAAAGCCGCTGTTCGCTTCGACATTATACGATTTTTTGCTTTCCCTGACGCAGGATAGCCCCCTCGCGGGCGGCGCGGAAACAGAGGAAGGGTTTGACGGCGAACGCGTGCTGCTGGTGGAAGACAACGATCTCAATTTGGAGATTGCGGTCACGCTCCTTACCTCGCGGAATCTGCAAGTGGACACGGCGCGGAACGGGCAGGAGGCTGTGGAGATTTTCGGCAACAGCGAAGCCGGATGCTACCTTGCCGTCCTCATGGATATCCAGATGCCGATCATGGACGGCCTCGAGGCCACCCGGCGCATCCGTTCCCTGACGCATGAAGACGCGGGGACGGTGCCCATTATCGCCATGTCGGCCGACGCTTTCGAAGACGATGTGGAAAAATCATTGGAAGCGGGGATGAACGCCCATATCTCAAAGCCTGTGGATATCCCCACCCTCTTCGCTGTCCTGCGACATACAAAAGAAAAGCAAGCGACCCGATAGCGTAACACCATCATCCCTATATACAGTGCCAGACAGGTTCCCCGGCAAAACCGCGGGTAACCCTCGGGCAAGCCGCGCCCAGCGCGGAAGAGAGCCGCACCGTGGGGCTTTCTTTTGTGGT
>USCL01000175.1 GCA_900553145.1 uncultured Desulfovibrio sp.
ACTGTTGGATTGTCTCCCGCAGTTCGTTGGCCTGTGAGATAGCCCGGCCCACCTCGTCAGCATTGCCGTTCACCGCCGCCCACCGTTGCGCGACGGACTGGTCGAACGAGCGCAGCATTTCCTCAGTGGCCTGTTTCACGACCTCGGCGCGCATGGCCTCCACCTGCGCAAGCTGCCCTTCCGTGGCCCCGATGATCTCAAGCGCCTTCTTGCGCTGATCCACGGCCTCATTGGCGTTCTTTATGGCCTGTTCATAGGCCGAAAGCGGGTGCAGCGATTCGTCCAGTGACTCGATCACGTTGTCGATGTAGGCGTGCCTGTAGTCCTCCATGAGCTTCCCGGCGTAATCGGCATTCACACCAAGCGACCGCATGGACTCCGTCCATTCGTCCAGTTGCGCCCGTGCCGCCGTCGCCTGCTGCTCCATCTCCGATAACGGTTCTTTAATGTTCGCCGTGGCTTCCGTTACCGTATTGATGGCGTTGATGGCCTGAATCGCCTTATCCAGCCCTTCCGTGGACGACAGATCCACGGCCAGCATCGAGGACAAATCCGTTCCGACCATTGTCCGCTGGAGCGCGTTCAGCATAACGCGCTGGATATCTTCCCCGGCGGTATTGATGACCTCCTGAAGCTGTTCCTCGTCATGGAACTGGAAATTCCACGTGCTCGGCCCGTAGTCGGTGACGCCCTTACGTCCCGCCGTGGAGCCGCGACCGAAGCTGACCGTCTCGGCGTTGAGCCGGGCAAGGACCTGCGCCTGATACTCTTCCGGCAACGCTTGCGCGAACCCCATGATTGAGCTGGCCGTGGTGTTGGCCACCTCGCCAAGCCCCTTGAAAATCCCGGCCGCATCGGAAACGCTGGCCCGGTCAGTCCATGCCCCTTGCGTCATGAGGGCTTCCCAGTCCGAGCCAAACAGACTGGCGTCGACAACATTGGTGTAGACGGAAGGATGTGTTTTCTTCCCGCCGCCGAACAAAGACGATGCCAGCCCGCCAAGAGCTGCGCCGATGACCGTGCCAACCACAGGCACCGCGCTGCCGAGCGTCGCGCCAAGGGCCGTACCGGACAACGCGGCGCTGGCGCCCCATGCGCCAAGCCCCGCTCCAAGGCCGCTGGTAATGCCGCTGTACTTGTTCTGGGGAAGCCCCAACGCCCCGCCGAGCAGAGAATACCCGAGCGAACCGAGGCCCCCGTACATGAGCGCGGAACCGAGGGAAAGGCCACTGGCGAGATTGCCGCCGCCCATAGTTGGGCCATACAAGCCGGAAATGCCGGGGGCCGTACCGGGAAGCTCATAGCTCAAGAAACTGGAAACCCCCGATGTCCACGAATCGGGCAAAAGGCTGGAGAACGGCAAATTGCCGAGAAGTCCGCTACCTGAAGCATTGACCATTTTTCCTGTAGCTGAGACATATGCAAGCGCCGTCCCGCCGACGCCAAAGACGCCGCCGAGTGTGCCCATGATTTGAACGGTGATAGGCCGCAGCCATGCCGCGTTTGCCATTTCAGCCAGCGTGCGGATGAACATTTTCTTGAGCGAATCAAAAATGTTCTTCGTGCCGTTGAGGAAGTTTTCCAGCATGTCCGCGCCAGCTTGATCGACGCGGTTGTACGTTTCCTCCCACATTTTCCCGAAGTCAGCAGTGTACCGTTTGTTTTCCACTGCAAGTTCTGCGTTGATGCGGCCTTCAATCAGACTGCGGCGTTCTGCTATGTCTTCGACATACCAAAGCTCTTTCTCGTATCTATCTACTTTCATCTGCCAGAGCGTGGCTTGATCATTGCTGTTCTCAGCTTCGATACGTGACGTTTCTTTTTGGAATTCAAGGAGCTGTTTTTGCTCTGTATTAACTTCATCGATCGCGTGAACGTATCGCTTAGCCGCCTTTGCTTGTAAGTCGAACTTTTCCTCCGCGTTGAGTTTTGTGGAAGCTTTGAGCGTATCATTGAATTTTTGATATGCCTTTTGCAGATCTATCATCTGTTTTTCGGCGGGATCGGCGTATCCGATCACCTCTTCAAGAAAATCGTTTTGAAGCTTTTTTTCGAGTTCAGCACGAAGCTCTTGAACACGAGGATTGGTTGCGCCAAGGGTTTTTTCGAGATCCGCAACTTTTTGGTCGATCTGGAATTGGCGGAACCCGGCGTCAGTCATCTGTACACGGGCAAGATCGGTGTCTACGCTTTTCAAGGCGTTTGAGATCTTGTTGAGTTCGCTTTTGCTTTTGTCTCCAGCCCCTGCATCCAAAAGAGAAGATGTCTTAATGGATGTTGCCAGACTTTACGTCCTGAACAGTCGCGTTATATGTTCCTCTGAATCCAGAAATATTCTTATCGACTTGCCCTACTTTTTTCCCGAGTTCATCCCACGGCATAGAAAACAATTCCGAAAAGGACATTTCGCCAGATTGAACAAAGTATCGCGTTCCCTTTGCGATATTATTTAGTCTATCGAAAGCTGCCATAGCCGTTCCAAAGATGAGAAGTCCGCATTTGCCGTAAAGCATCGCTCCAACAATCCCTACATCTCTGATAATCTCCGGCATACTGTTCCACCCGGATATTGCTTTTGAGGAGAGCTCACCGAAGGCAGAGCCAACCTTTCCGATCAAAGAGGCCCCATTTTCAATACCAGTCCATATATTTGAGAGGGTCGTCTCAAAAGATGCAAGATTATCCGGCCTGTTCAGATCTTCAATCCAATCAGTGAACCGCCCAGTGGAAACGAGAATCTTGTTCCCAATAAAATCATTCATCCGTCTCCATGCTTCTGCGATGTTGTTGACTTTACTGCTGACCTCGGCCAGCCCAGTATCCTTGTTCATGGAGATCATGAGGGACTGAAGTTCCCGGACGGACGACTTCATCGAGTCAAAAAGTCCGGATGTGGAACCACGGGAGATAAGCTCAAAATATTCTTGGGTGTTTGAGGTCAGGCCAGCCCATGTATTTGCAATGGCGTCGCTGGAATATTTGAATATTTCAAGTCTCTTGTTGACTTCTTCAACGAGCGTTCCCAGAGTCTTCCATTTTCTGATGTCTTCTGGCTTAATATTGAGGTAAGGAGCCAACAACTCTTGAGCTTTATTGATATTTCCCGAAAGAAGCGACTCTACCTCAGTTCGCATCTGCTGAATCGGGATCTGGAAAGCGCCAATAGCCTGCGCCGCACGAGTAGCAAGCTCGGGGATCTCTTTAAGGGCGTACCCGGCCTTGAGCGCGGGGGCGATGATGGCTTGGAATCCCGTGACAAGCTCCTGTGTCGTGGCTGTAGTTTCAAGGCCGAGCTGCTGAATGCGCTTCATCAGTTCTTCGGCTACTTGCTGGGATGCTGTGAACTTCTCAGCTCCCTCAAGCACCCTGCCTTGTGCGTCCGAGAGCTGATTCGTGGAACTGACGATAGACGCAATGGCCAGCTTTTGGGATTCCCAATTTTTGTTCGCTTGGATGCCGATATTAGTAGTCGCCACAACGCCGTCTAAGAGCTTATATGCGGCATAAACGGATAAGACGCGCTGTGTGAGGGACGCGAAACGCTGATTAAGAGCATCCGCGACGGACGAAGCATGGGCGAGAGATTTGGAGGCCGAGTCCGAACCTGAGCCGAAGCCCTGCATCTGCTTTCCGGCTTTCTCGGAACTGGAACCGACGGCTTTGGTCTGAATGGCGGCTTTTTGGGCGGAAGATGCATATTTCCCGTTCGCGGCGTGAAGACGGCCAAGCCGATCGTAGAAGTATCCAGATTCTTTGGCGGCCTTACGGAAAGCCCCACCAGTAGCGTCAAGAGCGGAAGCCGTCTTCCCAGCCTCCCCGGAAACGTTTTTCAGGCTTGCGACTGCCTCCGCCGCTCCCTTCCTGATGTCTCCTGCGTCAAATGTCGCTGCAAACCGCATATCTCCACCTCGCAAATTTGTCTCAACCCTACCACGTCCCTTCTGGCACTCCGCAAGAGGTTGTTGGAAGGTTTTTCGAGTATACGACGGGGAAAGGGCGGAGGAGCAAGGGGTTGTCTGAGAGAACTTAAGTGACATGGCAACAAAAAAGGCGGTTCCGAAGAGCCGCCTTTTTTGTCTATCTCATCCCTATTGTGGGTAATATCGTCCGCCCGAAAATGTTGCAAAGCTTATGTCTTCGTCTTTCGCTTGGTAGCGTTCCCAAGCCATATCGCCCATGACAAACGGAGTTCCCCCATCATTATTGCTTATCATCCAGCTTTCGGCATCCATTTTGGATATTTTCTGTATCACAGATTGATATGCTGGTGCGGTTCTGGGTACGCGGGTAAACCTATGCGGGAATTTCTTTGCCTCATTGACGGTATTTCTGACATAAAGGCAAAGAGATATTTTTTTCTTTTGTCAAGTTATTCCAGTATGCTTTCTTCATAATAATGAAATCGAGGCATGGCGACGGTGTAGCCACCCCAGACGTATCAATGAACGCTTTTTTCTTCTCGATCATTGCATTTGCAATCTTTTCCCCATCTGCTATTTTTTGCTGTAACTCAGCTTGTATTTCAGGAGACAGATTCTTGGGTTCCTCCTGTAGCTGTGCTTGCTCAACAGGAACAAGATGAGAGGATGCAACAGCAGTTTCTTTATCGAAATATTTTCCTACGATCCCTATAATAAACGCTATCAGTATGAATGACTTGAACGGATGTTTCTTGATCCGTTCTAAAAAATGTTCAAACATGTCCTCCTCCCTTTTTACCACTCACGCCATATAAACGAGTCTATGTCAAGGGCAGACGAGAAAAAGCCCCAACCGTGAGAAAGGGGCTTTCGGGGGTACAACCTCCCGCTTGGTTTTCTAAACCGCCTACACGGCGGATAACCGAAAGAGCCCATTTACGGGACTCGGCATAATCTTCTAAACCGCCTACACGGCGGATAGCTGATGCAGGCGGCTACGGCATACGCCTGTTGACTTCTAAACCGCCTACACGGCGGATAGCTAGAGTTTTTGAAAACAATATACTTATTTTTCAGTAGATTGAATTTCAAACCCTTTTGAAGGTTTCGTTTTGGTAAGACAGATATAACTCATTTATATTATGTGGTTTTTACACACAAGTTTTTCATGAAGTCAAAAAGAAAGTCTAAAACCTCTTCCTCTTGGCAGTGCTCGATAAGGCGTTGCCGGAAGTCCTTTTGTATTTCTCCTTCTCTAGCACACTCGAAGGCCAGCGGCATGACGTAACCATCCTTGACCACATCCGCGAGGTCAAATACCAGCGCGCCTCTTCGCGTCTTCCCATGCAGGATGGGCATGGCGAAACTGATTCCAAGGCCACAAAGCGCCACAGCGGCATACCCATACGCGATATAGTTGCCATGATCCAGAAAGCCGTTGCAGATATCCGCTTTTGAGGTTGAACGCCGCGCGCCTTCTTCGCGAACGAATGAAAATCCATGCCCTCGTGCCAGATCCGCATACAGACGTTTGGCCCAGCGTGCCTCCGCCAGCAACAGCTCCTGAACATCCTTGGCCTGTTCCAGATCCGAATGGAAACGCTCCAGCACGGCATCGGACAGTACTATTCCCAGTTTTTGCAGGTAGCTGTTTTCCCGCCAGCACTCCGCCGTCATCTGCGCGCGCCGCCTGAGGAAGCTACGGGCTTTCTCCAGTCGGCGTGCGGGGTCAAACCACATTTCCGCCCATGCCTGCATATATTCCGTCGGGCGGTACTCGCTTTGCGGCGTCATGAAAGCGATGTCGCATACACTGAACAGTGGCGATCCTCCCGTTCCGCAAAAGCCCACCATCACGTTGGATGCCGCCATACGCCGCATAGCGGCATCCGTGATGGAAGTGCCTTTGCCCAGCAACAGGAATGCCGTGTTCCGTTCGGGAATGTTGAACATCTGCTCGAACTCACCCCCGTCCTGCGTCAGATAGACGATACGGTCATCCTGCTGCACTACCCGGGCATGTTCTAGATAGAAGACATTGGCCCGTTTGGAGAGTTGAAGCGGCCGTGGTTCGCTGTGCCTTTTTATGCCCACGGCAACTCCGGCAGGCTAAAGGGGCTGCTGGTTACACAAAACCCATAACCGTTGGGTGTGCATTCCTCCCGTTGCGGTTCTCCTTGTTCACGGTTCACCACCAGTGAGAACCGCTGTCCTGTTCCTGTGCTGCGCAGTATGAAATACGTCATTTTGGCCTTGCGGGCGGTTTCCATGCGTCGTCTTCTCAACAGTCCATGTTCCTCGCCCTCATGACGATCCGATGATAGAGAGGGCACTCTGTATCTGACGAAACGTACCCACTCACCGCAAAAGTCGGCAGGGACAGCCCGTGGATAGGACAACCGGGCGTAATCGCGGAACCACGGCTGTGAAATCACGTTTTCCGCCAGCCAGTCCATGTCTTCACGGGAGGAAGCGAAAACGCGCAACGCCCCCGTCAAGGGGAGAGGCAATACGGCCAGTTGTTCCCTCCCGGGGAAAGCGACGGCAAATGCCCCGGGGCGCTGGGAGAATACGCCGTGCAGCAAGCCCAGCATACGGTTCCGCAGCACCGGCCCGCTTACGCCCGTATCGCCTCCCACGATCAGCGGCAGGGCATCACAATACCATTGGGGCCTCATGATCATTCACTCCCCGAAAAGACGCCGCCACGGATAATGCAGGCCAGCAGGAACAGCCCATCGGGCGTCATGGGGTCCAGTTCGTTTACGCGCAGCATCAGTTTGAAGCCGGACGCCTCTCCCTTGTTGCGGAAGAACTCCTGCGCATCAAGGCTCGCGCCGTTGGGCTCCACGGGCAGCGGCACACGGCGCTCCTCATAGGCCGGATACCATGTATCGATGGTTCGCAGGGCATTGCCGATCTTCTGGTCACGCAAGGCCGCCTGTCCCATGATGCGTACGCTGTGCTGATCCTGTCCGTCCGGCGCGCCTCCTACGCAATACAGGGGGCGGGCAAACCCGCGTGCCTTATTCTCAAGGTAGTTTTGCGAAGGGAAGACTTCAACAGCCCCACCGACTCCCAGATCGACGTGGGCCGTCACCCGTAATTCTGTTGCCGGATCGCCTTTCCAGCCGCGCGCCAGCACTTCGGCCACAGTACGCTCGTCATCGCTCACCTCTTCAAAATGATTGAAGGGAGTAGCCAGCGCGTCGAACCTTTTTTTCGTACCGTCGGGAAAGAGCACCTCAACCGTAGCGGAACTTGCCACTGTGCGGTTACGCCACAAAAAACGTCCGTTAGCGATGTTGCGCACATAGCGGCAGGCCAGGTGAACCAGCGCATCACTGTCCTTGGCCCGTTCGACAAACGCCGCCAGATCGGCCTTGAAGGCGTTCAGGTCATCCATGGAGTCTTTCTGTCCGGGGGCGCAAGCGAACAATGCCTTTTGTATGTCCATGCCGCGCAGGTTGAAGCGCACTTGCAGAGCCGCCGCATTGGCATCGAGTTTGGCGCTGTCAGTGGTCTGGATGTTGGATACTTCCTCCCGCTTGGCGCTGGCGGAAGCCGCTTGCCCTTCTTTGCTGGCTCTGTTGATGTTCTGCGTTCCCCGGATGCCGTGCCTCATCACCCACAGTGGGCTCAGTTCCCCATTGCCCAATTCGTTATAAAAGAGGCCATCCGTCACCAGAAGGCAACGCTGAAACGACAGTACGCCCGGAAGCTTGTTCATTTTTTTTGCCATGATAGTATCTCCTTACATATCCTCAGGTTCCGTTTGTTCTTGCCGCAGCACGAATGCGCCACGCCGATCATTCTGCCACACGGGACGCCAGAGAGCTTCTTCCGCATCCGCTTCCTTCCGCCACTGGCGCAAGGAACGGTATTGCACCATGCCCACCAAAGGCTCGGCAAAGGCATGCGTATAGCCGCAGCGCGCTCCGCCGCGGTGCTCGAAAGGTGTGATCGCCGCGTAGCCGAGGCAGGCTGCGGACAGCCATGTGTTGTTTTCTCCCGCTGCAGGCTGCGCTCCCAGCGCTTCTACCAGAAGTTCGGCCTGATTCTTGTCCTGGTTTTCGAGCATATCTCGTCTGTCCGTAACGACATACCCGTTCCCGACGCGATCAAACGCGGCTTCCAGAGAATCTTCGAGGACGATTTCGCCGTGCCCCGTCACGAGGCCGCCGGAAAGCCGCGCCCGGTGCAGAAACTCACGGGCCTCCATCACGCCCGCCACCTGTTCCAGTTCCCAGATGATGCTCACGCGCAGATGGGCACAGGCCACGGGCTGCAAAGAAAGGGCGTGCGGGTTTTTCGAAGAGTAATCGCTGCCATTGGCCGATTTGCCGAATGTGAACGCTGCGGCCCGCCGTTGCTGTGGCGAAAAGACG
>USCL01000176.1 GCA_900553145.1 uncultured Desulfovibrio sp.
GGGGGGTTGCCCCATGCCTCCGCGACCTTCCGCCGCACGGTTTCGGGGTAGGCATCAAACCATTGCCGGTAGGTTGCGAGATTGACATGGGCGAGCACCCCGCCCTTCGCCTCGATTTCCTGTACCGTCGTCCACCGGAATTCGGAAAGCGCCTTGCGCTCCATGATCGTTTCGATAAGCGCCGCACCGGACTCCGGGACATCTACGGCGTACCCGGCCTGCCGCATGGCCCGGAGTATGCGGCTTACCGATTCCAGAGAATCCAGCTTGGCGGCTCCGCCCACGGAAGCCTCCACAGACGCACAAGGATCGCTGTTCAAGATAAAGGCGACACGGCGCTCCGCCACGGGTTTGTTTCTCAGGCGCAGCCAGCGGGTGATGCGGGTGGCGAAACGCTCCACACGCTCGGGGTGGGGCGTACGGCGCTCGATTTCGGTTCCGTCCGCGCCTGTCTGGGACAAGGTACCGCCACCGAGGAAAAACGGCTCGATGGCCCCTTCGAATTCGGGCATGGCGACGGCCCACGACACTTCGCCGTTCAATCCCTGCGAATCGGCCTCCCACTCCTCAAGCGTCTTTGAGGAGGCGAAAACCGGCTGGAAGACCGGCACCCCGAGTTCTCGGAACAAGCGCACGCTTTCACGTGCCGGGGAATCGTCTCCGACAAAAGCGGGGGTGTCCTCCCCGTTATTGGTGAAATACGGCAAAAATTTGACGAGGGCCCCGATCCGGTTCCCGTGCTCACCAAGAAAAACCTCCCGTGACCAAACCGTCGCGCCCTTGTTGCCCGTCGCCTTGTCCCGCAACGTGTTCGTGAAGGCCGGAAGCACTCCCAAGCCTTTCGCTTCAAGGGCACGAATAAGCGCGGTTTCCACGTCGGACATGTCGTTGACCCAGTAGTGCCGCCCGAACAGCAGACCGACGGTCAATTCCGGGGCTAAACTCAGGCCGCGTTCCCGCGCGTATTCCGTATACCATTCCCGATAGTCCCGCGCCGTAGCAAAGGCGCGAACCGGCGCATCAGGATGCCAGAGGCCTTCCCAAGGAACGGGGACTGGTTCCGGTACCGTCGCCGCAGCGTCCGGCAGCGCATCGAGAAACCGCAACAGGTTGCAAAGATTCTCCGCACCGCCATACGTCAAATAGCGATAGGCCGTCTGCGCCGTTCCGACGGACACAGCGGACAATGCCCATGCCGCAGGATCGTAGCCGACACAGACCACCGGAACCGTTTTCCCTATCTGGCGAATGCCTTCATCCAGCTGATCCCACAGCGCATCCGTTGTCCGAAACACAAAAAGCGACGAGGCGGAACGCATGGCTTCAAGGCAACGCTCCACGCCGTCCGGCTCCTCCAGCATACGGGAAGACAGGACGCGCACCGGAGGCATCCCCTGGCGAGAGGCCGCGGACGCCAGCGCGCCCACATGACTGGACCATACGACACAGACAACGGACATACGTTCCTCCTGAAAAAGGTATGGGAAGGGGCGCGGCAACACTCGCGGCCCCTTCCCTGTCGCGTAATGAAGGGAGGCCCATTACACGTTTTTAGAACCCGGCCTCCAGACCAACAAAGAACATGTTGATCGGCACACGGGAACCGTTCGTATAGCGGATTTCATCTTTGGTGGTGATGCCCTGCATTTCAATGAAAGGCTCCAGCCAGTACTTTTCATAATCAAAGCGTCTGGACAGCTTGAATTCGCCCAGCCAGAAATTGCCTTCGGCGATGTCGCCGTTGTCCGTCTGATCCTGCCAGATACGGCCCAGCCATGTGGCGCTGGCCTGTAACGTAAACCACTCGGGATGTGAGAACGTAAAACCGAGGCTCGCCTTGCGCGTAGGCACATTGTGCAGATGGTTTCCCTGATTGGCCCCGGAACGGATTTCCGGACGCAACGCGGTCCCTTCGGCAAAAAACTTCAAATAGTCGTTATATTGGTAATGGATGTTGGCTTCGATGCCGGTGATGGTCACCTTGTCGATGTTTTCCTTCATCTTGATGTTGTAGCCGTCCTCCTTCCCTTTCGGGACGTTGGCTATGTAGTCCTCGGCCCACGTCTTATAACCCGTTACGTTCAACGTCAGCCTGTCCGTAGGATTGATGTCCACGCCGATATCCCACGTCTTGGAAAGTTCGGGCTTCAGGTTTGGGTTGCTTTGGTAACGGCTCGAACCGATGATGGACCCGCCAAAGAGATCGTTGAGCGTCGGAGCACGGAAAGCCTCGCCGTAGTTGGAACGGAACACCACAAGATCATCCCACGGGTTCACACGGACACCGAGCTTGGGAGAAAACCGTACGTTGCTGACCGAAGAAAAATCCTGTTTGTCAGGATTCACTTTGTCATTGGTATCCTGAAGATATCCCTTGCTCCGCCAATAGTCGTAACGAACGCCGGGCACGACGGTCAGCTTGCCGTCCATGATCGAAATCTCATCCTGAACATACCCGCTCAGGTTCAATTCCTTGCCGCCCTTCTGGGTATAGCGGGTCGACGTGAAATAGTTGGACTCTGAATCAAATTTTCCCCAAGAGCCCGCAACACCAACCGTAAACAGGTGCATGTCGCCAAGCGCAAACGTGTTGCTCTGATCCCAAGAAACCGTCCGCATCTTGGAAGGGGCTTCGGACGTTTTGACCGTCTTGCTGGCGTTGTCGTAATCAGATTTGGTAAAGTCGCCCCGAACGGAAAAACTGCTGTCCACCACACCGAAATTTTTGTGCAGCCTGGCACCAACACCTTGATGCTTGTTACTGTAGAGATTGAAATCATCAATATACCGCCATCTGCCCGTATCTTCATACGACGACATTTCGCCGCGTATGGAGAGGTCCGCGGTTTCGTCGAAACGGTAGTTCAACGCCAGCGACCCGTTGTAATTCTCCATCTTTTCCCGGCCATCGTTAAACTCGTTCCGGTTCGAGCTGGCCTTGGGGCTCTCTTTCGGCAACACATTGAAACCGCGCGACTTCAGCATGCTGCCGGAAATGGCGTAACTGAATTTGTCGATGGCACCGGTATGATAGAGCTTGTTCTGCCATGTGTTGTAGCGTCCAAACTTGGTACCGACCGTGGTCTTGAAACCGTCTTCCGTCGGTTTTCTGGTGATGATGTTGATGACGCCGCCCATGGCGCTGGAACCGTACAGCGCGGAAGCGGGCCCGCGCACCACTTCGATGCGCTCCACCGTATCCAGACTGATGGTGTCCCAGTTGAAGATGTTGTTCCCCGCCGTCATGACGGGAAGGCCATCCATAAGCACCAGTACGCGCCCGTTGACGTCGTCGCCCCCCATGCCACGGATGATGACCTTGTTCTGCGTGCTCGTACCGTAAAAGGAACGCGCCGAGTCGATGGTAACGCCCGGCATCGTGCGCATGACGTCCAGCACGTTGTTGGCGGGCATCTTCTCAATCTGCTCACGCGTCACCACGGAAACGTCCGCCGTCGTTTCGCCAAGGCTGTGCTCCGTTTTCGTTGCCGTAACAACGACCGGCTTCATGGTCGCACTGACGGTTTCTTCCGCAAGTGTGCCTTGCGGGAACAAGCACAGCCCCCCCAACAACGCGGCCAGACAGATTCCTTGCTTCTTCACTGTTCCATGTCCTCTTCTTGAAAAATCCCTGAACGGGACGGAAAAACCGCCCCTTCCTCTGTCGTATCGGGAAACCACAGGGAAACCTGCGGATTGTCCGCGGCATGGAACGCGCGCATGGAGATGCCGTAAACCGAGGCGATGCGTTCGCCCGTCAAAACGTCCGCCGGAGCTCCGGAAGTCACAATCTTCCCGTCCTTCATGAGAAGAATCGTATCGGCGTAGCGGGCGGCGAGATTGATGTCGTGCATGGAAAGGATGACGCCCTTGCCCTGCTTCGCGGCAACATGGCGAGCCATCGTCAGTACTTCCACCTGATGGCGGAGATCCAGGCTGCTGGTGGGTTCATCGAGGAGCAGCCAATCCGTCTCCTGAACAAGGGCGCGGGCCAAGGCAACCTTCTGGCGCTGCCCACCGGAAAGGCTGGCCAGAGGCCGCTCAGCGAATGCATCCAGATCCAGCCGCGAAAGAACCGTCCCCGCCAGCGCCACATCGGAAGGCGACGGCCCCCAGGCAAACCACGGCTTGCGTCCGAGCAGCACAAACTCAAAGACACTGAGCGGAAAACGCAGAGACACATCCTGCGGGATATAGGCAAGTTTACGGGCGCGCTCCTGCGCGGCCATACGCCCCAGTGTTCTCCCCGACAGAACGACCTCTCCAGCGGAAGGCTTCAAAAGGCCCAGCAACACTTTGAGGAGCGTCGTTTTCCCGGTTCCGTTGGGGCCGAGAACCGCACAGACCTCCCCCCTTCGGAACGTGAAGGAAAGCCCCTCAAGAAGTGCTTTCCCTCCCGGATAAGCAAAAGACAGATCTCGGAGTTCAAGCATGATTACGCCAGGCCCCGCGCATTCCGCATCAAGAGCCAGAAAAAGAAAGGGACACCAAGAAAAGAGGTCAAAATCCCAATGGGTATGATTTGAGGAGGGCAAATGTTTCTGGCGAGCACATCGGAAAGGGCGACAAGAGCCGCCCCAAACAACGCCGCGCCGGGAAGCAGGAAACGGTGTTCGGCACCAAGGGTAAGGCGCGCGATATGCGGGGCAACCAGCCCGATAAAACCGATGACCCCGGTAAAGCATATCGCCCCTGCCGCCATGAGCGAAGCGGCCATAATCCCGCCGATACGCAGACGCCGCACATTGACGCCCAACGATGAGGCGGTTTCCTCACCGGCAAGCAACGCGTTGAGCTCCCATGACAGCCTCAGAATAAACGGTACCGGAAGCAGGATCATGGCGGCGGCCACACCCAACTCCGACCAGCCTACGCGCCCCAGATTGCCGAACCCCCAGAAAACAATCGCCTGAACCTGATACTCCGTGGCGACATATTGCAGCAATGAGGTTGCAGCGGAAAACAGAAACATGATGGCGACCCCGCCGAGGATCAACGTTTCGGGGCGGCCGTCGCGCAGACGGGCAAAACCCAATGCCGCGAATGCCGTCAATGCGGCGAAGATAAAGGCCCCCCCCGCCATACCCCATTGCGACATGCCCCCCAGCAGGATAGCCAGAGCAGCGCCGAAAGCAGCACCTGAAGAGATGCCCAACGTGAAAGGAGAGGCCAACGGGTTCCGCAGCACCGCCTGCGACAGCGTCCCACTCATGGCGAGCCCGGCTCCCACCAGCGCCCCCATAAGCACTCGGGGAAGGCGCAGACGGGCGAAGAGCGCCAGTTCGTGTTCCGAAAGCCCCAAGGGAAGACGCACCATGCCATTCCCCACGCTCGCCCCCAAAAGGAGCATGCTCAACGCCAGCAAGCCGAGCAACCCCAAAAGAAGGTTCTGCCGTTTGCGGCGGGCAAGGTAATGAGCGGCAGGAATGGTATGCATCTCGGCAATCTCATTTGAGTATTATTTTTGTCAGAAAAATGTTATCCACACAAGTAGCACACTCTTTCTGATTGTGCTACTTCTTTTTGTGCGTTCGACGCGGCCCTCTTCCACATCCCGTTCAACCATGCCCAACGGCAGGCTTTTACCGATGATCCAGACTGAAAATATCACCAAATCATTTGGCCAAGGCCGCATTCTCTCCGGCATAAGCCTGTGGGTGAGGGAACAGGAACTTGTGGCCTATCTCGGGCCAAACGGGGCCGGCAAGACGACGACCGTGCGTATCCTGTCCGGGCAGGCCCGGGCCGACGGCGGCACGGTCAAACTTGCCGGGCGCGACTTCACCGAGCACCCTCTGGAAGCCAAAGCGTTGTGCGGCGTCGTGAGCCAGCATCTCAATCTGGATGCGGAGCTTTCGGTACGGGAAAATATGGATATCCACGGGCGGCTTTTCGGTATGGGCGCATCTGAACGGCGCGAGGGGATTGCCTACCTGCTCGGAGTCGTCGAAATGGAGCACAAGACAGACGCGCTGGCAAAAACGCTTTCAGGGGGAGAAAAACGGCGTATCATGTTGGCGCGGGCCTTACTGCACAAGCCCCGCATCCTCTTTCTGGACGAACCCACGGTAGGGCTTGATCCGCTTATCCGCCGGAAACTTTGGGGATTGATCAAACGTATCCAGCAGGAAGGCACGACCATCCTGTTGACGACACATTACATTGAAGAAGCGGAATTTCTTGCCGACCGGGTCGTTTTTCTCGACAAGGGGCGCATCGTTGCCGAAGGTCCGCCGCACGATCTCATGAACCGGATCGGCCAATGGGCCCTTGATGTGCAGCACAACGGCCTGCTGACGACCCGCTACTTCAATGAACGCGATGAAGCCGCCAGAGAAGCCTCTCAGGAACAGGGGACCAGCACGGTGAGGAGAGTCAATCTTGAGGATGTGTTTCTGAGCATTACGGGACGCAAAGTCTCGGGGAGTGCACAGTGAAGCCCCTTCGCGGCATGACGGCCGTATATCTGCGCGAAATGCTCATCCTCAGGCGCCGTATCATTAAGCAGCTGGCATCATGGGTTGTCTCGCCGCTTCTGTACCTGGTGGCTTTCCATTACGCCATGAGCGACACGCTCATCGGCTCACGCCCCTATGCCGATTTCCTCCTGCCCGGGCTCATAGCCATGAGCAGCATGACGCAAAGCTGGGCCATTGCCAGCGACATCAACATCAGCCGTTTTTACTGGCATACCTTTGATGAATTCCAGACGGCCCCCCTCCATGCCGTAGCCTATGTTACTGGGGAGGTATTGGCGGGTATGACCCGTGCCGTATTGGCCTGTCTTGTTGTCATGGGAATCGGGTTGCTCGGCGGTATCCAGATCGCCTATGGCACCGGGGCTCTGGCTCGCCCTCTTGTTGAACGCATGGTTCTTTTCGAGCCTTGCCGTAGCGCTTGCCATGCGCGTCAAAGCCCATGCGGATCAGGCCCTGCTGTCCAACTTCGTCATCACCCCCATGGCCTTTCTGGGCGGTACGTTCTTTCCGCTGGATCGACTCCCCGGCTGGGCCCGGCATGTTCTGGAAATCCTCCCTCTTCCCCATGCGGCGCAGGCCATGCAAGCCGCCGCCATTGGGCATCCCGTGCGGCTTTTTTCCTGCTGGCTGCTTTTTCTTGCTGCCAGCACCGCATTTGCATGGGCCATCCTGAGTGTCAGGAGCGCACAAGAATGAAACTGTCGGGGGGCCGCTGTTTCTGTCTCATGCTGGGCGTGTCACTTTTGGCGCACGGAGGACTTTTCCTCAATCGCTCGCCGATGGTACGCCTTTCAGAGCCGCAAACAGCCCCGCTCTCTCTGCGCCTCGCCGTAACGCCCGCACCCACCGCGCCGATCAATACAGTGGAACCCAGCTCTCAAGCTCCGCCAGCCGCTCCACAAGAAACAACACTGCCCAGGCCTGCTGTCCGGCAAGAGCCACCGTTTCAAAAACGCTCTGCCCATCATGCCAACCCTGAAAAACGGAGAACACCCTCCACGAAAACGCCCCCGTCAAAGGCTTCTCGCGAACAAGAGACATCGGCAAAGGCCCCCTTTCCTTCCTCTCCACAAAACGCCGCGCAACCGCCGCTAGGGAAACCTGAAACAACCGGTCCCCAGCGTACGTCATTCGACGCTGTGGATGGCCCGAAATTCCTCCAGCCGCCAGCCCCACGTTATCCACGGCTGGCGCGACGTAAAGGCATCGAAGGACAGGTACTCATGGAACTGACGATTGACGCGGAAGGCCGGTTGATGAGCGCGTCCATAAAAAAGAGTGGCGGGAACGGATTCGATGAAGCGGCCCTTGAAGCCGTCCGCAAGGCGATCTTCCGCCCCGCAACCCATAACGGGCGCCCGTCAGCTTGTATTGTCCTCCTTCCCATCCACTTCACGCTCAGGAATGCCTCATGAACTCTCTCATGTCTTTTGCCGATTTCTTTGCCAAAGGCGGCCCGCTCATGTGGCCCATCCTTTTGTGTTCCGTACTCGCCCTCGCCATCGTCCTTTTCAAAACGCTGGAATATACGACAGCCCTGCATACGCTCGGAAAAATCAAACGGGGCGAGCCCACTCCTCTTCCTTCGTTTCTGGCTCCCCTCTGCGAACGCTTGGAAACCGCCGACGAAGAAACGTTATCCCTCACGGCGAACAGGCAAGTCAGGAAACTGGAACGAGGGCTTGGGGTACTGGAACTTATCACGACAATTGCGCCCATTCTGGGGCTTACCGGCACAGTGACGGGAATGATCGGCACGTTTCAGGCAATAGGGGAACATGGTTCGCGGGTGGATCCGTCCGTACT
>USCL01000177.1 GCA_900553145.1 uncultured Desulfovibrio sp.
GGTGTGGGGGAGGGGAGAGGGGACCTTTCTGAAGAAAGGTCCCCTCTCCCCTCCCCCACATTATTTCAGTCCTTTTCTCCTACGGGATCATCTGCCCCAGAACCGCGCCGAATTGGGCGAGAAGCGCGCTCTGGGCCTGCACCATCGAGGGGATGTCCGGGCCGGCGGGGGCGTGCTGCACGAAACGTCCCGACTTGAGCTCTTCGCCGTTCTCGCTTACGAGGCTCCAGCCCGCATCAAGAATAACACTGCCGTCGGGCGCGCCGTCGAAGCGGGCGATGTCCACGGCGATGCGCCACTGGAAGGACTGCTGCGAGCGCATGGGGAAGGCCAAGCCCTTGCGCGGGGAGAGCGAGGCGGAGACGGCATCGCAGAGCACCCGGGTCACGCCTTCGCCGAACGGTTCGCTCCAGTGGTTGAATTCGGCCAGATCGACCCTGACGTCATTGCCGTCGCGCAGGAAAAGCTGCGGCCTGTCCAGATAGCCCGGAATGGACACGGGGCCGACGGCCACGCGCGGCCCGGAGATTTTCTCCTTCCCGGATTGCACCGCATTTTCCACCGGCGAGGACAACATGTAAAAATGGGGGCGCGGGCTGCGGCCAAGCGAACAGCCGCCAGCGGTGAGCAGTCCGGCCAGCGCCAGCAGGGCCAGCAGCAGGGAAGGGGCGCGCTTTTTCATGTGACTTCCTTTTTCCTTTAAGATGGATAGCAAATGACCATGCTCAAACGGCACAGCGTGTTTCCCTCGTTGGCGTAGGCGTGTTTCCGGTCCGCCTTGAAACGGATGGAGTCGCCGTCCGCGATCCCCCAGCGTTCGCCGTCGAGCAATACGGTCAGCTCGCCGGAAAAAACAGTGATGAACTCCTGCGTCCCCTCGGGGTGCGGTTCGGCGTCAAGCCGGACGCCGGGGTCCAGCTCAATGGCATACATCTCGAACCCCCGGGAGCTGTCGAACGGAAAGACAGGATAATTCCTGTATTTTCCGTCTGTTTCAACAAAGGGCGTTATGGCGGAACGCGGGACGACTTCGACGTCCGTTTCCGGGCGCATCATGAGCGAAGTAAATGAAATCTTGAGTCCGTTCGCGATCTTCCACAGCGTCGAGATGGTCGGGTTGGTCACGCCGCGTTCGATCTGGCCGAGCATGCTCTTGCTCACTCCGGAACATTTCGCTACGGCATCAAGGCTGAGCTTCCGATCTTCCCGCAGGCGTTTGAGGTTTTCCGCTACGATGTGGCCGATATTTTCCAAGGGCGTTATCCTGTCCATGTTTGACATTATAATGCACGGATTGTATGCTCTATCGCACAAACTCAAAGGAGCTTACCCCATGCCGTCGATTGCCGCTTTCTTGTCCTTCGCGTGCATCATGTCCTTTACGCCCGGCCCCAACAACATTATGGCGCTTTCCAGCGCGAGCGCATACGGGCTTCGGAAGGGGCTCCGGTTCTGCTTCGGCGTCCTGCTGGGCGTTCTCGCCCTGATGACGGCGTGCGCACTGTCCGGCGCGGCCTTGTTCCGTTTTTTGCCTGACTTGGAGCCCACGATGCGGGCCATCGGCACGGCGTACATCCTTTGGATGGCCTTTGGCGTCTGGCGGTCGGGGGCGGGGAGCGAAGAGCCCCGTTTTTTGCCCATCAACAGCATTGTTTCCGGGATGTTGCTCCAATTCGTCAATCCCAAGGGCATCCTGTACGGGATAACCGCCTTTTCGTCCTTCGTGCTCCCGTATTATGATTCCGCTATGGCCTTGGCGGTCTCCATCAGCGTGCTTTCGTTTATCGCCTATGCCGGGACGTGCCTTTGGGCTCTCTTCGGATCCGTGTTCCGCCGTTTCCTCCAGAACCATCATGTCGCCGCGAATACGATTATGGCGCTTCTGCTCGTCTGGTGCGCCGCTTCTCTGTATGCCTAATCTCCGTCAAGGATGGAACCTTTCAGGTAGCCCCGCCCGGGTTTTCTTGTGGGCGGAGCTTCGTCCAGTCTGAGTTATTACGGGGACTCAAATCCCGCAGCGCAATCTCGTCTGCGGTCATTTGAGTTCTTGGCCGCCGAAAGTTTTTGGTAGAGGAGGGGGCACGAGCCGCGCTGGCAGTTTTGGGAAGGCCCCTTTTCTGGGTGAAGGGGCCTTCCCCCGACTCTCAGCTCTCCCTCGTCCCTACTGCATCTTCCCGCGCAAAATGGCTTCAGGGTTGCGTTCAAGCGTATTGGCGAACACGCGGATGGCGCGGGCCGCTTCGGTGATCTCGCGGATGGCCTGATTCAGCTCAATGACGGTGGTGCTGTTCTTGCTGACCACGCCACGGGCGGAAACGACGGTCAGTTCCGTCTGTTTGGCTACGTTGTCGATGCTGCTCAGAACTTGCGACGCCTGTTCCAGCGTCGCGGACAGACGTTTGTCCGTATCCTGCGCCAGCTTCTTATACGGTTCGGCAAGGCCGCGGATGCTTGTCAGCGTCTTGTCGAGGTTGGTGCCGATATCCTGAAGCTGGACCACCAGTTTGTCGATATGATTGATCAATTGATCGGTACCGGAATTGCTCAGGATTTTTTTGATGCCCTCCGTGATGTCAAGGACATTCGAGGCGATGTCGTCATACGGCAGCGTCGTGAGCGTTTGCAGGATGTTGTCGAATTGCGACGGGATGGTGGGGATCTCGGGCACGTCGTCGTATTCTTTGACTTCCTTGATGGGATAGGGGAGCTGGCTTCTGGGGTAGAAATCCATTTCGATCATGAGCTGGCCGGTAAGCAGGCTCTGGGTTGCCAGCGTTGCCCGGAGGCCGTGGGCAACCAGCCGATCGAGATATTCTTTTTTGGAGAAGTCGCCGTCGGAGAGGGTGAAGCGCCCTTCGTCTTTCTTGTTCAGCTCGATGAACACCGGGGTCTGGAATACCAAGTTGTCGAGGTCGCCCGTGAGCCGGATTTCGACGACGCGCCCCACCGGGACGCCGCGGAACAGGACTGTGGACCCCACGGAAAGCCCGCTGATGGAGCCGTCGAAAAAGAGCACGTAGCGGCTTGTGGTCTGGAACAGTTTGCCTGAGCCGAAAACGGCGATAGCGAGCAGGAGGAGGGCTGTGGCCCCAACGACGAAGGCGCCGATGAGGGTTTTGTTGGCTGACTTGCTCATGAGCGGTATCCTTTGGAGGAGGTAGGGCAGGAGTCGGTTTTGCCGCGGTTCAGGAAACGGACGATGTCGGGATGCGCCTCGTCGCAGCGCAGGACATGGGGATCGCCGCCCGTAATCATGGTGTGGGTCGCCGCATCAAGGAACACGCTGTTGTTGCCGATGGTAAAGATGCTGTCCAGATCATGGGTGACGACCACGACGGTCATGCCCATGTTTTCCTTGAGCTGGAGGATGAGTTCGTCCAGCAGCGCGGCGCTGACGGGATCGAGTCCGGCCGAAGGCTCGTCGAAGAAGACGATTTCGGGGTCCATCGCCAGCGCGCGGGCAAGCCCGGCGCGTTTGCGCATGCCGCCGCTGATTTCGGACGGGTAATATTCCTCAAATCCGGCAAGGCCCACGAGCGCGAGCTTGAGGGAGGTCTGTTCCCTGATTTCGGCCGGGGAGAGCTTCGTGTAGCGTTGCAGGGGCAAGGCCACGTTTTCGGCGAGGGTCATGGAACTCCACAGGGCGCCGCTCTGGAAGAGCAGGCCCACGCCGCTGAGGAGCTTCTGGCGCTCGTCTTCGGTCCCGGCCCAGAAATCCTGCCCCCTGTACAGCACCTGCCCCTTGGTTGGCTGGAGCAGCCCCACGAGGACGCGCAGGAGCGTGCTTTTCCCGCAGCCGCTCGGCCCCATGATGATGAATACGTCCTGGCGGTTTATCGTGAAGTTGAGATCCTTCTGCACGACGTAGCTGCCGTAGCCGACCGTAAGGTCCCGCGCTTCGATGATGGGGGTGGAGGTATTCATATGTTCAGGATGTTGCAGAGGATAGTGAGGACCGCCGTGGACAGCACGATGCCCACGATGGAATAGACCACGGCCGATGTGGTCGCCTTGCCGACGGCTTCGGCGTTACGGCCGCAGCGCAGGCCTTGGTAGCAGCCGGTCATGGCGATGAGCAGGCCGTAGACCGCGCCGTGCACCATGCCTACCCAGAGGTTGTTCAGGTTGAAGCCTTTCTGGGTAAACGTATAATATTCCATCGGATCAAGCCCAAGCATGCCGACGCCGACGATGAAGCCGCCTATGATGCCCATGAAGTCGGAATAGAGCACGAGCAGCGGGGTCATGGCGGTGAGGGCAAGGACGCGGGGCATGATGAGGTAGTCGGAAGGAGCCACGCCGAGCGTGGTGAGGGCGTCGATTTCCTCATTGACCTGCATGGTCCCGATGACGGCGGCATAGGAGGCGCCCGTGCGTCCCGCGAGGATGATGCCGGTCATGATCGCGCCCATGATGCGGGTCATGCCCACGGCCACGAGGCTGGAAACGTAGATTTCCGCGCCGAACATCTTGAGCTGGATCACGCCGACGAAGGCGAGGATCAGGCCCACGAGCAGGCTGATGAGCGAAACGATGGGCAGGGCGTCCACGCCGCTTTCCTGAACGGCGAGCCAGACGTTTCCCGATGTGCAGGAGGAGCGGCCCCGGAACAGCCTGCCGGCGCTGATGACAAGCTCGCCTACAAAATCGAAGATATCTCGGGCCATGCGGGGCACCGACAGGGCAAAGCCGCCGATGCGTTCGAGGAACGTCGTTTTCTGGGCCTTGCGCTGCGCGGCGGTATTGGGGGGGACGGCGAGCGCCAGCTTGGTCAGGTTGCGGACGCCCTCGGGCAGGCGGGCGTCGTCAAGCGGGATGCCGCGCTCCTTGGCGAGCGTGACGAGCCGGGTGGTGACGACCAGCACGCCGCTGTCCCATTCGCCGAGCCCGTCCCCGAGGAGTTCGACGCCGCGGGCTTCCTTGAGGAGGCTTTCCGCTTCGCGCAATGCCCCGTCACGTTCCGCAAAAAAATCCGGGCCGACCAGATCGCGTTTCCAGTCGCCGCTGAAAATGACGCGCAGGACGCCTCCCGAGCTTTCGGCGCGCAATGCGCCTTCAGGCTGGGCAGGCGTCCCGCTTCTTGTCGTCGGTTCGGCGGCCATCGTCAGGCGGGCTTGCGGCTGACGGATACTTTGGCGGGGCGCAGCAGGCGGTCTTTCAGGCGGTAGCCGCGCTGGTGCAGCGTGCTGACCATGCCGGGCTCCATATCGTCCCGCTCTTCATAGGAAACGGCTTCATGGACATCGGGATTGAAGGGCTCGCCCACTTCTCCGGCGACGTCGAAGCCGTGGTTCTTGAGCGCGTCGAGGAGCAGCTTCCGGGTCATGATCACGCCGGTGAGCAGGCTCTTGCAGGTTTCGTCGTTGCCGCCGTACTGGATGGCGAGATCAAGGCTGTCCAGGGCGGGGAGGAGATCCTTGAGCACCGGCTCGCTGGCATAGCGCATGTATTCGTCATGATCCCGCTGGATCCGTTTCTTGAAGTTTTCCATCTCCGCGAGGGCGCGCAAACGGGTTTCGTCAGCCTCGGTTTTTACCGCGCAAGTGGGACAAATCTCTTCGCGGAATTGTTCCTCAAGCGTTTTTTCAGGGGCCTGCGCGGTCTCCGCGAGGGTTTCGTCGGCGGCGCCGTTCTGTTCCTTTTCCGTCTGGGAATCACGCGTATCGGTCATGTTAGCTCCTTGCAATCATATTCGGCGGCGCCCTCTCCGTGACGCATCTGCCAACACTCTATATAGGACTGAACCCTCATTCGGCAACACTTACCTTGTCTGGGCAAGCCAGCAGCACACCTCCCGGGAGCCGCCGGGCCCGGCTGACCCGACGACGGGGGGCGTCTGAAGGCAGCGCTCATGCGCTTCCGGGCAACGGGGCCGGAAGGGGCAGCCCTGCGGGAGATCGCCGGGCGAGGGGACCGTTCCGGGGATGGCGTCCAGGCGCGCCGAGGGCGGCGTGTCGAGCGTGGGCGCGGAGCGGATAAGGCCCCGCGTATACGGGTGGAGCGGTTCGGCGAACAGATCCCGCACGGGTGCGCGCTCCACGATGCGCCCGGCATACATGACGCCCACTTCGTCGGCCATTTCCGCCACCACGCCGAGATCGTGGGTGATGAGCAAAAGGCCCATGCCGCGTTCGCGGGAAAGATCGCCGAGCAGGGCGAGTATCTGGCCCTGTATGGTCACGTCGAGGGCGGTGGTGGGCTCGTCGGCGAGCAGGAGGCGGGGCTTGCAGGCCAGCGCCATGGCGATCATGACGCGCTGGCGCATGCCCCCGGAAAGCTGGTGCGGGTAGTCGCGGACGCGCATGTCCGGCGCGGGGATGCCGACCAGCCGGAACAGTTCCACGGCCTCGGCGAGCGCGGCCTTCTTCGAAAGGCGCAGGTGCCGCATCAGCGGTTCCGCGACCTGCTCGCCCACCCGGATGACCGGGTTGAGCGACGTCATGGGCTCCTGAAAAATCATGCCGATGTCGCGTCCCCGCACGCGCTCCATCGCGGATTCGGACAATTCCGCAAGATCGCGGCCTTCAAAGAGGATGCGCCCGGCGGCGAGGCGTCCCGGCTCGGGGATGAGGCGGAGCAGGGACAGCGCCGTCATGCTTTTCCCGCAGCCGGATTCCCCCACAAGGCAGAGGGTGCGCCCCGGGCGCAGCGTGAACGACACGTCGCGCACCACGTCAAACGGGCGTTCGCAGGCGTCGAAGCGCACGGTGATGCCTTCCGTCTGCAACAGCGGGGCGGAAGGGGAGGGGATCGGGGAAGATGCGTTTGCGGAAAGGGACATGAGGGCGCTCCGAAGAAAGTTGCGAATAAAAAAAGTATAGACGAGATGCGGGTTAAGGGCAAGAAACCGGGAATGCCGGGTGAAATGTTCTCATGCCGCAATTGACATTTATTTTCAAAAATCTATAGAAAGGGCAGATCCAATTGGTATCATACGGGAGGGGGTATGGACACGGAACCTGTTTTCGCCGCTGGAAGCGTTTTTTCGTGGGAAGCCCTGCTCGCCGTGCTGCTCATCGTTGCGGCGTGTTTGGCATGCCGCGGGATCAATGCCATGAAACGTCCGGTATGCAACGGCGGCTGCGCCGGTTGCCACGGAGCCCGTCGGGGACGGGGATGCGCTTTCCCGGAGGGGCGGGGACGCCGGACGTTACGATAAAGTTGTAGTCAGGGGGAATCATGTTTGGATTTTGCCATAGAAAGCACGGGGAGCACGATTGCGTTGAGGCTCGTTCGTGCGGCGGCGAGGGCTGTCCCATTTCCAAGGAAATGCGGGAAGCCGGGCTCATCTCCCTGCGCAGGATGAAGGAAGGGCAGAAAGCCCGCATCGCCCATGTGCAGGCCAACGGCGAGCTGGGGCGGCGCATCCGGGACATGGGGCTCATCCCCGGCGCGGAAGTGGAAGTGGTGGGGCGCGCCCCGCTGCGCGATCCGGTGGCCCTGCGCCTGCCGGGGTTCACGCTCAGCCTCAGGAACAACGAGGCCGACTATATCGTCGTCGAACTCTTGGAACAGGCGGATTGAAGGCATCATGGAGTCGCAGCTTACCATAGCCCTCGCGGGCAATCCCAACTCGGGCAAGACGACGGCCTTCAACGCGCTGACCGGGTCGCACCAGCACGTGGGGAACTATCCCGGCATCACCGTGGAAAAGAAGGAAGGCTTCATCAAGATGCCTTCCGGCCGGTGCGTGCGTTTCATCGATCTGCCGGGGACGTATTCCCTGACCGCCTATACGCAGGAGGAGACCGTCGCCCGGCATGTGCTGGCGCAGGAACGGCCCGATGTGGTCATCGACGTGCTCAACGCGGGCGCGCTGGAGCGCAACCTCTATCTGACCGTCCAGCTTCTGGAACTCGGCGTGCCCGTGGTGCTGGCCTTGAACATGATGGACGAGGCCGCCAAGCAGGGCATGACCATCGACCTTGAGCGCCTGTCGCAGCGCCTTGGCTTCCCGGTCATGGCGACCGTGGCCCGCACGGGCGAGGGGTTGCCGGAACTGCTGAAGGTGACGGAAGCCTACATCGAGGCGAAACGCGGCGAGCCGTGGAAGCCGCTGCACATTTCTTATGGCCCGGATCTCGATCCCGTGCTGCACGGCATGGAGGCCTCCATTGCCGAAGCCGGGCTGCTGGCGCCGGAATACCCGGCGAGGTGGGTCGCGCTCAAGCTGCTGGAGATGGATGAGGAAATCCTGACCCACAGCCGTGCCGAAGCCCCGGAGCTGGCCGCCGATCTGGAGCGGCGGGTGGAAGAG
>USCL01000178.1 GCA_900553145.1 uncultured Desulfovibrio sp.
GCCTACAATGGCGCCCGCCGGGATAATGAAGTTCACATCTTCCATCAGATCCTTGTCGCCGAGGGCCTTGCTGACGCCCACGGCTTCAATGACCTTCTTGCCGAGACGGGGACCGGCGGGAATGTAGATCTCCAATTCGGGAGCCCGCTTTTCGCTCTCGTGGCTCAGCATGGCCTCATAGGCGTTGATGCGCGCCTTGCCCTTGGCATGGCGGCCCTTGGGCGACATGCGGATCCATTCCAGTTCGCGGGAAAGCGTCTTGCGGCGCTCGTCCTCGGTCTTGTCTTCCTGAGCAAGGCGCTTTTCTTTCTGCTCCAGCCACGAGGAATAGTTGCCCTTCCACGGAATGCCCCGCCCGCGATCCAGTTCGAGGATCCAGCCCGCGACATTGTCGAGGAAATAACGGTCATGGGTTACGGCAATGACCGTACCGGGGAAATGTTGAAGATACCGTTCCAGCCACGCCACGGACTCAGCGTCCAAGTGGTTGGTGGGTTCGTCAAGCAAGAGGATGTCGGGATTCTGCAAAAGCAGACGGCACAGCGCCACACGGCGTTTTTCACCGCCGGAGATCACGGAAACAGGCGTATCCCCCGGAGGGCACCGCAGGGCGTCCATCGCCATCTCGAGCTTGGAGTCGAGATCCCATGCGCCCTTCGCGTCCATGAGCTCCTGCACCTGCCCCTGACGCTCGATGAGCTTGTCCATTTCCTCCGGTTCCATAGGCTCGGCGAACTTGGCATTGATCTCTTCAAATTCCTTGACCAAATTGACAAGTTCCTGCGCCCCTTCCTCCACGACTTCGCGGACGGTCCGCGTTTCGCTGACCAGCGGCTCCTGCTCCAAGTAACCGATGGTATAGCCGGGAGCCAGCACCGTCTTGCCGTCAAAGGCCTGATCCACACCAGCAAGGATCTTCAGCAGCGAAGACTTACCCGAGCCGTTCAGGCCAAGGACGCCGATCTTTGCGCCGTAAAAATAGGAAAGGGAAATATCTTTCAACACTTCACGCTGCCCATGACGCTTGGACACGCGGATCATGGAATAAATAATCTTATCGGGTTCGTTGCTCATGAAATCTCCTTACAAAAAAAATAGCCCCATCGCCGGACGTTCCGCTGCAACGACAGAGTCTGAATGAACATCATGATATGTTACATACTACCATAGATGTCCGATTGTCTTTTGCCCTATTTTGCTGCACTATGCAACCATCGGAGAAGACAGCGTTTGCGCTTTCCTGTGTTTTCCCACAGTATGCGCTCGTGGTTAGCCAACTGGTTAGCATTTCCGCCTCAAGGTTAGCAAAGGGTAAGCACAAATGGCCCATCGAGAGAAGACAAAGTACACTGGCGTCTATTACCGCACAAGTAGCACAAAACGTTATGACGGTAAGCCTGACGTCTGTTTCGACATCGCTTACAAGCTTGAGGGGAAGCTGATATGGGAAAAGGTGGGCTGGCGTAGCGAAGGCTATACAGCCGTATTGGCAAGCGAAATCCGGGGCGAACGCATCCGTAAGAAACGCCATCCCGAACTCTTTCCCGAACCTCGGACTCAAGATCTGACCTATCAACAGGCATGGGAAATTTTCAAGGAAAAACGTCTCCCCTCCCTGAAAAACCGTGCCGCGCGCATCAACCATTACAACACGCACATCGGCCCCGCTCTCGGAAACATGCTGCTGAGTGAACTCACCACGTTTCGGCTTGAGTCCTTCAAGGCTGACCTCCTGATAACCGAGGCCATCCACAGGGCAAGGGACGGCAGGACGATCCCCTTGGGGCAATCCCTTGCCCCCGGCACGATCAACCTGATTCTGATCGATGTTGTGAACGTGATGAAGCGGATGGTCGACTGGGGTTTCTACTCCGGCCCCGTCCCGAAGCTCAAGCTCCTTGCCGCCGAAAACGAACGGCAACGCTTCCTCACGCCGAAGGAGCTCGACAAGCTGCTTGATCTGCTCCAAAACCTGTCCTGCCGCGTATACCGTGTCGCCCTGCTCTCCGCGCACACGGGCATGCGTCTGGGGGAAATCCTCCAGCTCCGCAGACAGGATCTGGACTTCACGAACAGCTTCATCCACGTTGATGGCAAGATGGGCAAACGCGTCGCCTACATGGACCACACGGTCAAAACCATGCTGGAACGCATCGCCCCGCAGCAACCTTCCGAGTTCATCTTTTCCAACAAGGGAAATCAGATAACCCAAGGCGGGCTGCGCTACACCTTCGCCAAGGCCGTATCTATCCTTGGCCTGAATGACGGCATCACCGACAGACGGTACAAAGTCGTTTTCCACACGCTGCGCCACACGTTCTGCTCTTGGCTGGCAAGCAAAAACGTCCCGCTGTATACCATCGGCACGCTTGTGGGCCACAAAAACACCCGCTCGACGCAGCGGTACGCGAAACTCAGCCCCGACGCCAAATGGGAAGCCCTCAAACTCATTGAACAGACAGCTACCGATCACAAGTCTTGACCTTCCTCTGCTCCATATATCGCTCAAGATCCTTGCGGGCATACAAGACCTTGGCGCCGTCCTTGATGTAGACCGGCCCATGACCGAGGTGGCGTTTCTTTTGAAGGGACTGGATGGGAATGCTGCAATACAGAGCCGCCGCCTTCTCATCCATATACTCCCTGTGCGGAGTCGCCGCCAACTCAACGAGCGGAGCCAACTGCTCTTTAATGGCCTTGAGAAGCCGTTCCTGTGGCCAAGATGCCCCGTAGAGCCTCGACAAGCTGCTTTTCATGCGATTGCGACATGCTCACTCCTCCATGCGTCCGATGAGCGCCGGGACGCACACGGCTGTCTTGATGATTTCCTCGGCGGTGCGCCCGTCCTCGAACTTTTCTCCGGGGCTGATGCCTTGGATGCGGGGCTTCGAGAGCCCGAACCCCATCATGACCCGGCGCACGTCCGCCCTGCCCCGCCCGACGACGAGAAACCGCCCGTTGACGAGGTAGAGCGACGGCTTGCGGCCTTCGGGCTTCGGGCCGATGACGGCATCACTCAGGCGCACGATGCCCTCAATGGCGTCTTCCTCATAGTCGGCTTCGCCTTCGGGGATGATCTCGTCATAGAGCGCTTCCACGCGCCCCTCCAGATCGCGCATCCCTTCCAGCAGCTCCGGCCGCACGGCGCGGGCCACGGCCTCGCCCCTCGCGTCGCAGATCACCGAGCGGATCACGTCCCCGACATGGCCGAGGTGTGCGGGATGGCCCGGAGGCCATATCCCCGCTACCTCGCCCATCAGCGCGGCGTGCAGCGCGCGCCGGACATGATCGGCGCACGGGAAGACCTTGTGCAACGCCGCGAACAATTCCCCCGTCGTGTCCTGAACGGCTCTCGCGGCTCCATACAGCTCGGAATCCTCCGGCTCGGTATTGAAAATCGGGTGGGCCAGAAACCCCCCCAACGACGCGGCTCCGCCGACAAGCCTCCACGCCTCCCGCACCTCAGCGGGCGGCGTGTTGTACAAGCGGCACACAGCCGTCCTCGTGCAGCGTTCGGCCATGCCCGCGTGCCGATAGACCCTCTTGCAGATGGGGCAGCAGTACGCCCCTGTGGGCTTCTTTTCCTTGCGAAACAGCTTCATCTCAACAATCCGGGTTTGCGTAGTACATGGGCATGGACGCCCTTTCGGTCTGGACGGGCCTTGCGCCTCGCGGAGCCTTCGGGCACCGCCCGCCGCGGAAACAGCTTTCCCGCGTCCCGCAATGGCGGGCCAGCATCCGGCACTTCATCCTCTCGCAATCCACCAGCTCGGAGGCATGGGTTTCAAACCATGCCTCCGAGGTTTCGGACGGCGAGACGGAGGGGCTATCCTTCCTGTCCCGACTCATGGCGGCATTCCCTCGCCATCCGGCGAAGGCGGCGCTTGCGGGCCACCTCCTGCCGGATGAACAGGCCGACGAAGCCGACGCCCATGACCGTCCCGGCAAGCCAGTGGCGGTACTCAATGAGCAGGTCGATCATTCCCCTTTCTCCTCCTTGCCCTCAGCGAGCGCCCGGATTTCTTCGGCGATACATTCCGTCGCGCTCATCAGCCCCGCCCGGATGCGCTGCTCCAGCTCCGGCCCTGCCAGACGAGCCAGCAGCAGCGTGGGCGCGCTCGGAGGCAACGAGGCCGGAACCAAGAATTTGGAACCTTCGCCCGTCAGAATCCACGTAGGGTTCACGCCTTCGCGGGTCAAAAGGGTCAACAGCCAAGCGGCGGGGACGGTCATACGCCGCTTGGCGTCGGAGATGGAACTCTGACGGATGCCGAGATACGCGGAAAGCTCCGTCTGCGTCTTCATGCCGCAGACCTCGCAGATCCGGGCGCAGGCCGCGTCGAACTCATGCCGATCCATCGTGTGCTCCTGCCTCGGTTTCCACCAGTTCACGTTTTTTCATACGTCCTCCAGTTCGTCTTCCCGGACGACGAGTTCGAGACCGGAAGTGAGCTCCACGCAATACCCGTCACATTCGTAACCGATGATCGTCACCCACGAGTAACCGCGATAGGGAGTCACGAGGCGGGCGCTGTCTCCGATAACGTACCTCATGCCGCAGCCCTCCCTATGAGATCCTTCATGCGTCCCCCATGCGGGAAAAGAGCCCTGAGCAGCGACAGCAGCGCCGCAAGCTCACCCTTCGTCGCGCAGCGCAGGACGATGCCGTTGCCGCGATTGACAAGCCTTGCCTTGCCCGTGTAGATTTCACTTCTATCCATTTGAGTAGCTCCTCATTTTGGATGTTTGCCCTCGGCGTTGTTCCAGCAACTCCGGGGGCGTTCTTTTACGCCCTGCCCCGATCCCGAGCCTCCGCTTCGTCGATCTGGAGCAGCAGGGCCAAAATGTCGCCCACGGCCCTGTAGCCGAGCCGGGCGAGTTCCCTTCTTTCCTCGCTGGTGATGATGTCATCCTCCAGCGCCTTCGCCGTGCCAACCATCATGTCCCCGAACGACTTCACCGAGGCCATGCACTGGCCATGCACCGGATGCGCGGCGTCCGACACCGGGAGGAAGTCGACATACACCCCGCCGAGGGCGCGGGCCATCTCGTGCAACGGCTCCGTGGAGCCCGCCAACCGCATGAGCGGAATAAGCAGGTTCACATCGAACTTGTGCGTGTCCCGCAGGGGTGAAAGCTCGGACATCAGCGTGTTGTACGGACGCCCGAGCCGATAGGCGATCTGTTCCGCCGACAGCCCGGACGGGGCGTGCTTGGCAAGCCGCTGGCAGACGGCCCCGATGTTCGGAGTGTCCTCATTCATGCCAACCTCTCCTTTTACCTCAATTTTGGGCCTCGACTCGGAAGCCGAGCCAGTCCAACGCATCTTTCAGAGTCGGGAAATTATGAAATCCCGACGAATAACTGCACAGATCTTCGGGGATGGTTTTTGTCCGATAGACAAAAAACCATTGAGCTACAGACACATTTTGGGAATATGCTTGGAATAACACCTTATTTCTGCATTTGAGATTACCGACTGTAGTCTCATTCCACAGGAAAAACCTAGATTCTACAAAAGAGATTTCTTCTGCGCCAAGAGAGGTCAGTACCGATTTCTCCTCCGTGGAGAACCGTCTCAATCCAAGGGCCTCCAAAGTCACATCTATCTCCTCGCGGGAAGGCGGTTGCTTCTTCTCTTCCATGCCAAACTCTCCTTTCCGTTTGCGTGATTCCGGCGGGATGCCGGGTTAAACTCTTTGTGACCGAATGCGGCGGTATTCTTTTGCCCCTTTGAGAAGGCGTTTAAGAAGTCGTATCCGCTTTTTCCCACCAATAAGGGAAGGGCCTCCCGACTGAGGCCACGCGATTTGGATACCTACCAAGCGCATAGACAAACAGTTCCGCTCAGGCATGGCTTGCCTCCTGATGGTTCTCCACGAGTCCGGGGAATCGAGGCTCCTTCGGACGAGGGCCACGGGGAAGATCGAGTGGAATAGGAAGAAGTTCTTCGGGAAAACCCAATGTACGTAGCTGGTTGTAACGCCCTACAGGGATTGTTTCCCTCGCAATGAGCATACGCGGCCCTGTCTCACTCTTCATGCCCAGTTGTGTTGCCAACGCAGGAAACGTGATGTTGTGCTCCTGCATCCATTCCCGGCAGCGTACAGCTCTTGGTACAGTCATTGTCGTTGCCCCCTTAATTTTGTTTTGGTATTGGTTGCTGTAGTTTGTTGCTGTAGTTTGTTGCTGATATAAATATTATATAAACTGAATTTATTTAATTTGCAAACTAAAAATATTCATATGGCAAAAGATTTTTCACATCTATATAAAATAATTTATGATTATTTTTTAAAGCACCCAGATTCATCTACTCTTGGTACTTCACGAAGAGCTTTTGCCAAATGGCTAGATGTTTCGACAGGCAAAGCACAAGCATGGGAAGATAAAGGACAATGGCCTAGTGCCGAAGACTTGGAAACACTCCATAAAAAAATGGGGTTTTCATATCGATGGCTCGTTACGGGGGAAGGAGAGCCTTTTGATGACACGGAATCATCTCCCCCAAATCCGCCTGTACGCAAACCTGCACCAACCGTAGACACTCGTACGGATGAGCTAGAACGCGAAAAAACGGAGCTGACCCAAAAGCTCCTTACACTCCACGAGGAACTGGCAAACAGCCAAAAGCAGGTGATCTCGCTACAACAGGAAAACAAACGCTTGGCCGAATCAGTGAACGCCGTAGTGACGCCCACCGAGGTTCGCCGGGACAATCCTCAACATGCCACCTCGGACAGACCTGCGAGTGGTGCTACCGACTGTGGTGTGTAGGGCCGTATCAGTGAACGGCAGCCACCGAATGCGCTTTCCCGTGCTCTGCCTCGCCATCGCGTTCCTTGCCCTGTCGCCCATACGGGCACAGTGTGCATCGAACGCTACGGAAACCGTCCGGGAGGCTATAAACGACCTTCTGGACGACTTCGACGGCTTCAAGGACTCGGAGATATTCCGGCAGTGTGTCTATGGGTGCGGCAGCGAGAATCCGGGCAAGGAATGGCGCGGCAGACTCAAGACACTCCAGCGTCAGGCCATGCCACGGGAGGACGTCCCAACCCGCCTCAAGGACGCCATAGGCGAACTGTGGCAGATGGGCCGAACCTACGCCCGAGGCAATGCCCGCAAAGCAGCCGAACTGCGCCAGCGAATTGAGACTGTGTTGGAAGAGTAAAATCTTTCCGCTCTGGGTATATTCAACATTCCACCGTGGCTTCGCAAAAAGCCTCCGTGTTAACGGAGGGTTTCAAACTCTTTCCCGGAAAAATGCCATGCGACACTTTGGCCTTGTCGTTTTGCTCCTCACGCTGACTGGAAGCGCGTTTGCAGGACAACCCCCAGTGGAACCCATTGCACCTATCACGACGGCACAGGAGCCTCCTCTAGCGTCTTCCAGTCAGCAGGAAGAACGCTTAGAGCAAATGCTCCAAGCGATGGAACGCCTCCAGCAGACATTAGGAGGGCAAACAGAACAGACGCTTTCTGCCCTAAAAACCATTCAGAAAGAAGCGCAGGACTTAAAAGGTTCCATCCATGCGTTGGAAGAACGCCAAGAAAATGTCACCAAACGAGTCGATGATGCCAAAAGCCAAGTTGAATCCATCACGGACAGAAACCTTGGCCTCATCAACTCCGGCTTTACGGCTCTCGGCGCTGTCGCGGCAATACTCGCCCTTGCGGGCATTGGCATTGCCTATTTTTCGACACAGACGTATCGGGAGCAAATAAAGAATAAAAAAGATGCGTTTGATAAATACGAAGCCGAAATAGGCCAGCTTATCGAAAGAGCCAAAGAAAAAGTCGACCTGCTCAGTGACGAAGCCAACAGGCAAGGACTCACTCCCAATTATTCCGAAGATATCCTCAGTCGTGCTCAGGAAGCTGTCAAATCCGGTAAAGGTATTGAAGTACTCTGGGGAAAAGCGATCCTTGCCCAAAAAAATAAAGAATGGGGGAAGGCATATACTTTCTGGAAAACCATTCTTGAAGACTCCCCACGAAACAAAAATGCCCTCTTTGGGCTCGCACTTGCGTGTGACAACCTCGCTCGAGAACCTTCTAAAAACACTGTAGAAAAAAAACAATTACTGGAAGAAGGAATCCGCAATCTAGAAAAAATTTCCGATGCAATGCGGAATTCTAGCGTATTGTGTAATTGGGGCGCCCTCCTCTCTGCCCGCGCCGATGCCGCAGCCTCTCCCGAAGAGAAGAACGCTTTCTGGGATGACGCCCAGAAAAAAT
>USCL01000179.1 GCA_900553145.1 uncultured Desulfovibrio sp.
GGGAACGGGCTCTTCGCAGCGGCAGAGGATGATGTCGGGCTGGATGCCGATGGAGCGGAGCTCTTTGACGCTGTGCTGCGTGGGCTTCGTCTTGTGTTCGCCGGCGGACCGGAGATAGGGCACGAGCGTCAGGTGGATGTACAGGCAGTTGTCGCGGCCCAGTTCGGAACGGAGCTGACGGATGGCTTCAAGGAAGGGAAGCCCTTCGATATCGCCCACCGTGCCGCCGATTTCGATGATGGCGACGTCAGGAGCGGGATTTTCGGGTTCGTCCTTGGCAAGGCTGAGGATGGCGCTTTTGATTTCGTCGGTGATGTGGGGAATCACCTGCACCGTCCCGCCGAGGTAGTCGCCGTGGCGTTCCTTGGTGATGACCTTATAATAGATGGAACCGGAGGTCGTGTTGTTTTTCTGGGAAAGGGCCGTATTGAGATAGCGTTCATAATGGCCCAGATCGAGGTCCGTCTCCGCCCCATCATCCGTGACGTACACTTCACCGTGCTGATAGGGGTTCATGGTTCCGGGGTCCACGTTGATATAGGGATCAAGCTTTTGGATGGTCACGGTCAGCCCGCGCGTTTTCAGCAGCGCGCCGATGGAAGCCGCCGAAAGCCCTTTGCCGAGAGAGGAAAGGACGCCACCAGTAATGAAGATAAACTTGGTCTTCATGAAAAACCTCGAGTTATGATTTTCCCGCCGTGACGGAGGGGATGCAGTGTACGAAACTCGCTCTGAAACAGGATACATCAGAAAAGGAGAGAACGCGAACACAAAAAGCCCGCCTGAGCGGGTCGACATGCAGCTGGTTCTGTAACAAAAACAACGCCTTTAAACGGCAGATGCGAGGACGCCCCGTCTGTTCCAAAACCGTATTTCCTCTGCTCTTCAGCAGGCCATTCAGATGCACGCAAACAATATCCGCTTACTATAGGCGGTTTTCAGAAAAAAAACAGCCATTGACTGAAAAGAAACACCCGCATAAAGTAAATCCCCCATTCCAGACTGCCCTCTGTATTTTTTTCGTCAGGGGCCCGCAACTGGAGCATGCAGGCGCGTTATCGCTTTTTCGGTAAGTAAGCTTTTAATTTTTATGCAGGAAAAGGGTGGACAATGAGTCAGGTCAACACGCTGGTCATTACCGGATACGGCACCAACTCGCATCAGGAAACAGCCCATGCCGCACGTCTGGCCGGTGCGGACAGAGCTGATGTGGTGCATTTTTCCGACATCGTGGCTGCGAAGGTCCGCCTGAGCGAGTATCAATTCCTTGTTTTTCCCGGCGGTTTTCTTGACGGCGACGATCTCGGCGCCGCGCAGGCCGCCGCCCAGCGTTGGCTGCATCTTTCCGACGCGGAAGGCCAGCCCTTGCTGGACAGCCTGAACCGGTTCGTCGATGCCGGCGGCCTTGTCTTGGGGATCTGCAACGGATTCCAGCTGCTCGTCAAGCTTGGCGTCCTCCCCGCGCTGGACGGGAAACGCTTTGAGCGGCAGGTATCCCTCAGCCACAATGACTCGGCCCGGTATGAGGACAGATGGATCCAGCTCAAGCCGAACCCCGACAGCCCGTGTATCTTCACCAAGGGGCTGGCTGTCCACGGCGTTCTGCCGATGCCCGTCCGGCATGGCGAAGGCAAGCTGGTGGCCCGTGATGCCGCGACGTTGCAGCGCTTGCAGGACGAAAACCTGATCGCTTTGCAGTACACGCACCCGGAAACGGGCGAGGTCACGCAGGAATATCCTTGGAATCCGAACGGTTCGCCGCTGGCCATTGCCGGGCTGACGGACCCGACCGGGCATGTCCTAGGCCTGATGCCGCACCCCGAGGCGTTCCACCACGCCACCAACCATCCCGGCTGGACGCGCGGGGAAGTCGCCGTGCCCGGAACCGCGCTCTTTGCGAACGCTGTCCGGTACCTTCGGGAGCATCCCGTCAACCACGGCTAGGCCATACCGATTCGGCAAGCAAAGGAATGGGGAATTATGAAGCAGTCGGAACTCATCGCGCTCATAGAACGGACGGCACCGCTCGGGATCGCCGCGCCGTGGGATAAGTCGGGCGTTCAGGTCGCTTCCGCGCGGCAGGACATCAGCCGTCTTGCCGTGTGCCTTGATCCGACGCCGGAGTCGGTCCGTATCGCGTTGTCCGAAGGGGCCGAAATGATTTTGGCCCACCACCCGTTGACGATGGAGGGGCGGTTCACCGATCGGCTGGACAGGTACCACGAAGTCCTTTCGTTGGTGTTCCGGGCGGATGTGCCGCTTTATTCGGCGCATACGTCCCTTGATGCCAATCCGTTAGGGCCTGTTTCTTGGCTGGCGGAAGAGTTGGGGCTTTGCCCCATCCCCTCTTCAAGCGGGGGGGCTGTCGAGGCGAAGCAGGGAAGGGCATTGCCGCTGGACGTGCTGGAACGGACGGGGGCTATGGAGCGGGGCGGTATCCCCTACGCCTGCGGCTTCGGAGTGGTTGGTGATTGCACTGTTGACATTACCCCGGAAGATCTGAAAAAAATGTTGGCCCTCTGGCTGGTGGGCAGTTGCCCCCGGTTGGTCGGGAAACTGCCTGAACGCATCCGCCGTATCGCCATTTGTCCCGGCTCTGGGAGCTCGCTCGCGCCGGAGGCAGCGGCATATGGTGCGGACGTGCTCATCACAGGGGATTTGAAGTATCATGCCGCGCTAGATCTTCCTCTCCCGGTGCTGGATGTGGGGCATTTTAGCCTTGAAGAAGAGATGATGCGGCGTTTTGCCCTGCAATTGAAAGAGAATGTGTCTGATGTCGCTGTGCAGTTCGTGCCCGCGCAGGATCCGCTTGCGCCGTTTTTCCCCACGTACTGAGGCGTAATCCGTTATCAGATTTCAGGAGAAGAGTTGTGAGCCTTTATCTCGAACAAATCCGCCAACTCGTGGCCCTTCAGCGTGTGGACGATGCGATCCATTCCGTGGAAATGGAACTCGAACAGGCCCCGAAAGAATTGGAAGATCTCAAAAACCGTTTCGCCGCCACAAATACGCAGCGTGAACGGGTGCTGGAAAAGCTTGCGCATTTGAAGGAACAGGAAAAGCGCATCACCGGCGAACTCGATGACGACAGCAGCCGCATCAAGAAAAGCAAGAACAAGATGATGCAGGTATCCAACTCCCGGGAATATCAGGCTATGGCCCGGGAAATGGACAATATGGAAAAAGTGAACCGTTCCCGCGAAGAGGAACGTGCCGCCTTGCTTGAAGAAAAACTGCATCAGGACAACGCGCTGCAGGAAGTCGACGCCGTATGGGCCGATCTCAAGGCCGAACTGGAGGCCAAGCAGATCAGCCTTGAAACGCGTCTGGACGAAGCCCGCAACCATCTGGAAGAACTCGCGAATGTGCGTTCTGAAACGGGTTCCGCCGTCCCGCGTCCCGTTCTCGACCGTTATGAGTTCATCCGCCGCCGCCTGTCCCACCCGGTCATCGTGCCCGTGACCGCCGGGGTGTGCTCCGGCTGCCGGATCATGATTCCCCCGCAGACGTTCATCGAACTGCAGGGCGGCCATAAGATCATCAATTGCCCTAACTGTCAGCGCCTGATTTACTGGGTGGAACACTTCAACGAAGAAACCAACCAGACGGCTGACGATATGGCGCGTGACGCCGAATAGTTTTTCAGTTTTCGGGAGCCGGATGGATTGTCGCCGCGTCCGTCGCGCTTCGGCGTAACGGACGGAGAGGAAAGTCCGGGCTTCACAGGGCAGGACGCTGGGTAACGCCCAGGAGGAGCGATCCTCGGAGAGCGCCACAGAAAGCAAACCGCCGCCTTTGGGCGGTAAGGGTGAAACGGTGGGGTAAGAGCCCACCAGTCGGCACGGTGACGTGACGAGCTTGGTAAGCCCCGTTCGAAGCAAGACCAAATAGGGAAGCGGATCGGCCCGATCAACGCTTCCGGGTAGGTTGCTTGAGGGTACAGGTAACTGTGCTCCTAGAGGAATGACAATCGCCATGCCGCCTGCAAGGGCGGGGTGGTACAGAACCCGGCTTATAGTCCGACTCCCGATTTGAAGCTCCGGTGACGGTTTTTGCATATGCAGACTTCGCCGGGGCTTTTTCGCATCCAGCATCATAAATGAGGTTGATCATGGCGTGGACACTTCTTCTTGCGGCAGGGCAGGGGAACCGGCTGGCTTCGGCTACGGGCGGGCTTGCCAAGCAATTTTTGGATTGGAAAGAGGCCCCACTGTACTGGGAATCAGCGCTTGTTTTTTCCCGGTGTGCGCGCGTGGAAGGACTCGTTTTCGTTTTTCCGGAAACGTGCATTGAGGAAGAGCGCAGGCGGGTAGCCGACCTGATGGGGGATGCGTCCTTGGGGATACCGTGGAAAGCCGTTGCGGGTGGCGCGTTGCGTCAGGATTCCGTCCGAAACGGCTTGTCCGTCCTGCCGGATACCTGCACGGAAGTCTTGATCCACGATGCTGCGAGGCCGTTTGTTTCGCCCGCGCTGATCAACCGGATATTGGATGGGCTGCAGGGGAGTGCTTCGGGGGAAGGCATGGCCGCGTGCATCCCCGGCATCCCCGTGGTGGACACTATTAAAGTGATGGATGAAGAAAGGAGGGTCGTTGCCACACCGGAGCGAAAGCATCTGGTGGCGGTTCAGACCCCACAAGGTTTTTCCCTCGCTTTATTGCGGGCCGCCCATCAGCGTGCCGAGCGGGAAGGGTGGGTTGTCACTGATGACGCCAGCCTGCTTGAGCTGTGCGGCCATGCCGTGCATGTTGCGGCGGGAGACGCGGAAAACAAGAAAATCACCACGCCCGAGGATTTGAAAATGTTACGGACGACAGTAGAGTGCATGCCGTGTGTCGGTTATGGGTATGACGTCCATAAATATGCCGACGGCGGCGAGGCGAAGCAGCCTGCCCGGCCCATGCGCTTGGGCGGCATAGCCATTGCCGGTTCGCCGGACGTATTGGCCCATTCCGATGGGGATGTTTTGCTGCACGCGTTGATGGATGCCCTGCTTGGCTGCATCGGGGCGGGGGACATCGGGACCTTTTTCCCCGATTCCGATCCTGCATTCGACAATATCAGTTCGGCGGTATTGCTGGACACGGTTCTGGAACATATCTTAAAGGCAAACGTGCGTATTACCCATGTCGACCTGACCGTCATAGCCCAGATTCCCAAAGTCGGCCCACATCGGGAGGCAATCCGGCGCAATGTGGCAAGGCTGCTCGGGTTGGATTTAAGCATGGTGAACGTAAAGGCGACGACGGAGGAAGGCCTTGGTTTTACAGGCGAACGGCTGGGGATCAAGGCCGTCGCCGTGGTTACGGGGCTTCGCAGTATAAAAAGCGCATAACTTTAAAATTATGTAAAATTTAAAATCAAAGCAACCACACTGAAAATAATAGATAACCCTCTGGGTTGAATGAAAGTTCCATGTCGTCCTTGTAAAACTCCGTATGTTGGTGTAACTAGCAGTACGGCCCCTTTCCGTGGGGTAATTCTAACCTTTTTCGCATCGTGAGCCGTTATGAGCGACCTTCAGCAGGACATGGACTGTCCTTGGTTTTCTTCTTACGACAAAGGTGTGCCGCATGACATCGTCATCCCTCAGGGAGGGCTGCAAAATATTCTCGACACTGCGGCGGAAACATACGGACAGCGTGACGCCATCGTCTTTCAAAATACGCGTATTTCCTACAAGGAGCTGAAAGAATTAGCTGAAAAGATGGCTGCTTCGCTCCGGCGGCGTGGGGTCAGGCCGGGGGATCGCGTTTCCATTATGCTCCCGAACCTTCCTCAGACATTTATTGCATTCTGGGGCGTCATGAAGGCCGGAGCCGTCGCCGTCATGACCAACCCTCTCTATATGGAATCCGAACTGACGCATCAGATCAAGGATTCCGGCGCAAAACATCTCATCACACTCGATATTTTCTGGCCTAAAATCGCCGCGCTGCGGGAACAGCTTGAACTCGACGTCTGCTATGTGACGCGGGTCCGTGATGCGCTCAAATTCCCTCTGAGCTGGTTGCAGCCCTTTTCGGCCCGGCGGCAGGGTACATGGGTTTCCGTTCCCTTTGACGGGGAAAAGGTCGTGGCTTGGAAGGACCTTTTCAAAACGGCCGAACGCCTGAGCGTGGAAGTGACGGACGCCCATGAGACCATCGCTTTGTTGCAGTATACGGGGGGCACCACAGGGCTTTCCAAAGGGGCGATGCTGACCCATGCGAACCTGTTGGCCAACCTTGCCCAGTTGATGGCGATCATCCAGCAGCCACCGGAAAAGGAACATGTGTTTCTGGCCTTGTTGCCCCTGTTCCATGTCTTTGGCTTGACGATCACGCTGCTGTTGCCCGCGAGGATGGCGGCGCGGGTAGTCCCCATGCCGCGTTATGTTCCCGCCGATATGCTCGAGGCTTTCAAGAAGTATCAGTTCACGGCGTTCATTGGCGCCCCCTCCGTATATATCTCTCTGTTGCAGCAGAAAAATTTGGCCCAGTACGATCTGCACCACATTATCTTCTGCATTTCGGGGTCGGCTCCCATGCCTGTCGAATGGCTGAAGAAATTTGAAGAAGTGACGGGTACGCCCATTACGGAAGGCTTCGGATTGACGGAAGCTTCGCCGGTTACGCATGCCAACCCCGTTTTCGGGAAGCAGAAGCCGGGTTCCATAGGTGTCCCGGTCCCCGGAACGCTGGCTCGCATTGTCGACACGGAAGACGGAGAACGGGTTTTGGCCCATAACGAGATCGGGGAACTGATCATCAAGGGGCCGCAGGTCATGAAGGGCTACTGGAACCGCCCCGATGAAACCGCCCGGACCATCCGTGACGGCTGGCTGTACACCGGCGACATCGCCTATATGGATGAAGAGGGCTATTTCTACATTGTCGATCGCAAGAAGGACCTGATCATCGTCGGCGGTTATAATGTCTATCCCCGTGAAATCGATGAAGTCCTCCACACGCACCCCAAAATTCGCGAAGCGGTCACCGTGGGCGTCAATCACCGTTCCCGCGGCGAAACCGTCAAGGCGTATATCGTCCCGGAAGAAGGGGTGAACCTGACCGTGCCGGAAGTCGTGGCCTTCTGCCGCCAGAAGCTGGCCTCCTTCAAAGTGCCTCGGCTGATCGAATTCCGTGAGGAACTGCCAAAGACGATGGTCGGTAAAGTCTTGCGGCGTATCCTGCGGGAAGAAGAACTCCAAAAGAGCGATACCGAACAGAACAAAGAACAGCTTGTTCCCGAAGAAACTTTGAAGGAAGGGGCTTCCGCTCCGGAAACGGCGGGGATGGCGGAAAAGGGAACGGAAAAGCTGCCGGACGAATCTGAAAAGCGGGACGGAGGCGCATGAGGCTGCTTCTGCAGCGGGTCCGTGAAGGTCGAGTGGCCATCAGCGGTCAGGGCGTGGCGGCCATCGGCAAGGGCTTGGTTGTTCTCGTCGGTTTTGGCCCGGCGGACAAGCCGGAACTTCGCGGCAGCAAGCTTTGGCATACGCTGATCGAAAAGATGGTGGGACTCCGTATTTTTCCCGATGACGAGGGAAAGATGAACAAAGGGATAGAGGAAGCCGGAGGAGAGATCCTTCTGGTTTCCCAGTTCACGCTGTACGCGGACTCCCGAAAGGGCAGGCGACCTTCATTTCATCTTTCGGCCCCTCCAGCGGTGGCGGAACCCCTGTTCCAACATTTCGTGGAAGATATGCAATCCAGATTGCCGGGGCGTGTTCAGCAGGGCGTGTTTGCCGCGGACATGGACGTTTCGCTTACGAACTGGGGCCCGGTAACGATTTTGCTGGATTCTGCCGATTTTTAATAACCGATCGCATGACAAACAAAAAGGACGGCTTTTGACGGGCCGTCCTTTTTGTTTTGAGCGTTTTCAGCCGTTACCCTTGGAAGAGTTGCGTGGAAAGATACCGTTCGCCTGTGTCGGGCAGCACAGTTACAATCCGCTTCCCCTTCCATTCCGGCCTGCTTGCCAGACGAAGCGCTGCCGCAACATTGGCCCCGGAGGAAATACCGCAGGAAATGCCTTCTTCCGTCATGACGCGCCGGGCCATTTTGATGGCTTCCAGCCCCGGTATGGGCAGGATTTCGGTCAGCAGCGAACGATCCAGAAGCGTGGGGGCGAAACCGGCTCCGATCCCCTGAATGAGATGCGGTCCAGCCGGATTGCCCGACAGGACGGCTGATTCCGCGGGTTCGACAGCGAACAGGGCCACGGAGGGGAAATGT
>USCL01000180.1 GCA_900553145.1 uncultured Desulfovibrio sp.
TGCTCAAGACGCAGCCCGGCGGGCTCGCTGCCAAGCTGGACGCCCTTCAGAAGGAAAACCGCGGGCTCCGCAAGGATCTGGAAAAGGCCGCCGCTCAGGCCGCGTCCGGGCAGGGCGGGGATCTCATGTCCAAGGTCGTGGAGATCAACGGCGTGAAGGTGCTTGCCGCGAAGCTCGGCGCCAGCAACATCAAGGCCATGCGCGAACTCATGGACGACATCCGTTCCAAGATGCCTTCCGGCGTGGCCTGCATCGCCGCCCCCGTGGACGAGGGCAAGGTGAGCATGATCCTGTACGTCTCCAAAGACCTGCACGGGCGCTTCACCGCCCCCGCGCTGATCAAGGAAGTCGCCGCGCCCATTGCGGGCTCCGGCGGCGGACGCCCCGATCAGGCGCAGGCGGGAGGCACGAATCCCGAGGGCATTGATGAGGCGATGGACGTTTTGAAGAGGAAGATCGGGGAATAGAAGATTCAGGAGGGGGAAGAAACTTTCTGGAAAGGAGGGGAGCCCCCCACGTTTCCTCTTCCCTCCCCAAACCTGCCGGCACGGCTCGCCCCCCTCCCCTTCAAAGGCTCTGGGGTTTATCGAATCCCCGTTCACAGTTTTCCGCGTAAAAAAAGGCCGCTTCCTTCTTGAAATGAAGAAGGAAGCGGCTTTTCTTGTCATGGCATGAAAGAAAAAGCCTTTTGTCCGGAACGGCCTTCCCCTGCTGCGCAGGGCGTTGCCGCGCTTATTATTCTTACGGTATCCGCACCCCCCTGCGCGGGCAGAAGGGGCATCCTTGGGGAAGAAGCGGGGGGGAAAATTCTTCGCTAGGGCGCGGATTGCCGCTCAGGCGCAGGGTTCCACGCCGAACCGCAATACTGTTTTCAGGCGTGCCGGATCGGTCTTGCGGGCGTCCGAAAGGTAGATTTCCCGGTGGGTGCCCGAGGTGCGCCGCAGGCCGTGTTCCGCGCAATAGCCCTGCATCAGCTCGAAACTTTCGGGTTCGGAGTCGTACGGCCCGACGTGGAGCATCTGCACGCACAGGCCGTCGTCCCAGCGCCCAAAGGCTGCCGACGCATAGAGCGGGTGCGGCTTTTTCTTGCCCGTCGCCTGGATGATCCGTCCGGCGAGTTCGTCCGTCACGAAATCCGGCTGGCGGATCATCAGCGTATACCGCAGGGCATCCTTGTCGGGGGACGCCCCCGGCTGCACCGGCTCCGCCGTATCCCAGCCCCCTTCCAACGGGAATACCGCGTAGTCATAATAGCCTTCGGGCGCATCCCCTTTTTTCGGCAGCATTTTGACCGCGTATGACAAGGCGTACAATACGCCTATGGCGTCAAGGAAGGCCTCGCCGTTCGGGTTGCCTTCCCCGCGTATCAGAAAAAAGGCGTGTTCGGGGACAGTGACCAGCGCGGGAGCGGGCTGCGGGAGATACAACGCTTTTTCGTGCTTCTTCCACTCGTATTTCATAGGAATCCCCCCAAAGTCGCCCTATTCCGGCGGAACGCTTGAGGCCGTCGCCGAAGAAAGGCGGGACGGTTACGGTTACGCCGTCATTCAAGTCCGGGCGCAGCACCCACTCCGCCACGCTGGCGGAATGGCCGGATGTCCCGGCCCGCGCACACGTTCTATTGATCCCCGGAACCGCGCCGCAGCACGAACTGTTGGCACGGATACCCGTAGCGCGTGACAAGCCCGGCCTCTTCAAAGCCGAGGCGTTTGTACAGGGCCCGTGGAGCCTCGCCGAGCGGATCGTCTTCCCGATAGGTCGTCACAAAGACATCCTGATCGGCGGGGAGCACTTCCAGCATCTTGCGGACGAGGGCCGACGCCACGCCCCTTCCCCGGGCCTCAGGGTGCACGGCAAGGAAGCCGATGCCGTTGTGCTGATCCGAAAGCACCAGCACGCCGAGCAGCACACCCCCATCCTTCGCGCACAGGGCCCGCCGTTCCGAAACGGCTTTCCGCAAATGCTCCCGATACTCGCTGAGCGACAGCCCGGGGAAGGCGTCCCGGACAAGCGCGACCAAAGCCATCCAAGCATCAATGTCCGCTTCCGACGCGTACCCGACGATACATTCCTGATTCATGGCTCCCTCCTTGCGCGGTTACCATAAAAACGAAAAGCGCAAACCCGAGGGGCTTGCGCTTTTTGAGAGTCGGACACCCGGCGAACAACCGTTACCGTTGCTTTCTTTCGAACCTGGCGGGGTTGGCGGCGCCACCGCCGCCCGACTCTCTTGAAGAGATGGATATACCGGAATCCCCGGCCCTTGTCAAATGGCAGCCGCCCGTTTTCGCAAAGACGCAAACCGGGCGGCACCCTGCTCTCCTCATGGAACACGGTTCAAGCGATGTCCCCGCAAAAAACGCACTGACGTTTCCCCTTCCTCTTGGCGTGGTACAGGGCCTTGTCCGCTTCTTTGCACAAGTCATCGAAGCTGGCCCCGCCATCAGGGTACGCGGCGAACCCGATGGACACCGAGATCGGGCAGGGCACATCCCCATATCCGGCAAGCGCCGGGCCGATCCGGGGCAGCGGGCCCTCGGCGGACGCCCTCCCGCCATCATCCCACATATGAACACAAATTCGTCCCCGCCAATACGGGAAGCCATGTCCGCCGAGCCGGGCTTGCAGGACGACCATTATCTACCTGAGCACGGCATCCCCGGCGCTGTGGCCGAACGTTCCGTTGATGCCCTTAAAATCGTCAATATCCATAATGCCGAGGAAAGACGGCCTGTCCCCGCTCAAAAAAGCGGTTCAGCCTTTTGGCCATGACGTTGCGCGTAAGCAGGCCGGTAAGCCCGTCATGTTCCGATCTGCGCTTCAAATCCCTGCGCGCCGAGCGCAGCCGCCTGATCAGCGTATCCCGCTGGAGCCCGCTCAAAAAGCACTTTATCCGCAAACGGCTGACGAAATAGTGGGCGCAAAAGCCGCTGACGCTGAACACGGCTATATGGATGGTGTCGAACCATGCCAGCGCCGGGGCTTTCGTATGGAAAGCGACGGCGATATGCAAAAGGCAACAGGCATACGTTACGGCGATCACCCGACAGAGCCTCTCGGTCAGGATCTGCGGGGCGGCGGCGAGCATGACGGGGAAAATGACGCTCACGCTGTCCGCATACGACGCGCTCGCCAGTATCCCCTCACCATAAATACCCGCCAGAGGACATACTGGATGGGGATAATGCCGCGCAGGGTCACATGTTTTACCGCAAAGGGCACCGCCGCATACACTCTATGCCGCTTGCCCAATAAACGTATTTCCCGCTGGACAATATCTCAAATTGAATGCCGAACAAGAAAAGCGCAAAGTTCAGGACGGCTCCCGTGCACCCCGCCTGAAAACACAGCTGCGCGTCGTGGCGCAGCACCAGTTCACAACAAAGCGAAAACCCCTGCTTTGTGAATCCGTACCTGTTGATGATATTGGACAGGCGTGTTTTCAGGCCCATCCGTTTCAAAAAGCTCCCGCGTGTGCCCGGACGTTACGCATACCGGATCATCTCAAACAGCTTGCGGCGCTGGGTGATGGTGATGTGGTAATACTGGTTTTGGGGGATGTAGGTATAGGGCACGTCGCTTGACCTCTGAAACAGGAACAGCGACAGCAGCGTACGGTTGATGGCCTGATGCCCGACGATCATGAGCGTGCCCTCGCCGGACAGGAACAGCGCCCGCCGCAGCCCGCGGGCCACGCGCTCCTTGAGCATGGCATAGCTCTCGCCGTTGGGATAGATGTATCCATACTTGTTGTGGGAACGGGCCTCATATTCCAAAGGCATGCCGTCGCGCACGTCGGAGTAGCGCATCCCTTCGCAAACACCGGCATTGATCTCGTCGAACTCGCTCAGGGCCATGCTGACGGAGTTCGGGCGCGAGCGCAGCAGCGGCGCGGCCGTCTCGGCCGAGCGCTGTTTCGTGGACGTAAAAATGTACGGAAGCTCCACCCCCTCAAAATGCGCGGCGAGCTTTTCGGCCTGTTCGATCCCCTTGGCGGTCAGGGACGGGTCGCCCCCAAGACGGCCCTCGCGGTTGTAGTCCGTTTCCCCATGCCGCACGAGATACAGATCCTGCACCCAGCGGGAGGAAATGATATCGCGGATGGCGGCGTAATACGGCAGGTCGTTGCCCGGAGCCTCGTCCTGAATGCAGCTGTCCACGGCGTCCACGCGTATCCAGCAGCGCTCCTTGCGGACCGGGGTGTATACGCTCTCATAATAGGCCAGCCGCTTGCGGAAATTCTCCAGCGCCTCCTCCTGCGTCATGTTGGAGAACTCGGGCAAACGGGTCTTGCGCCGGATGGACGCATCCAGCAGCAGCGGGTCGTCGTTCACGCATTCAATGAACAGGATGGGCCGATCCCGGAGCGTCGCGCTCAAGTCCACGCGCTGGTGCACCGTGCCGTTGGTCGCGTCGATGATGGCGACGTCGCCCCCTTCGTCAAGCCATGCGCGGGCGCGCTCCATATTCTGATGCGTGATCTGATCGCGCAGCCGCTGGGCGCGCACGTTGTCGGGATTGAAAAATTCGGCGGAACCGCTCTCAAGGCCGAAAAGCATCCGGCGCAGCTCGCCGTTGTTGAAGATCGCGGTACGGATGCCCTGCTGCTCCAGCCCGGACCGGATGCGCTTCGCCAGCGTGCTCTTGCCTCTGGCGGGCAACCCCACCATCGCGACATACAGTTTCATGCCATTCCTCTTTTTCGCACGCGGGCGGCTTCAGCGGGAAGCCACCGCCCTCACGCACGGCGGGCGTTCTATCACGTTGTTCTTGCTATGGGGCCGAAAATACAGCCTTCCCCAGACACGGAAAGGTCTGTTACGGCTTGCGCCGGACGCCGATGACATTGGGCAGCGGAGCTCCCTGGCTCCCGGATGCCCAGAACTCCGGCAGGGATCGCCCCAGCCAGATTCGGCTGCGCACGGGGGTGCGCAGGAGCAGCCCGGCCAAGCTTCCGCCCTCGGTGTACATCACCACCCGGATGTCGATGGGCAGCGCCAGCAGGAGCGCCCCGAAGTCCACGCCGGTCATCGGCTCACGGCACAGGATAAACAGGATAGCCCCCGTGCCGTCGCGGCCCACGGCGGAAATGGAGTGCTTGGGCCCGCCGGGCTTCCAGAGCAGGCGCCGATCCGAACTGATCATCCGGTAGTTCTGCACCACCATGCGATAATGCGGAAGCAGGTTCTCCCAGTCGTCCGTGGAGCGGTCCAGCAAATCCGCGCCGGGCAAATCCGGGCTGTCCGGGCCCGCGACGAAAAACGCCCCGAACTTGGATACCACGCGCCCGTTGTTGACGGTTTCGCCGGTACGGAGATAGCCGGTGCTCGTAACGCCGTCGGGCAGGTACATGCTGGCATTCGTGGCGGCGATCAGGCCCTTGCGCGCGGCCCAGCCGTCGAGCGACAAAGGCTGCCCTTCGGAACTCGCCGTTTCCACGGTAAAATCAAAATGCGCGGGGTCAATACGCAGGAGCACCACTTCAAACGGATCGCCGCCGTCGAATTGCGCGGGGAACAAGCCCAGCCAAAGGCCTTCCTCCAGCTGTTCCCACGGCGGAAGCCCATCGAAAGCCCAGCGCGGCGGAGGAGGCGGGTTCGGCTGCTCCGCATCCGGCGGAGGCGGGACAAGCGCGTTCTTGATCGCCGTAAGGCCATCCTGCGCCTCGGGAGGCATGCCGTCGGCAAAGGCTGGGACGGCGGCAAGGGCCAGCACGCCCAGAAGGAACAACTGACGGAGCACGGCAGACACCCGCAACGCGAGGCACACGCCGCGCCCGCTGCGGCACAATGCATGTCGTATGGATGAAAAAGGGTGCAGCGTCATGACGATCAGGTCTCCAATTCCCCGAATAGTCAGAGTTTACGGCAATTCCGGCAAAGGCGCAACGCATCGGGGCATCCTCCCGCAGGCACGTGCGGGGATATTGCCGATTTTACCTTTTCCCCTATCGTCCGTGACGGCTCCCAAGTGCGCACGGAGACATTGCCCTCCGCGTGAATCCGGCATAGAATAAAGAGCTTGGAATGATGACTGACTTTCGAAACGAGGTTTCCCATGAATATCGGCCAACGTATTGCGGAAAGGGGCAAGCCTTTCTATTCCTTCGAATTCTTCCCTCCGAAAGACCCTGCCCAGTGGCCGGATTTCTTTAAGATGGCCGAACGGCTGGCCCCGCTGGAACCGCTGTTTACGTCCGTCACGTATGGGGCGGGCGGCTCCAGCCAGGACGCCACGCTGGAAATCGTTTCCCACCTGAAAAAAGAATTCCAGTTCGAAACGATGGCCCACCTGACCTGCGTCGGCGCGACGCAGGACTACATCACCCAGTACCTCCAGCGCCTGCGCGACAACGGCGTGGACAACGTGCTGGCCCTGCGCGGCGACATCCCCAAGGGGCAAGACATCAATTGGGAAACCGCCGAGTTCCGCCACGCCGCCGATCTCGTGCGTTTCGCCAAGGCGCATTACCCCGACATGGGCATCGGCGTCGCCGGGTATCCCGCCCCGCACCCCGAGTCGCCGAGCTTCGCCAGCGACTGGCGCTATACCGTCGCCAAAATCCGCGAAGGCGCGGACTTCGTGATCACGCAGCTGTTCTTCGACGTGCGGGAATACCTCCATTTCGTGGACCGGCTCAGCGACATGGGCGTGTCCGTCCCGGTCATCCCCGGCATCCTGCCCATCCAGAGCCTCGAATCCATCCGGCGCACCCTCTCCCTCTGCGGCGCGAACATCCCCGGCAAGCTCTACCTCGCCCTTGAGGAAGCCAATGCCAAGGGCGGCGCGGAAGCCGTGCGCGAAGCGGGCCTCAAGTTCGCCGTCCAGCAGATCCGCACCCTGCTGGACAACGGCGCGCCGGGCATCCACCTGTATACGCTGAACAAGGCATCCATGTGCCTGCGCATTGCGGAAGAAGTGGGCACCCTGTAATGGCCGTGGATCTCGCCGCCTTCGCGCCCAAGCGCATCCTTGTCTGCCAGCTCCGGCAGATCGGCGACGTTGTGCTCGCCACGCCTTCCATCGAGCTGCTCAAGCGGCGTTACCCGGACGCGGAGCTCCATCTGCTGACCGAAAAGAAATGCGCGACGCTCCTTGAGCACAACCCGTATCTCGACAAGGTCTGGCCGCTGGACAAAAAGACGCTGGCGACCTTGCCCCAAGAAATCGCATGGTACTGGCATGTGGCCCGCACGGGGTTCGATCTGGTGGTGGATTTCCAGCAGCTTCCGCGCTGCCGGTGGGTGGTGGCCTTTTCCGGCGCCCCGGTCCGCCTCTCCTACACGCCGCCGTGGTACACACGCCTTTTGTATACCCATTCCGCCGACATGCTCGACGGCTACTCGGCCATGAGCAAGGCCAGCGTGTTGCGGCCCCTCGGCATCGAGTGGAAAGGCGAACGCCCGCGGGTCTACCTGACAGACGAGGAGCGCGCCTTCGCGCGCGCCCTGCTCGTTCAGGCGGGGTTACGGCCCGGCCAGCGCCTCATTACGCTGGACCCCACGCACCGCCAGCCCACGCGCCGCTGGCCCTTGGCGCATTACGCCGAGCTGGTCGGCATCCTCGCGGGACGCGACGCCTCCCTGCGCTTCCTGCCCCTCTGGGGGCCGGGCGAGGAAGAGGAGATTCGGGAATTGTCACGCCGCTGCCCCGCCGGTTCGCTGCTCCTGCCGGATCGGATGCTGTCGCTGCGGGAAATGGCGGCCTGCATCGCGGAAGCGGATTTGCACATCGGCAACTGTTCCGCCCCCCGGCACATCGCGGTGGCGGTGGACACGCCGACCCTCACCGTGCTCGGCTCGACCACGCCGGGGTGGACGTTCCCCTCGCCGGAGCATGCCCACATTGCCCTGAACCTGCCCTGCCAGCACTGCAACCGCAACCACTGCCCCGATCCCCGCTGCCTTACCGAGATGCTGCCCGGCCCCGTCGCGGACAAGGCTGTGGAGATGTTGAAGAGATAAGAGAATCGGGGAGGGGAAGGGGAGCCTTTTAAAAGGCTCCCCGAACCCCTCCCCTTCCCCGCGAAAACTTCGACTGGTGGGGAGGCGGCGCGGGGGGAGTCCCGTTGTCTGAAAAGACGATTGAAGAGCTGAGGCCCCATTTTCCTCCATCATGATTTTTTGAATGATTTTCTTGGTGGAAAGAATGAAAAAAGCCTGTCTGGAGTGCCGTTGTCAGCAACCGGACAGGTTTTTCTTTTCCCTTAAAGCGCCA
>USCL01000181.1 GCA_900553145.1 uncultured Desulfovibrio sp.
CTTTTCCCTTTATTGAATCCCTATTGCCATTCTGGGGAATCATGGGGGAGTTGCGCTGGGCATCAATAAAGGGAATCAGAAGGATTGGCCGTAACTGTATAATAAGGAGGGCGGGACATCCCCCGTTTTTTTTGCGGAACCGGGAGACGGATGTTTCCGAAACGGCATGGCGTGCCTCCTAATTTGCGGTTGACCCATAGAAAAGTCTTTGAGGGGGGGGAGGTTTGGAGGGGGAGAGAGGCCTTTCTCCAGAAAGGCCTCTCTCCCCCTCCAATTTTTTCCTAGAAAGATTCCTCGACAACAAGATCCGCCAGCGGCTTGCGGCTGGTGTGCCGCTCAGAGGGGTGCGCGTTTTCCGCTGCGTAGCCGATGGCGAGGATGTGTTCCGGCTCGATGCCTTCGGGGATGCGGAACAGATCCCGGATGGCCGTGGGCTCGAAACGGGTCATCCAGCAGCTTCCCAAACCCTGATCCGTCGCCTCCAAAAGCATGTGCGTCGCCACGATCGCGGTGTCGGTGTCGACCATGCCCTTGCCGTCGAAGGGGCGCACCCACGCTTCGGAAGGGACGCCGCAGACGATGATCGCCAGAGGGTAGCCTTGCACGTTGGTGCATTTGGAAAGCTTTTCCAGCCCTTCGGGATGCTGCACGACGAGGAACCTGTGCGGCTGGTTGTTTTTCGCCGTAGGGGCCACGCGTCCCGCCTCAAGGATGCGATCAAGCTTTTCCGCCTCGACGGGGTTGGGGAGATACGAGCGGACGGCATACCTTTTTAGGGCAAGCGAAAGGAAATCGTTCATGGCAAACCTCCAAAGTTGTTTGTCTGTACTATAGAGGCACGATTCATTATTGCAAGTACGCACATTTTTATCATATAGTCCCTAAAAAGATACCAAGGGGCGGCTTGCGGCATGAAACAGCTTAAACCTCAATATGCGTGTTCGCTGGAACTGGCGATGGAACTGGTGGGCGGCAAGTGGAAGCTGGTCCTCCTCTGGCACCTGCAGAGCGGGGCCAAGCGGTTCTGCGAACTCAAGCGGAAGCTGGGCGACATTACCCAGAAAATGCTGACGCTCCAGCTCCGTGAACTGGAAGGGGCGGGGCTCCTTACCCGGACGGTCTATCCGGTCGTTCCGCCCCATGTGGAGTACGCGTTGACGGAGCGGGGCAGGGCGCTCGCCCCGGTGCTGCGGGACCTGTGCGCGTGGTCGGGGAGCTATGCCGTGGAAAAAGGCATCACGCTTGGCCCGTTGCCCCCTTCCGGGAGCGGCCCGGGCTCCCCGTGCATGACGGAATCTTTGCCGGAAGCTTGACTTTTGGGGGAAAGATGGGTAACGCTCTGGGGCTTGCAAATTGTGAAGTTCCTGCACTACGGAGAAGTTCATGTTCGAAAGTTTGTCTGACAGGTTGTCCAGCGCGTTCCGCTCCCTGAGCGGCCGGGCGCAGCTCACCGAGGAAAATATCCGCGATGGCCTGCGCGAGGTGCGTCTCGCCCTGTTGGAAGCCGACGTCAACTTCAAGGTCGTCAAAGAGTTCGTGGAACGCGTGCGCGAGCGCGTGCTCGGTCAGGAAGTCGAAAAGAGCCTGACCCCGACGCAGCAGCTCGTCAAAGCCGTGCATGACGAACTCGTTACGCTGCTCGGCGGCGAAACCACCGAACTGAACCTGCGCGGCGCGCAGCCCGGCGTCATCATGATGGCGGGCCTTCAGGGCTCCGGTAAGACCACGTCGGCGGGCAAGCTCGCCAACCTCCTGCGTAAGCAGAAGATGCGGCCTTACCTCGTCCCCGTGGACGTCTACCGCCCCGCCGCCATCGATCAGCTCCGTACGCTCGCCCGGCAGCTCGACATCCCCTGCTTCGCCTCTTCGGCGGACATGAAGCCCGTGGATATCGTCCGGGCCGCGCTTGAAGACGCCAAAGAGCAGCAGTGCACCGTGGTCATCCTCGACACGGCGGGCCGCCTGCACATCGACGCTCCGCTCATGCAGGAGCTGGTGGACATCAAGGCCGCCGTGCAGCCGCAGGAAATTTTGTTCGTGGCCGACGCCATGACCGGTCAGGACGCGGTGACGGTGGCCGAAGCCTTCAACAAGGATCTGGCCTTGACCGGCGTGGTCCTGACCAAGATGGACGGCGATGCCCGCGGCGGCGCGGCCCTGTCCATCAAGTCGGTGACGGGCGCTTCGGTCAAATACGTCGGCGTCGGCGAAAAGCTTTCGGATCTCGAGGTGTTCCACCCCGAGCGCGTGGCGGGCCGCATCCTCGGCATGGGCGACATGCTCACCCTCATCGAAAAGGCGCAAAGCTCTTTCGAGGCGGAAGAAGCCGAGGTCATGGCCAAGAAGCTGCAGAAGGCCACGTTCGATTTTGAAGATTTCCGCACCCAGATGCGCCGCATGAAAAAGATCGGGTCGCTGGAAAGCATTCTCAAGCTTATCCCCGGCATTGGCGGCTTGACCTCCAAGCTCGGCGATCTGAAGGTCCCGGAACAGGAAATGGCGCGCACCGAGGCCATCATCAATTCCATGACCATGAAGGAGCGCCGGAATCCGGATCTCATCAACGGCAGCCGTCGGCAGCGCATCGCTTCCGGGTCCGGCACGACCGTGGCGCAGGTCAATCAGGTTCTGCGCCAGTTCACCCAGATGCGTCAGATGATGCAGCAGGTGATGAACCCCAAATCGAAGGGCGGCAGGCCAAAGATGCCTCCGTTGCCCAAAGGGATGGGGGGAATGGGCGGGATGCCGCCCGGTATGGGAGGGCTCCCCGGCATGGGCGGCCTTTCCGGGATGGGTGGTCTGCCCGGTATGGGCGGATTACCCGGTATGGGCGGGATGCCCGGCTTGCCCGGAGCTCCGGGCAGCGGCAAGTCCGCCACGAAAAAGAAAAAGACGGAACGGCAGAAGCGCAAGAAAAAGCGCTGATCCTCTTCCGTTTGCGGGCCGCGTCGGCACCCGGTCGGTTATTCCCCGGCCGAAAGGCTGGTGGCGAGTTTCCGGCCCTGTCGTGCAGGTCGCAAGGCATTCCCCTTGTCCTTGAGCAACAACTTTATACGATTCCAATAGGAGTGTTCCAATGTCCGTTAAACTGAGACTCACCCGCATGGGCAACAAGAAGCGTTCCTTCTTCCGCATCGTGGCCACCAACACCGCCAGCCGCCGCGACGGCCGTCCGCTGGAGTTCCTCGGCTACTACAACCCGCAGGTCAGCCCCGCCGACATCAAGATCGACACCGACAAGGTGCAGAAGTGGATGGACCTCGGCGCCGAAATGAGCGACACCGTGCGTTCGCTCATGAAGCAGTACTCCAAGAAGGCCGACGCCTAGTCGCCTTTGGGTAGTCCGGCTTTTCAGCGACCCGGTCGGCCTCTGCGGGTCGGCTCGGGTCGCTTGTTTTTTATATGCTGATGTTCAAGGGAGCCGGGAGAGCAAGGCCTTTCCCTCTCTTTGTCCGTATACGCACGGGTGGAGAGGCTCCGCGTCAGACATTCCGACGATATGTTCAGAAGGGGCTTTTTCCTCGAGAACGTATGTCGCCGGGAACTGTTTTCCCTCACCGAACAGGTCAGGTACGCTATGAAAGATTTTGTGGAATTTGTCGCCAAAGGGCTTGTGGACAAGCCTGAGGACGTGCAGGTCGTCGAGGTGGAAGGGGAACAGGGAGCCGTCCTTGAACTGCGCGTCGCCAAAGAAGATCTTGGCAAAGTGATCGGCAAGCAGGGCCGGACCGCCCGCGCGCTCCGCACGCTGCTCGGAGCCGCTTCGTCCAAGGCCCACCGCCGCGTCATGCTGGAAATCGTGGAGTAACCCGTGGCGGAACAGCGCAACATCCCGGCCGACTTGGTCGAAATAGGCACGCTGGCCCGTCCCCACGGCATCCGTGGCGAGGTTCGCGTCAACTATTACGCGGATTCCTTGGAACTTCTGCGTGGGGACGTGGTGTACCTTCAAGCCGGGAACAAAACTCCGCGCAAGATGGAGATCGACACCGTCCGCATGCATCAGGGGGTGCCGCTGATCCGGTTCGTCGAAGCCCCCGATCGCACGGCCGCCGAATTCCTGCGCGGTCAGACGCTGCTCGTGCCTGAATCCGCACTGCCCGAGCTTGATGAGGACGAGGTCTACCTGCACGACATGATCGGGCTTTCCGTGGTGCTCGATGCAACGGGCCAGAAGCTCGGCGTGCTGGATCACGTCCTTTTCCACGGCGAGCAGGAACTCTGGTCCATCCTGACGCCGGAGGGCAAGGAAATCCTGCTCCCCGCCGTGCCCGAATTTGTCGCGGACATCGACCTTGATACCGAAATCATCCGCATCACCCCGCCCGAAGGGCTGCTTGATCTCTATCTGTAACGCCCGAAGGGCTGTTTCCCGTGCGGTTCTCACCTCGTCACTGAGCGTTGCCCCCATCTCCTTTAAAGGCCTTTTGGGGCTGCGGGCACACCGTTTCAGAACGTCGATAATAAAATGATGCAAAAAGGCCGTCCGGAAGGGCGGCCTTTTCTGGTTCCAGGGAAAGAGACGGCTCCGGTTTGATGCGGACACCGGACGTTTTTGCCAAAAGGGCTTTCTTGTTCAGCTGGCGGAATGGGGCATCATGTCCGTTCGGCGCACTCCATAAGGATTTCGGCTACGTCGTCGGGACGGTGGAGATGGACGTTGTGGCCGGAGGCGATTTCGATGACGCGCCAAAGGGGAAGCCTGCGGGCTCGTTCCACGGACAGGGCGATGGGATGGAGCTTGACGGGCGTGCAGGAAACGTAGGTTACGGGGACGCCGTTGCCCTGAGGGACGCGGACGTCGATGGGATCGAAATAGGGCTTGATGGGTTGCGGGGTCATGTGGGCCCTGAACCATTCGCGCATGGCATCGGTGGCGAAGTGCCCGGGGGCGGGGGCGGGAATGCTGATCCCGCCGTCATGGCGCGCTCTGTGGATACGCTGTTCGGCTTCTTCCATTGTGTCGGTCATCAGTGCGTCCATGTCGCGCATGTGGTCGTTGTGCCCGAATTCACCTTCCAGGCGGTCGAGCAGGTTGTGCGCATCTATCAGCGTGTCGGCTATGTCCATTGTTTCGTCCAGGGAGCAGGCGAGGAGTTTGTTGAGTCCCAGTATCATTTCCCGCCGCAGGTATTTCTCGTGTACGATCTGCATGTGATATTCGATGTGTGCCGAGGTGGCTACTTTGCTGCTCAGTTGCGTGATACCGAATGCTCCGCCGGCTTCTTCGAGCTTGCCCCGGTGGGCAAGCTCTTCTTTTACGGTGAGGATGTCGATCTTCATTCCCGCCTGGTACATGGCCAGCAGGGCGGCGTAGATCACTTGGTGACGCATGCTGTAGAACATTTCCGGACGCAGCGTGTCGGCTACGAGCGGCATGGCTTCCTGTTCTATCAGGCAGGCGCCCAGTATGGCTTCTTCTATCTCCGGAGCCTGCGGAGAAACTCTGTTGTCAGTATTCATATTCATTCAGAAAGGCTTTATTGGATAAATAACTGCAGGCATGTAACGTGAATTTCACGTTTGTCTGATGATAATAATACTCTTCGATATTGTCGATGGCGAGCTGCTGTTCTTTTTCGCTCAGCTTTTTCCAGATACGCTGCGCCTTGGCGATGTTCTCTTTGGGGAGCTGCATGATGTTGTGGTAGTCGTCCCAGAAGAGGCGGAACTTTTCGTCGCTGGCTTTTTTTTTCTGTTGTTTGCCGGGGTTGAATGCGAGGGCATTCGTCCAGCTCTCGTAGTTGACGACGCGGATGTGCAGGAAGGTGGCGGCGTCGTGAGGAATGATTTCGATGATTCCTTTAGCATTCAATTGCTGTATGAAACGGTAGGTCTTGCCTGTCGACCAGTGGAAAATGACGCTCCAGCTACGATAACTGTGCAGGCTTTCGCCTCTTTTGCACATAATAGTGTTGTGCCAGTAGTCGGTGTGTTTTGTTTCCGTATAGTTGACTTTTATAAGAAGTTTCAAGAAAGCTTCTATTTCTCCTTCACGGTTCTCGCAACTTGCAAACTGTTCTATCAGTAGAGCTTTGGGAATAACAATGTATCCATGCCCGGTGATATGAGGATTCATTTCTTGCATATATATTCAGTTTTAAAATTTTGCTCAAAATTAGTTCGCTTGCTGGAAGAATCCCAAACGGATGGACCTGTGCGGACGTGTCGGGACGTAAATAACCTTTTGATATTGCATTATAGATGTTTTGTTACGGGCAATGCGGGAAGAGGAACGAATAAAAACAGAGGCTCTGAATCTTCCGAACAGAGGCTCTGTTTTGACCGAATAGAAGCTCCGTTTGGATAAGACAGAGCCTCTATTCGGAGGGCGGAAAAACTCTTTTCGGTGGAACGCACTGTGGAACACCCTCGGATGTGATATAATGCATTGATATGCCGAATGTTATCTCCGTCGAAAAGAACATGCCTGAACGCATCGTGGAACCATAATAATATAAAGAATAATTATATATTTAAAAATATATAGTTCGATTTTCGCTTTTTAGAGGCGGTCGGTATGTGTGCAGTTCGGTATATTCGGGCAGCTTTCCGGTAGTGAAATGGAGGGTGGTCCCCAATATGCCCAAATGATTTGCTGCATCTTTGGGCTCAGGGTGATCGTGTGATCAGTGTAGTTTGCTGCTTCCAGTTCCGACTTAAGCTGCAAGTTCTCGTCTATTTTATCACGCATGCTCTTTCTGGCTGCACTGTAGCCGGAATGTGCCGGAAAATATTCCATGGCTAACTGAGAGAAATGCTTAAAACCATTAATAACGTATTCTTTTGTCACTACTTTTTCTTCTTTCATGTTATTCGTTTAATTAATATGCAACTGATTTTATTTAATATTTAAAGTGCTGCAAATGTACGTAATTTTATTGGTTATATTGTGCTAACTATTTTGTTTTTTGTTCTTTTTATTGTTGAACGTAATTATATATTTAATTTATTACTATTTCTAATTATATATTTGGGTAATATGTTGGATAAAAATACTTTATTGCGAAAGCTGAAAATAGGTAGATATGATCATTTATTCTATTTTATTTGTTGTTTGTTTGTCTTTGATGATGTTTGTCTTTCCGGAGACCAACAAGGAGAATAAGTGAATAATTATATGAGTATTTTAGGGCTGAGGTTGCGAAAATACTTGTATATTTATAGTGTGAATTATAAAATACTAGGAGTAATGTTGAAAGTAGTAGCATTTATGAAGCAAGTAGCAGTGGGGCTACAGATGGAGGGAAACTTTGGAACTGCACACGTTTATCGTAGCAGTCTCAATGCCATCATTGCTTTTCGTGGGAAAGGGGATTTTACATTTAATGAGGTAACCCCTGAGTGGTTAAAGAGCTTCGAAGTTCACCTTCGTGGCCGGGGATGCAGTTGGAATACTGTATCTACTTATTTACGTACTTTCCGTGCGGTGTATAATCGTGCGGTGGATTCGGGAGAGGTCCGTTATATACCGCACTTATTTCGCTCGGTGTATACCGGCACGCGTGCGGACCGCAAGCGGGCGTTGTGTGATGACGATATGGGTAAAGTCTTCGCTCGTCTGCCCCGATATTCCGCGGTGACTCCCGCTATGCGTCGTGCGCAGGAGTTGTTTATACTGATGTTCTTGCTCCGCGGCCTGCCTTTTGTCGACCTTGCCTATTTGCGCAAGAGTGATTTGCGTGATAACGTGATCACTTATCGCAGGCGCAAGACGGGGCGTCCGTTGTCGGTGACACTGACTCCTGAGGCAATGTTGCTTTTGAAGAGACAGATGGATGTTGATAGTTCTTCTCCTTACTTGTTCCCTTTACTTAAGAGCAGTGAAGGAACGAAGGAAGCCTATCATGAATACCAACTGGCTTTGCGCAATTTTAACCGTCAGCTGTTGTTGCTGGGTGAAGTTTTGGGCCTTAATGATAAGCTGAGCTCTTATACGGCACGGCATACATGGGCTACGACGGCTTATTATTGTGAGGTTCATCCCGGAATTATCTCGGAAGCGATGGGGCATTCATCCATTACGGTGACTGAGACTTATCTCAAACCTTTCCGTAATCGGAAAATTGATGAAGCTAATATGCGGATAGTTGATTTTGTAAAGCGCTCTGTTGAGAACGTAATGTTCTGTATGTAAGCCCGTTACTCTGTAGGTAACGGAGCTAAATAGCGTTGCAAAGATGGATATATTTTGGAAAACATGCA
>USCL01000182.1 GCA_900553145.1 uncultured Desulfovibrio sp.
CCGGCGGCGAGACGATGGCCTGCAAACGCTTCACCACCTGCTTGGTCGTAAAGCGCGCATACCCGACGGAGGCCATCAGCTCGTCCACGGACCCGGCGGCAAGGCTGTTCACCAGCGTGCTCAGGTGCCCGTCCTTTTCGGCCTTGCTCAGGTTGATGCCGGCCTTCCGGGCTTCCTTTTCCAGCATTTCGCGGCCAAGGCCCATCGCCGCCGCGCGCTCCTCGGTACGCAGGTACTGCTGGATACGGCTGCGCGCCTTGGCGGTCTTGACGATCTTGAGCCAGTCGCGGCTCGGGCGGCGGTTCTTGTCGGTGATGATTTCCACCGTGTCGCCGCTCTTGAGCGCGGTGTTCAGCGGGACTAGCTTGCCGTTGACCTTCGCGCCGACGCACTGGCTGCCCACCTGCGTATGGATGAGGAAGGCGAAGTCCAGCGGCGTCGCGCCCTCGGGGAGCTCCTTCACGTCCCCGGCGGGCGTGAAGACGTAGACTTCATCCTTAAAGAGATCCATGCGCAGCGTGTGCATGAACTCCTTGGAGTCGGATTCCTGCCCCTGCCGGTTGACGATTTCGCGGAGCCATTCGAATTCCGGGGCGTCCTTGACGCTCACCGCGTGGTGGCGCTCCTTGTACATCCAGTGCGAGGCCACGCCGTGCTCGGCCAGACGGTGCATCTCCTCCGTGCGGATCTGGATTTCAATCCGTTCGCCTTCGGGGCCGATGACCGTGGTGTGCAGGCTCTGGTAGCCGTTGGCCTTGGGCATGGAGATATAGTCTTTGAAACGCCCCGGCACGGGCTTCCACTGGGCATGGACGAGGCCGAGCACCGCATAGCAGTCGCGCACATCCTTGACGATGACGCGGAAAGCCAGAATATCGTGCATATCGTCGAGCGTGAGGTTCTGCTCGGTCATCTTCTTGTAGATGCTGTAGATATGCTTGATGCGGCCCCAGACCGTGCCTTCGATCTGGTTGGCGCCGAGGATGCCCTCCAGCTTTGCGATGATTTTGGCGATGAGCTGGCGCTCGACCACCTGATTGCTTTCCAGCCAGTCGGAAATCTGGGCGTAGACGTCCGGGTGCAGGTATTTGAAGCTCAGCCCTTCGAGTTCCAGCTTGAGCCGGTGCAGGCCAAGGCGGTTGGCGAGGGGCACGTAGATGTCCATCGTCTCCTGCGCGATGCGCTGGCGCTTGTGGGCCTTCTGGAAATCGAGCGTCCGCATATTGTGCACGCGGTCCGCCAGCTTGACGATGGGCACGCGGATGTCGTGCGACATCGCGAGGATCATTTTACGGATGTTCTCGGCCTGCTGCTCTTCCTTGCTGTCGAACGTCATCATGCTGATCTTGGTCACGCCGTCCACAATGTCGGCGACCTGCTCGCCGAACTCGGCATCGACCTCTTCAAGCGTGACCTTCGTGTCTTCAACCGTGTCGTGCAGCAGCCCGGCGGCCACCGAATGGGCGTCGAAGCCGAGCTCGGCAAGGACTTCGGCCACGGCCAGCGGGTGCGAAAGATAGGGTTCGCCGGAAAGCCGCACCTGCCCGGCATGGGCGGCGGCGGCGTAGGCATAGGCTTTACGGACGAGCGCCTGTTCCGCTTCCGTGGAATTGGCAGCCAGCCGGCTCAGGATGTTCTGCATCGGCAGGGGAAGATGGGAGGCGGGAGCTTCAACTGTACTCATGGACTCGTCCTGTGGGCTGATGGTGCATGATCGCCGCCGCGCAAGGTTTTGTGCGGCGGTATACAAACTCTAAGGCCGAACATGGTACCTCTGCAAGTCTTTGGGAACCCACCAGCGATCAAGATTGTACCTGATGCCGATCGGCGCGGGCTTGATGCCCTGGAACCGCGCCTGCACGATGGGCAGCGCGTAGGGCACGTAGAGGAAGCAATAGGGCTGTTCGGCGTCGAGGATCTCCTGCACGCGGTCGTAGAGCTCCTTGCGGCGATCCTGATCGGACATGCTCCGGGCCTCCACAAGCAGTTCGTCGACCTCCGCGTTGCGGTAGCCCGTGAAGTTCAGCCCGCCGGGCTTGGCCCGCGAGGAATGCCATACGTCATAGATGTCCGGATCGAGCGTGATCGTCCACGCGAGGATAAGGGCGTCGAAGTGCCCTTTGTTGACAAATTCCTTGATGAAGGCGGCCCATTCCACCGTACGGATGTGCACCGTGACGCCAAGCGCCTTGAGCTGGCTCTGGATGATGATCGCCGCCTTGATGCGCGAGTCGTTCCCCTGGTTGACGAGGATGGTGAACAGGAACGGCTTGCCGTCCTTTTCGAGCAGGCCGTCCTTGTTCTTTTTCCAGCCCGCCTCATCCAGCAGCCTGCGGGCCTCGTCCGCGTCCTGCCGGACCGGCGTCAGCTTGTCGTTGTAAGCCCACGTCCCCGGCTTGTACGGCCCGACCGTGGGCACGCCCTGCCCGAGCAGCACGCCGTCGATGAGCGACTGGCGATCGATGGCCATCGAGATGGCCCGGCGTACGCGCACGTCCTTAAAGAAAGGATGCTCCAGGTTGAACCCGAGGAAGGTGTAGCTGAACGACAGGTAACGGTATTTGCGCCAATCCTTTTCCCACTGCGCCCCTTGCGTCTGGCGCAGGTACTGCTGCGGGGAGAGGGACATCATGTCGAGCTTCCCGGCCTTCAGCTCAAGGAACATGGTCGAAGGATCGGGGATGATCCGGTACATCACCTCGTCCAGATTCGGACGGCCCTCGAAATACGTATCCGAAGCCGTCAGGGTAAGCACGGAACCGGCGTCCCACTTGGCAAGCCGGAACGGCCCCGCGCCGATGGGCTTGCGGGCCACGGGCGTCGTCATGATATCCTGCCCCTCGAGCACGTGCTTGGGCAGGATGGCCCCCATCCATGTCATCAGGGCGCGAGCGAAAGGCTTGGCATACCGCACCTCGAACGACAGGCGCCCGGTCTTGCGGAAAGACTCGATGGCCAGAAAATCCCCGGAATAGGCCGTGGGCGTATTGGGATCGATCATGAGCTTGTAGGTGAACGCCACATCGTCCGCCGTCAGGGGCACGCCGTCCTCCCAGAGGATGTCGCCGCGCAGGACAAAGCGCAGAAGCTTGCCGTCCTCAAGCACCTCATAGGACGCGGCGGCCCACGGCACCACATTCAGATCCTTGTCGTACTTGAGCGGAGCCACATACAGGAGCTCGGTGATCTCGCCCGAGGCGGAATCGGACGCCATATAAGGGATAAGGTTGGACGGCTCGCCGATGCTGCCCATCAGGATGCGCCCTCCGGTGACGGGCGTGCCGTCCGCAGCGGGGGATGCCGTCTCCGCCGCAAACGGCGCAACAGGCCCAAGCGCCGTAAAAAACAGCGCCCAACAAGTGAAAATAAGAATCAAGAAGATCTTTTTCATACGCATTCCGGGTCATTTGTAAATATTTTCTCGAAAATGGCCTTAACATACTTGCGCACCCTTGAAAACAGACGATTCTTGGCATACAACGATAATATAAGACTCGTCGCTTATACCTCTGCACATGCTCCCCGCACCCTGCGGAGCGCATCGTTCTGCCCGGGGCTTCATCCCACTTTATCAGTTATGCCGCAAGCATCCGTACCCAAAGACTGACGGTCGACAAGGGAGTTGCCTTTTGACGAGGCTTATGCACAACGAACAAGGATACGCTGTTTGCAAAGTGCCATGAGAGAAGCAAGGACATCCGAAAAAATGAACGTACGCGAGGAAAATGCCGCCAGAGCCTTGATCCAGGGCTTCCTGAAAGACTCCGTCCCTGAATACATCAAGGACACGGGGCAGGAAATCCTGAACGGCGGCGGCGTCCACAAGCTGACCATCCGTAAGGAAGGCGACACTTGGGACGTGGAAGGCATCGTCCAGGGCGAGGACTTCCAGAACTATTCGCCCCACCTGATGCTGAATCCGGGAGATTCCCAGATTTCGTACAACTGCAACTGCCATGAAGCGTTCATGGGCGTCTGCCGTCACGTGGCCGCCACAGCCTTGAAGATGTTCGCGGATCTCGACAAGGACTATGGCGCGCCCGAGGAGCCGCAGCGCCTCAACACCGAATGGCGCCAGAGCTTCCGCAGTTTCTTCTCCAGTTCGCTGGAGCCGGAAACGGGACGCCACTATTTCATTTTCCGTTTCTACCCCGAGCCGGGACGCCTCATCGTGGCGCTCTTCCGGGCGCGGCAGAACAAGACAGGGCTGTCCTCCGTCCATCAGGAAACGTCGCTGGAACAGATCCTGCGCAATCCCGAGTGGTGCGACCAGTCTCCCCAGCTGCTGCAGGTCGCCCGCCAGATCGGCCACTACCTCGACTATTACGGGCACCGGATTGAAATCCCGGAAGGCCTCGTCTCGTGGTTCTTCTGGGCCATCCGCCGCGAATACTACATGTTCTGGAAGGATACGGACATCCCGTGCACCATCGTGAGCACGCCGCTCACCGTGAAGCTCCGCCCGGGCCTCGACGAGGACGGGCTGCGCTTCGACGTGCTCCTCCAGCGCGGCGAAAAGAAGCCCTTCTCCATTTCGGAAGAGGACAGCGAGATCACCTTCCACGGCCAGATGCCCCTGTGGGTGTGCTGGAACCAGAGCTTCTACCCGGTGCAGACCAGCCTTTCGCCCTCGCTGGTGAAGCAGCTTGTCGCCGACCACCCCGTCGTCCCGCAGGACAACATCTCGGAATTCCTCGACCGGGTGTGGGCGCGCCTGCCCGCCTCCGAGCTCTACGAGCCCGACGAGTTCCTCAAGATCATGGGCCCGATCTTCCAGCCCGCGACCTACGATCCCAAGCTGTTCCTCGACGAGGAGGGCAGCCTGCTCACGCTCGAAGTCCAGAATACCTATGAAACGGTGCACGGCGAGTTCATCCTCCCCGGCCCGAACCCCGACTTCCAGACGGGCAGCTACGTCTTTGAAGGGCATACCTTCCTCGTGCGCCGCGACCAGACCGAAGAAGCCGCGCTCATGGCGCAGCTCGCGGAAATGCATTTCCAGCCCAGAAGCACCCGGCTGTGGTTCATGGAGCCGGAGGAGGCCATCGCCTTCCTGCTCGACTCCTACCCCACGCTGGTGGAAAACTGGCGCGTGTACGGCGAAAAGGCGCTCACCCGCTACAAGGTGCGCATGTCGCAGCCGATCATCTCCGCCAAGGTGGAGAGCAACGAAAAGGAAAAGTGGTTCACCCTCGACATCGACGTGGAATACGACGGCCAGCACCTGCCTCTGGAGCGCATCTGGAAGGCATGGGTACGCGGCCGCCGCTACGTGCAGCTCAAGGACGGCTCCTACACGAGCCTGCCCGAATCGTGGCTGGAAAAGCTGGCCCACAAGCTGCAGGCCCTCGGCTTCGATCCCACGAAGCCCCCCAAGCGCCAGTTCAAGCAGTTTGAAGCGCCCGTGCTCGACAACCTGCTCGACGATCTGCCCAACGCGGAAACGGACTCCTTCTGGAACTCGCTGCGCGAAAAGGTGCGGAACTTCACCGAGGTGGAACCCGTCAATACGCCCAAGGGCCTCACCGCCACCCTCCGCAACTACCAGCTGCAGGGCGTCTCCTACCTGAACTTCCTCAGCGAATACGGGTTCGGCGGCATCCTCGCGGACGAAATGGGCCTCGGAAAAACCATCCAGACCCTGTCGTTCATCCAGCACATGGTCAACCACGGGCACGAAGGGCCGAACCTCATCGTGGTGCCCACGTCCGTGCTGCCCAACTGGGAACGCGAATCCGAAAAGTTCGTGCCCCACCTGAAGCGCCTGATCATCTATGGCACGCGCCGCGAAGGCATGTTCCGCAAGGTGGCGGACTCCGACATCGTGGTGACGACTTACGCCCTGCTCCGCCGCGACCTTGAGGAACTGGAGAAGCACTACTTCAACTCGATCATCCTCGACGAAGCGCAGAACATCAAGAACCCGAACACCATCACGGCCCGCTCGGTGCGCTCCATCAAGGCCCGGATGCGCCTGTGCCTGTCCGGTACGCCCATCGAGAACAACCTGTTCGAACTGTGGTCGCTGTTCGAGTTCCTCATGCCCGGTTTCCTCGGCTCGCAGCACGCGTTCCAGCGCGGCGTGGTCAAGCCGATCCGCGACGGGGACGGCGAGAGCCTCGAATACCTGCGTTCTCGCGTGAAGCCGTTCATACTGCGGCGTACCAAGGCCGAAGTGGCCAAGGATCTGCCGCCGAAGATCGAAAGCGTGACGTACTGCAACATGACGGACGAACAGGCCGAACTCTACACGGCCCTGACCCGGAAGCTCCGCGATCAGGTGCTGGCCGACGTCGAAAGCAAGGGCATGGCCAAGAGCCAGATGTCCATCCTCGACGCCCTGCTCAAGCTGCGCCAGATCTGCTGCCACCCGCGCCTGCTCAAGGTGGATATGCCCGGCTTCTCCACCGGCAGCCTGCCGTCCGGCAAGTTCGAGGCCTTCAAGGACATGATCTTCGACGTGGTGGAGGGCGGCCACAAGGTGCTGGTCTTCTCGCAGTTCGTGCAGATGCTCCAGATCATCCGCGGCTGGCTCCAGCTTACGGACATCCCCTTCTGCTATCTGGACGGCACCAGCAAGGACCGCCTCGATCAGGTGGACCGCTTCAACAACAGCCCGGAAATCCCGATCTTCCTCATTTCCCTGAAGGCGGGCGGCAGACACACGCTCTTTGTCATCAGCCACGACGGGCGCCTGCAGGCCATGGCCGACACCGTGCTGGACCTTGACGCGCTCCAGACAGATAGAGCAACGGCTCCCAAGGGAGGTGCTCGCCCATGACAAACCTATGGAAACTCCTGCGGCTGACCACGCTCTTCGAGTTCCTGCCCGTGCTGCTCGTGAGCCTCATGGCGCTCTTCACGGGCCTCGCACTGCTCGGCGCCTCCGCCTGGCTCGTGGCCTCGGCCGCCCTGATGCCGCCATTATACACGCTCGCGCTCGGCATCACCACCGTGCGGGCCTGCGGCATCGGCCGCGCCGTCTTCCGCTACGGCGAGCGCTACCTCTCGCACCGCATGGCCTTCCGCATCCTGACCGAGATACGCACGTCTTTTTACGACAGGGCCGCCAAGGTCCTGCCGCTTCGCAGCGGTCCCGCGCGCCAGGGCGAATTCCTGCACGACCTCCTGACGGGCGCCGACGAGCTGCGCGACTTCTACGTCCGCGCCCTGCTGCCCATCGCCGCCATCGGCACGATCACCGCGCTGACCACCTGGCTGCTCGCTGGCGTCATCGGCCCCTGGGCTCTCGCCCTGCCCGCGCTCTACCTCGCGCGGCTCGTGCTCTCCTGCGCCAGCCGCCAGACCGGCGAAGAAAGGCAGCGCACGCGCGACGCCGCCTACCGCAGCGCCCTCTTGGACGCCGCAGGCGGTGCCGACGAGCTCATCTGCGCGGGCTGTACCCCCGCCCTCAAGCGCCTCGCTGGGCCAGCCGACCACCTGCTGCAGGGCTCTCTGCAGCTCGCGCGCAGCGATGCCAAACGCGATGCCGCCGAGAACCTGCTCGACACCACCGTGCTGATGGCCCTGCTCGTATTCCTAATCCTGCGCGTCACCGACGGAGCGCTCAGCGGCATCGACCTCTGCGTCTACTTCCTCGTACTGCAGACCCTGCTCGTCGAATTCCGCACCTTGCCCGAAGCCGTGCGGCAGGGCCGCCGCAGCCTGCTAGCCGCCCGCTTCCTGCCAGAGCGGCAAATTGGCGAGACAGCGGCGACGGATGAAAAGGCAGGCGAGCCAGAGAGGATTCCCGCACCAGCGCAGGCATCTTTCCGCAATGCAGATGCGGCAAGCCAGATGCCACTCCTTGAAGCACAGGACCTCTCGTTCTCCTACCGCAAGGGTCAGGGCGTCCTTCAGGGACTCTCCTTCCGCATCGCGCGCGGCCAGCACACGGCCATCGTCGGTGCGAGCGGCGCCGGCAAGACGACGCTCATCAACGTGCTCGCGGGGCTGCTGTGTCCCCAGCGCGGCGTGGGGTCCATATGCGGCGCGCCATTAGGTGGACGGAAGCGCGTGCCCTGCG
>USCL01000183.1 GCA_900553145.1 uncultured Desulfovibrio sp.
AAGGACTAGCCGAGTCCCTTGTGTCTGTTATTTGCCGGGCTGCCCAACAGGAAGCGGCGCGCAGGCCCGACCTTGTGGCGCGGGGCAAGACGCCGAAGATGCTGGCCGGGTGGCTGTCCGGGCGGCGATGGGAGGATGTGGCGGACGCACCGCCCCCGCTTGTGCCGGTTGCGGCCCGTGGCCCCCTGCTTGGCGATCCCGTCATCGACGTGCCGACGCAGGCGCAGCGCGAGGAAGGCTGGAGGGCGGGGTTGTCGTTCATGGAGAAGTGGCGGCATGGCGTGAGGCCGGACAATCAGGCCGGACAGTTTGACCGCCGGAAGCCGCTGCCCATTCCGGCGAATTTCAGGAGCGTCCTGCAACGGGCGCTGTAGGAGAACGACGCATGACATGGAGCGTTTCCAGCGAACCGGCCCCCGTCCGGCGCGCACCGGCGAAGCGGGCCCCGTGCCCTCCCGAGTCGGAAGAGCAGAAAGCCCTTTTCGATTGGTGGAAGCGAACGCCGTATGCCCGGCACTTCGTCATGTATCACATCCCCAACGGCGGGCGCCGGGACAAGAGAACCGGGGCCCGGTTGAAGGCCGAGGGCGTGGTGGCGGGCGTCCCCGACGTGTTCCTTGCCTCGCCCCGGCAGGGATTCCACGGCCTGTACATCGAGATGAAACGGCAACGCGGGGGGACGGTTCAGGATAAGCAGAAGGAGCTGATCACAGCACTCCGTCAGGCCGGGTATCGCGTCGAGGTCTGCAAGGGCTGGTGGGAGGCGCGGGAAGTCGTCGAAAACTATCTGACCGGGGCATTGCCCCAAGCAAGCGGAGGCAGAGCATGAGGGAACGGGTAGCCGATGTGATCGTCCCTATTACCGGCGGCAGGCTTGATATGCTGGCGAAGGCCACGGCGACGCTGCACAGGGCGGTTGAGGTGCAGGCATACGTCTGGGGCGTGGGCCGGAACCGGATAGCGATATTCGGTCCCCTCCGGCGCACGGTGGGCGGCGTCGGGATGCTGGTGTACAGGCTCAAGCGGCTGAAGGTGGAGAAGGGCATCAATCTGGACGACCGGAAGGCCGAGGGGAAGGACGTTTGGGACTGCCCGGCTCCGGTGGTTGATATGTGATGAACGTGCCGGAATGGATGTATGTGGGGGATATTGTGAACCAGCTTGAAATGGAACTGATCATCGGGAACGGAAGCGCGGCTGCGGGGCACAGGCTCATCGAGGACATTGCCCGGCGCGTATCGGAAGCGCGGCGAAAGCATCCCGTCTTTGCGGAGGGCAAGTACCACGCGCTCGGCGTTATTGGCGAGGAGTATCAGGAGGTCGTGCAGGCCGTGGAAAAGGAGACTCCCGACCGCGTGTATCAGGAACTTCTCGACCTGATCACCACGTCCATCCGCGCGGCGAATGGAGAGCATGAGGTGGGGCATGGCCCGGCTGACGTCTGAGCAGTGGGAGCAGGCCCGCGCGGAATATGAAGTCCGGGGCGTGTCGCTTGGGGAGGTCGCCAGACGTTTCGGGGTATCACAGCAGGCCGCATCGAAGCGCGCCCGGAAAGAGGGTTGGAAGCAAGGAAAAAGTTGTGGGGTTGTCGAGAAAAAGGTCAGTGCGATTAGGGCGCTATACGAAGTTGAGCAAGAAAGTTGTGACCTGCCCACAACTTTTCGCGCCACGATCGACGATGTGGTGCGCGAACGTCTTGAAGCCGACCATCTCTTTGCCCAATTCGACAAGGCCCTCATACTCAAGGCCCATGCCGTACTCTCCAAGGTCGAACTCCCCGAGGAGTGGGAAACCATGACCCGTGGCCGCCGGAACCTCGCCCCACAGCAGGAGCGGGGAACCACGGTCAACGTCAGCCAGCAGGCCAGCGCGCAGGCGGCAGCCGTGGCCACATCAATTCCCGCCCCTGATTCCGCGCTGCGGGAGGCCCTGCGCGGCTCATATGAGGCGGATTGATGGGTTTGCTCTCCCGCTGCACTCCAGCCCACCTTGCCGCCATCCGTGACGCCTGCGAGCGGGACTTCCTCGCGTTCGTCGCGCTCATGTTCCGGGCACGGACGGGCATGACCTTCCGGGTCAACCGGCATCACGAGCAAATCGCGGACGCGCTCATGTCCGTGTATCGGGGGGACGTGCGAAACCTGCTCATCAACACGCCGCCGGGGAGTTCCAAAACCGAGCTGGCGGTCATTGCATTTATGGCGTGGTGCTTTGCCCGTGACCCGCACTGTCGGTTTCTCCATCTTTCATACTCTGACGATCTTGCTTCACTCAACAGCACGTCAGCCCGTGAGATACTGGAAACGGAGGCTTTTCAGCAGCTTTGGCCGCTGGCGTTCCGGCGCGACACCAAGGCCAAGAAACGGTGGAGCATCGAGGCCGGAGGCCGGACGGCGGGCGGTGTCTACGCCACGTCCACCGGCGGGCAGGTGACGGGCTTTCGCGCCGGGTTCATGGAGCAGGGTTTTTCCGGCGCCATCATCATCGACGACCCCATCAAGCCGGAGGATGCGTGGAGCCAGTCCAAGCGCGAGACGGCGAACCGGAGGCTGACGAACACCGTCCGGTCGCGCCGGGCTACGGACGACACCCCGGTCATCATGATCATGCAGCGTGTCCATGAGGACGACCCTTCGGCACTGGCATTGTCCGGGCGTCTGGGGTTGGACTTTGAGCAACTCGTTATTGAGGCCGTGCCGGGAGAAGGGACGGGTAACGCGCGGAGCTATTGGCCGGATAAGGAATCTCTGGAAGGGTTGCTTGCCTTGCGTGATTCGGACCCATACACATTCAGCTCGCAGTACCAACAGCAACCTACGCCGCCCGGCGGGGCAATGATCAAGCTCGATTGGATACATTACTTCGGGGTCAAGCCAGCAGGCATCACGAGTATTGGTATTTTCACTGACACGGCTCAGAAAACAGGCCAGCACAACGACTATACCGTGTTCATCCTAGCGGGGTGCGATGGGCAAAATGTCTATATCCTCGATCTGGTCCGTGATCGTCTTGAGGCCCCTGACCTCATCAGCGCGGCGAAGGCCTTCTACGAGCGTCACCGCCCGAACCGCATCACCAATCCCGTGCGCTTCGCCGGGTTCTTTGTCGAGGACAAGGTATCCGGCACGGGGCTTATCCAGACATTGCGCCGGGAAACGAGTATCCCCGTCATTCCGCTACAGCGCGATAAGGATAAGGTATCCCGCGTCAATGATGTCCTTCCGTACATCCGGGCAGGTCGCCTTTGGGTACCTGAAAAGGCACTGTGGTTGCAGGCATATCTTGGCGAATTGGCATCGTTCAGCCCTGTGGGGACCCATCTTCATGACGATCAGGTCGATCCGACCTGTGACGCCCTTTCCGAACTGCTATCCCCCGGAGGGAACCTCATCACCGGGGCCGACTGGAGCTGACATGCCGTACATCCGTACACTGCGCGACGCCATGACGCAGGAAACCTTCTTTCTGGAAAACCGTACAGGACGGCAGTTCTCGCGCATCGTTGCCGCGTTGGCATGGCCTCACGGCATCGCGCAGGGATGCGTCATCGTGCTCGGGGAGATACGCGGACGGCCCGCCGTGCTGAACGTTCACAACCATGTCCATGTGCTCAACGAGTATCGCTCCGGCGATGTGGCCGACCTCGTGGACATGGCGGTCAGGCTCTACGAGGACTGGTCGGTGTCGTGCGTCATTACGCCGGGGGACGACAGGCGTGTGGTGTTTCTTGATGCCATCAACGACGACCTGCGCCGGGAACGCCGCCGGAGGATACGGATCACCGATCCGCAGGCATGGAACGGGAGTGGGGAGCGGGTGCTTCCTTTCTACTTGGGCATCCTTCAGCAGCGGATAGTGGGGGAGAAGACGCTGTTTTTCGGGACGGACTGCACGGCGGCGTCCGAGACGCAGCGGCTTGGGATCGGGGACGTGGACAGGCGGATGACGGATTACCCCGGAGCCGCGGCGCTTCTGTGGGCCGTGGCCGAGATGGATTTGAACCGGCGGCGCGGGGAAGCGAGGGAACACCTTGGCCCGGCGGACAGGCTCGGAGGGTACTGAGATGGCGGAACGGGAGGTAATGGTCGTCTACGCGCCGAGGATTTTGCGGAGCCTAGCGGAGATCAAGGAAGCCTTCGGGGTGGGCGAGAGGCAGATCAAGCTATGGGTGCGGCAGGGGGCACCCATAGCCGTGGAAGGTGAGGGGAGCAAGGTGCGGTACAGCGCGGAGGCGGTTAGGTTGCAGGTGTGGAGGGAGGGAAATGATCAAAAGGGAATATCCTCTTTCAATGAAGGAATAAATGTTGCTCGATAAATGTTGCCTTCCGAGCCAATAATGAGCTCAGGAGAAAATAAAAAATATAATGTATGTAATTCTTTCGAGCGATTATCGTTGTATTTTACTGAGATAGAAAACGTATTTTTAACGCCATCAGAAAAATCTTTATCCATATTTTTATAAACTACAAGGTTTGCTATAATGGTAAGTATTATTTTTAGTGAATATGGGATATGTATTTCATATCCATCTTTATCTGGAAGTATATATGAATATGATTGATAGTTATTAATATTATATTTTGTATTTTCAAAATGTGATTTTCTGTATAAATATAGTTCATTACTATTATACACTAAACGCATATCACAATTTTCTTTTTCTAGTTGATTTTGTATCGTTTTTATAGCTTTTGGATTTATTTTAAAGCATATAGTTATATTTATCGCTGGACCATTACCTAAGTTATACAATTTGCAGTTTTGATTTGAAGAATCATATATTATTGTATTTGGATTTAATTTATGATGTATTACGGATTTACCAGAGAAATAAACCTTTGAAAACCATAGAGATGGCATGTGTGAGATATCAGTTTGTTTTTTTCATTTCTAAAATATTAAATATTATTCCAAAAGATAAAATCATTGTCACAATTGTTGAAATAACATCTATAACTATCTTATTTCTCGATAAGAATTTTTTAAAAAAATTCTTTTGCATTACTTAATCCTCCTGATTTATTTACTTATAAAAACTGTTGCAATGAAATACTATAAAAAGGCCCCCGGCTGCAAACCGGGGGCTTCCTTTACCGAGCGCTCATGGCGCGGGCGTATTCCAGCAGGAGCATTGCCGGGTTCTTCTCGTCCGGCAGCCTGTCGTCAAGGAAGTGCAGGGCGACGGTCATGCGCTCGGTGAAGTACCGTTCCCACTGTGCGCCGACGCGGGTGCCGGAGAAGGGGGGGCGGGGGCTTGCTTGTAGACGCGGCTTTCCAGCGCGGTGAAGACGGGGATACTCATGACGGCTTCGTCAAAGCGCGGGAGTGAAAGTCAAGGCTATCTATTCTGTTCCTCTAAGTTCAACTTTTTAAGAAGCAGAAAAATATCCGCGCGGTCCATCGCGCTACAGGCTCCATACTCCCGCAAGCGTTTACGGAGACATTCCCCTATGGGAGAATTTTCGAGAGCCATAGCGGCTGCACGGGGAGATAAATCGACAAGCTCTTTAAATTCTGCCAAAATTTCTTCCCCAATAAGAGCATTGGGACTTAAAAGCACAACGTTTTGTTTTTTTTGATTATCGACTATTGTTACAGCCGTGTTAATGTTTTTTTCTGTATTTTTGGCAGGTTGCTCACGGTCATTAACAGAATCTCTAGATATAAAAGACTTACAATAATGGCAATATGAGCTCGACTTGAGAATATCCCTTCCACATTCAGGACATTTGATAGCCTGTTCTGGTGGAATATAGAAAATATCTTGTGATGATTTTGTGTTAATAGGTTGTTCGGTTGGCTTATTTTCTTTTTTTCCTAGTCCTTTCCATGTCTTAATGACACACCATACACAGACACCCACGAAGATTGCCATAGGAATGGCCCCACCTCCATGTTTCCATCCCATTGGTATATCAATAAAAAGAGATTTCAAAACATGGAGGATGATCACAACGACTACACAGGCTAGAACCCTTCCCACTCCTGACATACTCTCTCCTCTTTTCTTTGTTCGTCAGAAATAACCCTATTCTCAGTTAATAGAAAATCCTGTCAACCCCCAACCAGCCCCTCACCAGCCCCCTATCTGCCCCCCATCAGGCTTTCCGCCGGAAAACCCCGTGCTACGCTCCTGACCAAACTCAGGAGCGTTTTTTCATGCACTACACCGAAGCCCGTTGGTCCGGGAAATGGCCGAACTTCACCCCGAAGGAGATCGCCTGCAAATGCTGCGGGGAGATCGTCGTGGACGAGGCGAGCATGGACGCGCTCCAGCGGCTCCGCGACATGTGGGGCGAGCCCCTCGTCATCAACTGCGGTCACCGCTGCTTCAGGCACAACAAGGAAGTGGGCGGGGTCGCGCATTCGCAGCATCTGACCCTCGCCTTTGATGTCCGTATGCCGAAAGAGCGGCATGAGGCATTCATCAAGCTGGCCCGTAAGTGCGGGTTCCGGGGCATCGGCCATCGGGACTACGAGAACTTCGTGCACCTCGATATGGGGCCGGAACGGGAGTGGTGATGAATATCGAATGCATCGCCTGCGCCGTCTTTGCCGTGGCCTGCCTTGCTCTCGGCGTGTTTGCGTTCATCGTGACGGAGCAGCGGGATCTTGCCCGGCAAGACGCCGTAACATGGGAGGAAAGCGCGAAGCGAAACCGAGCCGCGCTCGAGGACATGACGGCGGCCCATGCCAAAATTCAAGAAACGCTTGAAGAACGTGAAGGGAAGCTGGCGGCGTTGGAACAGGACCGGGAACGGCAGCGCGTGAAGCTGCGGGAGGCCATGCGCAATGACAGGCAGACTGGCGATTGGGGCGGCACTGTGTTGCCTCCTGCCGTTGACGGGCTGCTCAGGTAAGCCGGTGGCGACCATGCCCGTCGTGATCCGGCAGGATGCCCCGGCGTACCTGACGGCGGAAACGCCCGTGCCCCTGTGGACCGGCGCGACCAACGCCGATCTGGTCGAGTACGCGCTGGACCTGCGCCAGGCGCTCGGCTCGTGCAATGCGGACAAGGCCGCTATCCGTGGGGGCCGATGAGCGACATGCAGGACTGGAATTTCTGGGAGATGCTGGAACGGTCGTTGCCGTTCATCGGCGTTTCCGTGACCGGCGCGTTCGTGCGATGGGCACGCTTCGGGTTCCGTTCCGTGGGCGGTTTTCTGCTCTCGGCGGTCATGGCGGCCTTTTCCGCCTTCCTCATGTTCGCGGTGCTGGAGGACAGCGGGCTTTCGATGGGGTTCATCGTCGGGATTGTCGGCATGGCTGGCTATTCCGGCGGCACGGCGCTGGACGCCATGCAGACCCGGTTCCTGCGGAAGATTGAACGGGGCGTGGTGGAGGAACGGTCATGACTCAGATACCGCTTGAAGCCGAAAACGAATTTTACGCCGCGATGGAACGGGAAGACGCGGAGCAGCTGGAGCGCGAGGCCCGCGCCGCTGCGTCCGCCCGGCTCAATGCGTTGGCCTTGCAGCTCAAGCGCGAGTTCTCGACCGCCGAGTCTTCCCGCAAGCTCATTGAGGAGCGGTGGCTTGAAGACCTCATGCAGTACCGGGGGCAGTATCCCGCCGAGGTGATGGAGCGGCTGAAGAAGTTCAAGCGGTCGCAGGTCTACTATCGGATGACCACGAACAAGGTGGACATGATGGTGGCCCGGCTTATGGACCTGCTGTTCCCGGCGCGCTCAAAGAATTGGGCCATCCAGCCCACGCCGGACCCGGAAATTCCCGGTGAGCTTGTTGAGCAGTCCCCGGAGTTCATGCAGGCCGTGCAGGAAGTCATGGCGGAACAGATGCAGCTCTTGCAGTCGCAGAACGCGGTTCCCGACGACCTTGCCATGCAGAAGATGCAGCAGATGGCCATGCAGGAGGCCATGCGGCGCATCGACCTCGACACGGTGAAGCTCCGCATCGCCAAGGCCTGCGCCGACACGATGGAGCAGGTTATCGACGACCAGCTCAAGGAGTCCTCCGTGGGCGGCGAATT
>USCL01000184.1 GCA_900553145.1 uncultured Desulfovibrio sp.
TCTGCCGCACCCGCAAGGAAATGCCCGCCGACATCGAAGAAATCGAAGCCGCGCTGGATGAGGGCGTGGGCCTTGTGGAACTGTGCGCTCCAGAAGAGGTGCTGGCCGAGGGGGGCCGCGTCTCCGGCCTGCGCTGCCGCCGCATGCGGCTGGTCCCCGATCCCGACGGCGGGCGGCCCCGTCCGGCCCCGACGGATGAAACGTTCACGCTGGATGCGGATACGATCATCGTGTCCATCGGCCAGCGGGTGAAGGCCGGGTTCCTGCCCGGCACGATGACGCTCAAGGCCGACGCCCGCACCGGCCAGACATCCCTCCCCAACGTGTTCGCGGGCGGCGACGCCGTGCGCGGCGCATCGACCCTCATCAACGCGGTGGCCGACGGACGCCGCGACGCCGAAGCCATCCTTGCCCGCCTCGGGCTGTCCGCGCAGGCGGCCACAGCCACCCCGTCCGACGAGCGGAGGCCGGATCTTGACGGTTTGCGCATCCGGCAGGCCACCCGCGTCATGGGCCCGGCCCTGCCCGAACGCAGCCCGGAAGACAGGCTGGACTTCGACCCCGCCATCCGTACCCTCACGGAGGAAGAGGCTATGGACGAGTCCCGCCGCTGCCTCCAGTGCGATCTGGTGTGCAACGTCTGCACCACGGTTTGCCCCAACCGGGCCAACGTCGCCCTGCTCTCCCTGCCTTTGCCGCACCCCGTGCAGATCGCGGTGCGCGACGGCGACGGCGTGCGCGTGGAAACGCTCTCCAACCGGAGGCTCGAACAAAGTTACCAGATAGTCAACATCGCCGACGCCTGCAACGAATGTGGCAACTGCGCCACCTTCTGCCCCTCCGCAGGCGCGCCGTACCGCGACAAGCCCCGTATCCACCTGTCCCGCGAATCCTTCGACAACGCCTCGGACGGCTACCGGCTCGCCGGGCCGTCACGGCTGGAAGGCAAGCGCGGCGGCAAGGCGTTCTCCCTGAGCGCGGAAGCGGACGGCTTCACCTTTGAAAGCGACGCCCTCACCGCCCATCTCGACGGCGGGACCCTCTGCGCGGGCAAGGTGACGCTGAACGGCGACGTCGACGAAGCCGCCCTGTCCGGCGCGGTGGAGGCCGCCACCCTCTTCCGCCTGCTGGCCCGCAGGCAGCCGTTCGCCGGGCCAAAGAACCAATAAGCTCCTCCACAAGCCCGCGGCGTCCGGGGATCCGCTCCTCCCCGCGGATGCCGCGGGCTCTCCCGTCATCATGGGAAGCCCGCCTCCGCCACGAACCTCTTGCCGCCGCATGGCACCGGCCCGGGGAAAAGGACGCCCAACGAACGCAGGGCGGGCACGGGCACAACAAGCCGCCGATGCCGGACGGCACCGGTTCGGCCCGGAAACGGCAGGCCCCGCTGCGGATTGTGACAACAGGAACGCAAGGTCTAGTTGTGTCATCATGCCACTGCGTATATATTGGGCGGAAACACTTTCTTCCGGCAGCAGGAGTTGCAACATGTACCAATACCAACGGTTCGCCATCCTTCTCCGTGGCGGTGGGGACATCGCCACCGGCATTGCGCTCAGACTCTATCGTTCCGGTTTCCGCCACCTGATCATTCTGGAAACGCCGCATCCGATGGCCGTCCGGCGCCGGGTGGCCTTTTCCGAAGCCGTCTATGAAGGGCTCTGCACGGTGGAAGGCATTACGGCGGCCATCGCCCCCCGCCCTGAAGAAATCGCCCCGCTCTGGGACTCGGGCTGCATCCCGGTCATGGTCGACCCGCGGGGCGTCACCATCCCCCGGCTCCGCCCCGAAGTGATCATCGAGGCCACGCTCGCCAAACGGAACATCGGGGTCAACATCACCGACGCGCCCCTCGTCATCGGCGTGGGGCCCGGTTTCACGGTGGGCAAAGACGTCCACTGCATCATTGAGACCAACCGCGGGCACAATCTCGGGCGTGTCCTGTACTCGGGCAGCGCGGAGCCCGATACCGGCATCCCCGGCGACATCGTGGGCATGACCACCGAGCGCGTGCTGCGCGCCTCCCAGACCGGCATCTTCTTCAGCCGCCACGACATCGGGGATCACGTCAAGGCCGGGGACGTCGTCGCCACCGTTGAGGCCGACGGCGTATCCAAGGAGATCCGCACCGTCATCGGCGGAGTCATCCGCGGCCTCCTGCGCTCGGGAACGCCCGTCACGGATCGGATCAAGGTCGGTGACGTGGACCCGCGCGACAACACGGCCTGCCATCATGTTTCGGACAAGGCCTTCGCCATCGGCGGCGGCGTGCTGGAAGCCATCCTCGGGCGCTTCAACCGCCCCTGCTACATCCGCAAGGGCATCCTGCACTGCCCTGTGGACAAGAGCGCGCCCACAGCGTAGAACGCCACATCATAAAACATTTCGCACACCAGAAGAACAGGAGAAGCGGCATGGCAATCGGACAATCCAAACAGCGGCTGGATGCCGAAGCCAAAGTGACGGGGCGGGCCCGGTACACCGACGACATGGGCCTGCCGGGCATGCGGCACGCCGCCTATGTGCACAGCACCATCGCCCACGGCATGGTGCTTTCCGTCGACGCCTCGGAAGCGCTGGCCCTGCCCGGCGTCGAGGCCGTCTTCACCGCCGATGACGTGCCGGGCTTCCTCTTCCCCACCGCAGGGCATCCCTATTCCATGGACCCGTCGCACGGCGACGTGGCCGACCGCCTGCTGCTGACCAGGCATGTCCGCTATTACGGCGACGAAGTGGCCGTGGTCGTGGCCCGCGACGCCCTCACCGCCCGCAAGGCCGCCCATCTCGTCAAGGTGGAGTACGATCCCCTTCCGGTCATGACTTCGGCGGAAACGGCGCTCGCCCCCGGCGCGCCCGTGCTCCAGCCCGCCATCAATCCGGACGGCAACCTGCTCAAGCAGCACACCCTCGAATGCAACGGCACGCTCGCCGAAGCCCTTGCCGCCGCCGACGTGGTGGTCGAAGGCGCGTACCGCACGCCCACCATGCAGCACTGCCATCTGGAAAACCAGACGGCCTACGCCTACATGGACGACTTGCGGCATATCGTGATCGTCAGCTCCACCCAGATCCCGCATATCTGCCGCCGCGTGGTCGGGCAGGCCCTCGGCATCCCGTGGTCATCCGTCCGCGTCATCAAGCCCTATATCGGGGGCGGGTTCGGCAACAAGCAGGACGTGGTGCTCGAACCCATCGTGGCCTTCCTGACCATGAAGTTCGACGGCGCGCCCGTAAGCATGGAATTGACCCGCGAGGAGTGCATGCTCTGCACGCGCGTGCGCCACGCCTTCGCCATGACCGCGCGGGCCGGGGTCACAAAGGACGGCAAGCTGCTCGGCTACGGGCTCGACGTGCTTTCCAATACCGGAGCCTACGCCTCGCACGGGCACTCCATCGCGGCGGCGGGCGGCTCCAAGGTCTGCTACGTCTATCCGCACGCCACCTATCGCTTTTCGGCCAAGACCTTTTACAGCAACATCCCGGTGGGCGGGGCCTGCCGGGGGTACGGCTCGCCCCAGACCGCCTATGCCATCGAATGCCTCATGGACGACACGGCCCGTGCGCTCGGCATGGACCCGCTGGATTTCCGCCTGAAGAACACCGGGCGCAACGGCGACATTTCCCCGCTCAACGGCAAGCCGGTCGCCACGCTCGGCATCAGCGACTGCCTCGAGGAAGGCCGCGAAAGGTTCCATTGGGACGAGCGCAAAGCCGCCTGCAGGGCCTTCAACGCAGAAGCCGTCCGCACGGGCAGCCCGTTGCGGCGCGGGGTCGGCGTGTCCGCGTTCAGTTACGGGACCGCGACCTATCCGGCCAACGTGGAACCGGGCAGCGCCCGCCTCATCCTGAATCAGGACGGCACGGTGAACCTCATGACCGGCGCGACGGAAATAGGCCAAGGCGCGGACACGGCCTTCGCCCAGATGGTTTCGGAAACGCTCGGCGTCGCCTATGAAAACATCCATGTCATCTCCACGCAGGACACGGACATCACCCCGTGGGACCCGGGCGCCTACGCCTCCCGCCAGACCTATACCTGCGCCCCCGCGGTGCAGGCCGTTTCGGAGGAGCTGCGCCGCAAGCTCCTCGCCTATGCCGCCGAAATGACGGGGCACGTCCCCGCAGCCCTGACCATCGCGCCGACCCCGCAGGGGGACGCCGTGGTCTTCGTCCGCAGCCCGGAAACGGTCGTGGCCACGCTGCACGATCTGGCGATGGATTCCTTCTACAACAAGGATCGCGGGGGGCAGTTTTCCGCCGAGGCGTCCTTCAAGACGCGCCAGAACCCTCCCTCCTTCGGCGGCTGCTTCACGGAAGTGGAAGTGGACATCGAACTGTGCAAGGTCCGCATCGTGCACATCCTGAACGTGCACGACGCCGGGGTGATCATCAATCCCGCGCTCGCCACCGCGCAGGTACACGGAGGCATGGGCATGGGCATCGGCTGGGCGCTCTATGAGGAACTGCTCGTCGATCCCGCCACCGGACGCGTGCACAACAACAACCTGCTGGACTACAAGTTCCCCACGACCTGCGACATCCCGGATCTGGAATGCGCTTTTGTGGAGACGCAGGAGCCCTCAGGCCCGTACGGCAACAAGTCGCTCGGCGAACCGCCGCTCATCAGCCCCGCGCCCGCGCTCCGCAACGCCGTCCTCGACGCGACCGGGGTCGCCGTCAATGCCATCCCCATGACGCCGAAACTGCTGTTCGAGGCATTTGTGAAGGCCGGATTGATTGGGGACGTTGCGGGTTAAAGACATATTCCCTCAAAAATTTTCGTATGCGGGCCTCGGGACGGCGCTGTATGAAATAACGGGCCGACCGGGGGCAAACCCCGAGCAAGATTTGAGCGAAGGCCGCTCATTTGAAAAAACGGGACAGCGCCTTTTCTTCGGCATGCCCTTCCTGAACCCCTTCCGCGTCCCCTCCCCGCCAGCAGAAGTTTTTGCGGGAAGGGTTCGGGGGAGAAGGCTTTTTCAAAAAGCCCCCGGTATCCTCAACCCAAAGGACCATCCATGTTCGATATAGAATCCTACCAAAAAGCCGAGTCCGTGCGGGATGCCATCCGGCTGCTCGGGGAAGACCCGGAGGCCCGGCTCATCGCGGGCGGCACCGACGTCCTCATCAAGCTGCGGGAATTCGAAGGCTTTTCCCGGCTCGTGGACATCCACGGCCTGCCCGAACTGAAACCGATCACGCGCGGGGCGGACGGCGCCGTGCGCGTGGGATCCGGGGCCAGCTTCACCGACATTGAGGAATCCCCCATCGTCCGCGAGTGCATCCCCGTGCTCGGGGAAGCCGCCGCCAGCGTGGCCGGGCCGCAGATCCGCAACATGGGCACCATCGGCGGCAACCTCTGCAACGGGGCCGTCTCCGCGGACACCTGCGCGCCGGTCCTCGCGCTGAACGGCTATCTCAACATCATCGGGCCGGAAGGGGAACGCACTGTCCCCGCCCTCGGCTTCCATACCGGCCCCGGCAGGGTCGCCCTCGGGCACGGCGAAGTGCTCCTCTCCGTGGAGTTCCGGCCTGAAGACTGGCAGGGATGGGGCGCGGCATACCATAAATACGCCATGCGCGAAGCGATGGACATCGCCACCATCGGCTGTTCCGCCGCCGTGAAACTCGACGGGACGGGCATTTCCGGCATCCGGCTGGCCTACTCGGTGTCCGCGCCGATCCCGGTGCGCTGCCCCAACGCCGAAGCCGCCGCGCTGGGCCGTTCCGTGACGCCCGGAGATCTGCCCGCCACCCTCGCCGCCGTCAGCGCAGCCGTTGAGGTGGACGTGCAGCCCCGCACCTCGTGGCGCGCCAACCGGGATTTCCGCATGCACATCATCCGCACGCTGGCCGAGCGCGTCATCGCCCGATGCGTCGTCCGCGCCGTCGAACTTCAGGAGGCCGCCTCATGCTGAAAACCATCCGCTGTACCGTCAACGGCAAGGAGCGGGAGATCACCTTCGACGTGCGCGCCTCGCTGCTCGAAGTCCTGCGCGCCGAGGGCCTGACCAGCTCCAAGCAAGGCTGCGGCGTCGGCGAATGCGGCGCGTGCACCGTGCTTCTCGACGATACCCCCGTGGATTCCTGCATCTTTCTGGCCGTCTGGGCCGACGGGAAGGCGATCCGCACCGCCGAGGGCGAAGCCAAGGGCAACCGGCTTTCCCGCATCCAGCAGGCGTATGTGGACGCCGGGGCCGTCCAGTGCGGGTTCTGCACGCCCGGCCTCGTCATGAGCAGCACCGCCTTTGTCGAAAAGCACAAGGGGAAGGCCGTCACCCGCGAGGAAATCCGCCGCGGTCACGCCGGGAACCTCTGCCGCTGCACGGGCTACGACGCCATCATCGCCGCCGTGGAAAGCGTCCTCAACGACACGCCGCCGCAAAACGCCTGCGCCTGTCTCCGCAAGCCGGACGGGCCCTGCGGGCACCATCAAAACTGAGCAAAATCAGCCGTGTTTTTCAGCAGACTTGCCCTGTGCATGATTCCCATGTACAGGGATTGTCTGTTTTAGGGGGAATCATCCGAAACCATCAACCACCGGGGAACGCCCATGGCCCAGACAAAAGGCATACTGGAACGGGTTTTCAAGCTTAGCGAGAAGGGAACCACCGTCAAAACGGAAATCATCGCCGGTCTGACGACCTTCGTTGCTATGGCCTACATCATCTTCGTCAACCCGAGCATCCTGTCGGACGCGGGCATCCCCAAGGAAGCCGCCATTGCCGCGACGGTCTGGTCCGCCGTCATCGGCAGCGCCGCCATGGGCCTCTGGGCCAATTTCCCGGTGGCGGTGGCTCCCGGCATGGGCCTCAACGCCTTCTTCGCCTATTACGTCTGCGGCGTCCTCGGCCTGCACTGGACCGTGGCCCTCGGCGCTGTGTTCTTCTCGGGCATCGTGTTCCTGCTGCTGACGGTTACGCATATCCGCCAGCTGCTCATCGACGCCGTGCCCATGAACCTCAAATACGCCATCGTCGTCGGCATCGGCATGTTCATCGCCTTCATCGGGCTCCAGAACGCGGGCATCGTGGTCAAAAACGATGCCACGGTGGTCGCCCTCGGCCATGTCACCCAGCCCGGCCCGCTGCTGGCCTGCTGCGGCCTTATGATCACGGCCGGACTCATGGCCCGCAATGTCCAGGGGAGCCTGCTCATCGGGATTCTCGTGACCACCGTGCTCGGCATGGTGCTCGGCGTATCCCCGACGCCTTCCGGCATCGACAGCATCATGAGTTTCTCCCTCCCGAGCCTCGCTCCCACGCTCATGCAGTTGGACATCATGGGCGCGCTCAAGTACGGCATCATTTCGATCATCTTCACGTTCACCATCGTCGAACTGTTCGACAACATGGGGACGCTCATCGGCCTCTCCCGCAAAGCCCGGCTGATGGACGACAAAGGCCACATCGAGAACCTCGACAAGGCTCTCGTCACCGACTCCATCGGTACGGTGGTCAGCAGCTTCCTCGGCACGTCCACCGTCACCAGCTACGTGGAAAGCGCCGCGGGCATTTCGCAGGGCGGACGCACCGGCCTGACCGCGGTGACCGTGGCGGTTTTGTTCGCCATCTCTCTGGTGTTCGCTCCTCTCATCGGTCTGGTTCCGGCTTTCGCCACGGCCCCGGCGCTGCTCATTGTGGGCGCGCTCATGATGATGGAAGTGATGAACATCGATTTCAATGACTTCACCGAAGGCTTCCCGGCCTTCATGACCATCATCATGATGCCGCTGACCTACAGCATCGCCAGCGGATTCGGGTTCGGCTTCGTCAGCTACGCCGCCGTGAAGCTCCTTTCCGGCCGAGCCCGCGAGGTCAGCCTCTTCATGTGGCTCATCACCGCCATGTTCATCATCAACTTCGCCATGCGGGGTTAGGAAACGTTTATATTGGAGAGGGGGAAGGGGAAACTTTCTGGAGAAAGTTTCCCCTTCCCCCTCTCCAA
>USCL01000185.1 GCA_900553145.1 uncultured Desulfovibrio sp.
AGCGGATGCTTTGTCATCTGCTCCAACACCTTGTACAGTACAGTAGCGATATCCGCGTCTGCTTTTGCACAGTCGATCACGTGGATCGGATTGCGAATACTGGCGGCGATGATCTGGGTGTCGATATCGTGCAGCTGGAAAATCTCCTGATTACTCCTCCTGTTATTTGAGCAGCTCTTTTGCCGTTGCAGCCACGTTGGCGGCGGTCAGGCCGTAAGCCTCGAACAGCTGATCCGGCTTGCCGGACTTGCCGAACTTATCCTGAATGCCCACCATGCCGAACTTCGCGCCGTCATGGCCCGCCAGCACCTCGGCCACTGCGGAGCCCAGGCCGCCGATCACAGAGTGCTCCTCAACGGTTACGATGGCCTTGCAGGTCTCGTTCATCTTCAGCACAATGTCCTTGTCGATGGGCTTGATGGTGTGCATGTTGAGCACGCGGGCGGACAAGCCTTCCCCCGCCAGCGTTTCGGCGGCCTGCAGGGCGTTGGCGACGCAAACGCCGGAGGCGATCAGGGTCACGTCGGAACCGTCGCGCAGGAGATCGGCCTTGCCGAGATCAAACTCGTAGTCGTCGCCGAACACGTTTTCGGCCTGACGGCGGAACAGGCGGATATAGACCGGGCCCTCATGCTCGACGATGGCGGGCAAGGCCTTGCGGAGCTGCACGGAGTCCGTGGGCTCGAACACGGTCATGCCGGGCAGGGTGCGCATGATGCCCATGTCCTCAAGCGCCATGTGCGTGCCGCCGTTGAGTTCCGCGCCGACGCCCGGATCGGAGCCGACGATTTTGACGTTCAGCCCGGCGTAGCACACCGAGATGGCGATCTGATCGAAACAGCGGCGCGAGGCGAAGGTGGCGAAGGAGTGCACGAAGGGGATCTTGCCGCAGGCGGACAGCCCGGCGGCCACGCCGACCATATTGGCCTCGGCGATGCCCACGTTGAAGGAGCGGTCGGGATAGGCCGCCTTGAACGGCTTCATGCCGTGCGCGCCGGTCAGATCCGCCTCGACGTCCACGATGCGGGGATCCTCCTTGGCAAGCGCGATCATCGTATCGCAATAGACCTTACGCATTTCCTGAGATTCAAGCATGACGGCATTCCTCGTTCCTTATTGGAGTTCCCGCAAAGCGGCGGCGACGTCTTCGGGCGACAGGGGCATGTTGTGCGAGCTGAGCTTGCCTTCGGCGACCGAAAGCCCCTTGCCCTTGACCGTGGCCATGATGATGGCGGTGGGACGCTTTTTGATGGTGCGGGCATGGGTCAGCGCGGCTTCGAGATCCGCGAAGCTGTGCCCGTCGATGCACAGGGTCGCCCAGCCGAACGCTTCCCAGCGTTTGTCGAGGGGGCGCACCGCGTTGATCGCGTCGGTGTAGTCGTCGATCTGCATCCCGTTGTCGTCCACCAGCACGACGAGGTTGTCGAGCTCCTGGCTCCCGGCGTACATGGCGGCTTCCCAGATCTGCCCTTCCTGCTGTTCGCCGTCGCCGACGATGCAGTAGACGCGGTAGCCCTTGCGCTCCATGCGCGCCGCCAGCGCCATGCCCACCGCCGCCGAAAGCCCTTGGCCGAGCGAACCGGCGGTCATGTCGATGCCCGTGGTCAGCTTCATGTCGCAATGGCTCGGCAGCTTCGTGCCGGGCTGGTTCAGGGTGAGGAGGAGCTCCTTGTCGAAATACCCCTTCATGGCCAGCAGCGTGTACAGCGCGGGCCCGGCATGGCCCTTGGAAAGCACGATGCGGTCGCGGTCGGGCCAGCCCGGCTCCTCGGGGCGCACGCGCATTTCTTCGTAATACAAGTAGACCAGTGCTTCGATGAGGGAGAGCGAGCCCCCCACATGGCCCACGCCGATCTGGCCGATCATTTTGGTGAGCAACTGCCTCGCTTCCTTGCTCAGCTCCGTAAGCTGCCGCAATTTCCGCTCGTTCATGGTTCAGCCTCGATTTCCTTACAGATGTTGTTCCGGTCCGGGGGACGTGCCCATCACGCCCCCCTGCCCGGTCGTTTCCAGAACCGACTGCCACAGGTCGGATCGCACGCTCATGGTGCGGCGCTTGCGCGTCACCAGCTCCAGCGGCAGATGGACGAACTTGTCCATGATGTTGGCTACGACCATGCCCGTTTTCCCGCTCATGGCCGCGTGCACGGCATGCTGGCCCAAAAAGCCGCAGTAGAGCCTGTCGTTGGCGTTGGCGGGGACGGAACGGATCATGTAGCTCGGATCGATATATTTGAGATAGTAAGGTATCTTTTTGGCTGAAAAGTATTCGGCGATCTTCCCGCGCAGGAAGCCGGAGATGTCGCCGAGCGCCCTGTTGCCCGAGGCGTCGCAGCGGGTTTCGTGCTCGGAGAGCAGATCCTGCGCCCCTTCGGCCACGGCGATCACGGCATGGGAATGCGCGGCAAGACATTTTTCCAGCGCGGGGAAAAGGCCCCGTTCGCCGTACAGGCTGAAAGGGACTTCGGGGACGAGCACGAAATTGACCTCGCGCATGGAAAGGGCTGCGTTGGCGGCGATGAAGCCCGATTCGCGGCCCATCAGCTTGACGATGCCGATGCCGTTGAAGACGCTGGCGGCTTCGATATGGGCGCAGCGGATCGCGTCGGCAGCCTTGTCCACCGCCGTCTCGAAGCCGAAGGAGTGAGGAATGAAGTTGATGTCGTTGTCGATGGTTTTCGGAATCCCGACGATGGAGATGTGCTTGCCGCGCCGGGCGACCTCCTGCTGGATGGACGCCGCAGCCTTCATCGTCCCGTCGCCGCCGATGATGAACAGCGCGCTGATGTTCAGGCGCTCAAGGGCGGTGGCGATTTCGGATGAAGGCTGCGGCCCTCTGGACGTCCCGAGGATCGTCCCCCCGAACTCGTGGATGCCTTCCACGTCGCGCGGGGCCAGCTCGCGCACGTCGTAGCGGTAGGACGGGATGAACCCTTGCAGGCCGTAGCGGATGCCAAGGACCGAGGGGACGCGATAGGCGTTGTGCGCCGTCATCACGATGGCCCTGATGACGTCGTTGATGCCCGGGCACAAGCCGCCGCAGGTCACGATGGCGCACTTCGTCTTGCTCGGATCGAAGTAGATCCGGTCACGGGGCCCCGCCAGCTCAAAGGACATGGGGCGCGGCGCGGCGCCTTCGTCCACCAGCTCCTCGTCCACGGTGAAGACCACGCGCCTCTCGCCCGCCGTCGCCAGATTGCGCGACAGCGGAGAATCGATTTCCGGCGTTCCGAGACTTTGAATGCGTATCTCTTGGGCCGCGGAGGGCGTAGCTTCACGAGTATCCATTCGGGGTTCCTTCCTTTTATTTTTCTTTGACCCTGCCGCAGGTCCTGCGAACGATAAGCTCGGTGTCGAGCAGGTACTGCACCTTCAGCGGGGTTTGCGACTCGATGGCCGAGATCATGATGTTCGCCGCCATCTGCCCCATCTCGTAGCAGGGCGTCTTGATGCTCGTCAGCGGCGGGTTGAAGTAGGCGGCGATGTCGATGTCGTCAAAGCCGCAGACCGAAATGTCCTCCGGGACGCTGAGGCCCGCCTCGGTGATGGCGCGTATGGCCCCGATGGCCAGATAGTCGTTCACGCACAGCACCGCCGTCGGGGGGTCCTGCAATTTCAGGAACGCCCGCATGGATTCCTTGCCGAGCAGGTAGGACGGCGGCTGCGAGCGGATCAGTTCCGGGTCGAAGGGGATGCCGTTCTCGGCGAGCACCCTCTTGTAGCCTTCCATGCGGTCGATCGTGCGGCGCGCGCAGGTCATGGGGCCGACGAGGAAGCCGATGCGCTTATGCCCGAGATCAATGAGGTATTTGACGCTCGTATAGATGGAGCGCGCGTTGTCGATGCCGATATAGTTCACGCTTTCGTCCGGCACTTCCCACAGGATGATGCAGGGGATGCCCGCCGCCTCCAGCGTTTTCATGTAGTCCACATTGCTCATGTCGAGCCCGACGAGGATGAGCCCGCCGATGCGCTGCTCGTGGAAACGCCGCAGGGCGAGGCGCTCCTCCTCCGGCGAGAACTGGGACAGGGCCACCTTGCACGAGTAGTTCCGCTCCGAGCACGTTTTCTGGATGGCCATCAGGTTTACGCCGAACGCCGCGTAGGTGGGCGAAGGCAACAGGATGCCGATGGTGTCCGAACGCCTTTTGGAGAGCGAGCCCGCCGTGGCGTTGTACACGTAGTTGAGCGCTTCCGCGGCGGCCCGGACCTTGCTGACCGTTTCCGGCGGCGTTTTATCCGGATCGCGGAGGGCACGGGAGACGGTCGAAAGCGAGACGTTCGCCTTGACGGCGACGTCCTTTATGGTCGCCCGAGTGTTACTGAAACCGTTTTCATTCATTTTATTGTTTCTTTTCAATGTATTATCCATTTATTTTGTACTTCAATGAGTACGTTTTCAATTTAGCCGCCCATAAAACCCCTGTCAAGACTCTTCGCAAGGTTTTTTTGCCTTCACCTCCCCGTGCCCTCTGCCGAAGGCCGTTTTTGTGCATGGTTCCCACCCCACCAAGAGGGAAAGAACTCGCGAAAAATAAATTTCTTATTTTATATGCGTATATTATGAACACACATAGATTTCGGATACCCGGCGTGGAGGTAGCCCCAGTGAAGACGGGAAGCTCTTCGCGGTACACCGGACGCCGTCCGAAAGGGCAAAAAATCTCTTTTCTAATAGATTGCTTTTTATAAAAAATATGTATTTTACGTTTTTTGGAGCACAAAAAAAGAGACTCTGTCTCTTGACAAGATATTTTTTTGACGCATAAAATGAAAACGTATTCATTCTAATATAAACTATAACGTATAATACATTGAATATTCATAATTTTTTATAAAAAAACGAATCCAAAAACGGCCCGTGCATATCATATTCGTAAGGAAATCCACCCATTAGGCCTCATGTCTGCGATCCCGGACCCCATACGGCAAGCCCGGAAGACCGCAGGCCTAACCAGATAACCCCAAGGAGAAGGGCGTTATGCAACTGTCCAACACATGGAAGGCGACGGTAGGATTGATGATCGGGGCGATTCTGTGCCTGCCCGCGCAAGCGGCGGCCGAAAAGAAAATCATCATGCGCTACAGCCACAGCTCGGCGGCCATGGTGGAGGAGCCCCACCACACGGCGGCTCTGGACTTCAAGAAATACGTTGAAGAGAAAACCAAGGGCAAAGTGGAAGTGCAGATCTACCCCGCCAGCCAGCTCGGCGGCGAGGAACGCGCCTTTCAGGACGTGCAGCAGAACGTCATCCAGATAGCCTCGCTGGCTTCCAACAATGCCGCCGTCTTCGCTCCCTCCCTCTATGTTATCGATCTCCCTTATCTGTTCCGGACCAATCAGGAAGGCTGGGCCATCCTCGACAAGTACTGGGACGAGCTCAACGCCAAGACCATCAGGGAAAGCGGCAACCGCATCATCGGCTGGCTCGACCTCGGCTACCGCCACATCTGCAACAGCAAGCGCCCGGTCCGCACCATCGAAGACCTCAAGGGCCTCAAGATCCGCGTGCCCAACAACCCGGTCATGATCAACACGTTCCGTGCCTGGGGCTGCGAACCGACGCCCCTCGCGTGGGACGAAACCTTCAACGCCCTCCAGCAGAAGGTCGTCGACGGGCAGGAAAACCCCTACCCCGTGTTCGCCTCCAACAAGTTCGAGGAAGTGCAGAAGTACATCACCGAGATCCATTATAAGGTGTGGATCGGCCCCATCGTGGTGAACGCCGCATGGCTCAAGAAGCAGCCCGAGGACGTGCAGAAGGCCATCCTTGAAGGCGGTCGCCTCGCCACCGAAAACAACCGCAAGATGATCGCCGAGATGGAAGTCGAACTCGTCAAGGCGATCAAGGACAAGGGCGTCGAGATCCTCGCCAAGCCTGAAGACGAACCCGTCTGGCAGGAAAAGGCCATGAACGTGTGGCCGCAGTTCTACGACAAGATCGGCGACATTTCCTTGCTTGACACCATGATGAAGTCCCTTGGGCGCACGCGCCCGCAATAACGCCTGCCGAGCCCGGAGGAGCCCCCTCCTCCGGGCCGCTAAACCTCAACGGGTGAGGAAAGAGTCATGCGCGAGCAGCTGGCGTCCATTTGGAAGAATCTTGAAGAGTACATTTGCTGTGCGCTTCTCGGCGTCATCATGACGCTTTTGATGATGCAAGTGTGCTACAGGTACTTCGGCGGCAAGTCCATTGCATGGTCTGAAGAGGTCAGCCGGTTCCTGTTCCTGTATCTTGTCTATTTCGCGGCGAGCCTTGCCGCCTCGAAGAACCTGCATATCCGCGTGACCGCGCAGCTCAAGCTCCTGCCGAAGCTCGGCCAGATGCTTCTGCTTCTCGCGACGGACATCATCTGGCTGATCTTCTGCGTCATCGTGGTCAACGTGGGGACGGACTTCATCGTCAGCATGAGCGACCGCCCGATGGTTTCCGGGGCGCTTATGCTTGACATGCGCTATGTCTACGCGGCCGTGCCCATTGCGTTCACGCTGCAGTCCGTCCGTCTCGTCGAGCGCTGGTGGCGCATCTTCACGAAGCGCGATCCCTTAGTCGTACCCAGCGAGGAGGTATTCTGATGTCCCTTGAAGTCCTCATCTGGATTGCGCTGGCCGTCCTGCTCGCCATGGGCACGCCCATTTTCGTCTCCCTCGGCATGGCCTCGATCACCGTGCTGCTCCTGAGCGACATCCCGCTTTCCCTCGTCATGATCGACCTCATCAAGGTCTCCGACATGTTCCCTCTGCTCGCGGTCGTGGGCTTCGTCTTCGCCGGGGCGCTCATGGAGCGCGGCGGCATGGCGGCGCAGATCGTTGAAGTCGCCTCCATGCTCGTCGGGCATATCCGCGGCGGGCTCGGCATCGTGACCATCCTCGGCTGCATGTTCTTCGCCTCCATGATCGGCTCGGGCCCCGGCACCGTGGCCGCCATGGGCAGCATCATGATCCCCTCGATGGTCAAGCGCGGCTACTCGCCCGAATACGCCGCAGGCGTTTCGGCCACCGGCGGCACGCTCGGCATCCTCATCCCGCCGAGCAACCCCATGCTGGTCTACGGCATCATCGCCAACGTCTCGATTTCCGCGCTGTTCACCGCCGGATTCGTGCCCGGCGCGCTGGTCGGCACCTGCCTTATGTTTACGGCCTACACGATCGCCCGCCGCCACGGTTACAAGGGCACGATGCATTCCCACACGGTGGCCGAATTTGGACGGGCGCTCTTGAAGAACATCTGGTCGCTCATGGCTCCCGTTGTCATCCTCGGCGGCATCTACGCGGGCGTGTGCACGCCTGTGGAAGCCTCGGTCGTCGCCGTATGGTACGCGCTGTTCGTCGGCTTCTTCATCACCAAGAAGCTCTCCCTGAAGGAAGTGTTCAACGCCATGAAGCTGGCGAACATCTCCACCGGGACCATCCTCATCGTCGTGGGCGTCTCCACCATTTTCGGGCGCTTCCTGACCATGTACCAGATCCCGCAGCAGCTCGCCGCCCAGATGATGCTGTACACGACCAACCCCATCCTGATCCTCCTGCTCATCGCCCTGCTGCTCTTCTTCCTCGGCATGTTCATGGAAACGCTGGCGACCATCGTGGTGCTCGCGCCGGTCTTCCTGCCGATCATCAAGTCCGTGGGCATCGACCCCGTGTTCTTCGGCGTCTTCTGGGTGATAACCAACGAAATAGCCCTGCTGACCCCGCCGCTCGGCGTCAACCTGTTCATCGCCATGAACCTGTCCAACCTCCCGCTGGAGCGGGTGGCCAAGGGGGCCTTGCCCTACATTTTCCTGCTGATCCTCGTCGTCCTGTTCCTCATCTTCTTCCCCGGCGTCGTGACGTTCCTCCCCAAGACGCTGGGCATGTATTAATGGGCGCCGGCCCGGGC